>JAYTCQ010000238.1:0-25834 GCA_043736395.1 Blastocatellia bacterium | reverse complement strand
CAGAAGAGGTGAGAACAGTAGAGATACAATGATGGCAAGAAAGAAAGGCTTCATACGGCACCTCGAAAAAGACAAAAAACTATTTTAGGATTTCGCCGGTTTTATTAGACCACAGTAAAAGGTCAAGTTCATCGAAATCTATTTTAATCCTGTCAGCAAAATTAAGCATTAATTCTTCGACGGCGAGATATTTTTTTTGAGTGGAAGGAGGATTAGGAGAATCAATTAAATTCACTTCATGGAGGGTTCGCAAAATATGTTTATCCAAAATTGCGTAGCCGCGATAACCAATATTGCGAAGAAAATGACTGGCTTCTTTATAACCAATGCCTTTGATTCCCTTATTCGCAGCAAAAAAATCTCGTCTGGTAATCCAATCATCACCAAAAGATTCAAGCTTTTCACGAAGCTTCATCGAACATTCCTGCTTTAAATATTTTCGGGTATGAACAATATAACCAGCCCTGGCCCGCGGATAACGATGTGAACCAACCAGTTTATTTTCAATTTGAAGATGAGAACCTTTTGATAAAGAGCTGCGAACTTTCTCGATGGAGTTCAACCCCATTCGAGCGCTACACCCGGCAGTGAAAATACAAAAAACCAGTTCTTCAAATAATTTAGTGTCTGAGGCGGACTCTCTAATCGCTGAGAATTCAGCTAGGCGAATCTGAATCGCCTCACGTTTCAATTCATAGCTGGAAATAAATTCGTCAATTACAGCCCCATTTTGTCCCATTTTGCGTTAACCAATTTTTGTACTTCAGCACTGGTATTATTTTCACGAGGCCAGCGACGATGAAAACCTTCGGCTTTCCATTTGCGAGTTGCATCAATACCCATTTTGGAGCCATACCCCATTTCGCGCGAAGCATGATCCAGCACATCAATCGGGCCCATCACAAACTGGATGTCACGTTCAGGGTCGATATTATTCAAGGCTTTCCACGCGACTTCGCTGTGATTTTGAACGTCTACGTCTTCGTCAACGATGACTATACATTTTGTGAACATCGCTTGTCCAAGCCCCCAAATAGCATTCATGATTTTGCGTGCATGACCCGGATATTGTTTGCGGATTGAGATGATCATGCAGTTATGAAAGACGCCTTCAAAAGGCAAACTGACATCGACAATTTCAGGGAACTGACGCTTCATCACGGGAAGAGTCACACGGGTGATGGCCCATCCCATCCAACAATCTTCCATTGGAGGTTTGCCAACAATTGTCGCCTGATAAATCGGATTTTTGCGATGCGTGATAGTTGTCACGTGAAAAACGGGATAAGGTTCTTCAAGCGTATAAAATCCGGTGTGATCTCCGAAAGGCCCTTCAATACGACGTTCGGCAGGGTCAACATATCCTTCAAGAACAATTTCAGCATTGGCGGGAACTTCCAAATCTATGCTGACGCACTTCACCATTTCGATAGGTTTTTCGCGGAGAAAACTCGCAAAAATCATTTCATCCAAATCATCTGGCAGCGGCAAAGTTGCGGCGAATGTCGTTAATGGATCGCCACCAATGGCAACAGCGACTTCCATTTTTTCGGCACCGCGGTTTTCTTGATCCCGATGATGCGTTGCGCCATGCTTATGAATCTGCCAATGCATTCCGGTAGTTTTTTCGTCATAAACTTGCATCCGATACATTCCACAATTGCGCGAACCATTCTTCGGATTTTTCGTGAAAACCATTGGAAAGGTAATAAAGCGACCGCCGTCGGCTTCCCAGCATTTGAGAATTGGAAAATCAAATAATGAAAATTCACCTTCGTGTTTGATGACTTCCTGACATTTGCCGGATTTTACAATTTTAGGAAAATACTTACCGATCTCCGCCAGTTTTGGCAACATTTTGACTTTTTCCAGTAATCCGGTAGGAGATTTAAAATCCAGCCATTCAGTGAAACGATGCGAAATATCTTCGATTGATTTCACTTCCAGAGCCAGTTCCATTCGATGCTGGCTACCAAACGCATTAATCAAAACAGGAGTTTTTCGGTTATCTACATTCTCGAATAACAGCGCGACATTACGAGTGGAAGATTTACAAACGCGATCAGTTATTTCAGTAATTTCCTGATCGCTGGAGACAGGAACAGAAATTCGCTTTAGTTCTTTGTGGCGCTCTAAAACTTTAATAAATTCTCGTAGATCTTCGTAAGCCATAATGATTCAGATAACAGTTACATGAACTGAAAAAGGCAAAAGTATAGAATCAAATCTTCTCATAAGTTTGCGGTTTGTTTGCGGCTTTTATGAAAGATTGAAAAAACTTTTGCCTTGAAAAATTTAATTGAGAAAATTTTCTAACCGTCAGCTTCACGCGTAACGACAGCTTCACCGCCAACTTTTGAGGCAAGTTTAGTTAAGAATAGTACGACGATTACTGCAATAATTGTGGCAGTAACAGCATAAACATACATTCCAGCGAGGCTGTCATCTTCACCGAAAATCTTTTTGATCGTGGCTTTAATAGCTTCATTCCAAGCCAGGGCGGCAACTAAACCAAGCGCCCCGGAAGCTAAAGCAATTAATGATTGAAAAATCATTTGAGCGTACTTTTTGGGCATAAGGAACTCTCCTTTTGAGTAGTAGTGTTAAGGTGTCCAGCTATGTGATTCATACAGCGAGGGTAAATCTGCGACTAATCTTTGATAGTCTTCAAATGTATCAATATCCTGAAGGATCGAATCTGAGTCCACAGAAACTTCCTGAATCTCACTACGATGGTTGTTGAGTAACGCTTTGAAACCATCAGGATTATCGTCAGAAAGCTTCATTATTTCCGTTTCATATTCACGACTGACAATTATGGGATGACCATGTTTACCGTGAAAAGTCGGGACAGAAATCTTTTTTTCGTAGTCGCCAAAGCTAATGACGAGCGGATTAATTACATCAGGGCCGACCATTGGTTGATCTACGAGGCAGATCATCACCCCATCAGAGCGCGGGCTAATTAACGGAAGGCCAGTCTGAATTGAGCTAATCATTCCTCGGCGAAAATCTTCATTGATGGCAAATTGCACGCCGGCTCCGGCTAGGCGTGAACGGACTTCAGATTGACGATGACCAAGGACGACGACGATTTCATCAACACGGGAACGTTTTAGGTTGTCAATGCATTGACTAATTATCGAACGCGTCCCCCATTTCATGAGTGGTTTGAAATCACCGTTCATTCGGCTGGATTCGCCAGCGGCAAGTAAGATTGCAGAAATCATAGAAGAATTTACCTATTCTTTGGAATCTTGCTGGGTCATTAAATCTGCCAGCCCGCTAAAAGGGTTATTAAAACCAGATGTTTTGGCGGCAGTCTTAGTGTTTTTTGAAGGCGAAGAATTAGCCACCGAGGCTGCTACCGAAGTTTCGGTATTTGACTCAGATTGTATTTCTGCTTCAGAGGATTCTAGTGTTCGACGCCGATAAATTGGACGCTCGAACATCGGAGTAATTCTTGTCCAATCGCCAACATTATGAGGTTCAGCGATGAGTCGTTGCATCGCTTCAACTTTGGAATCCAAATCGTCTAAATAGGACAACAAAAATGCTTCAGGCGTAGACGGTAATTTAGGTGAACCATACTCAAGTTTACCGTGATGAGAAAGCAACATGTGCAAAAGGTGACGCCGTAACTCCTCCGGAAAATCAGGGATCAGCTTAATTTGTTCAGAAACAAAAATTGTTTCCATTGCTAAATGTCCCAGCATTTGACCGTCATTGGTGTAATTAGTACCGCGGTCATAACTCAGTTCATCAATTTTTCCAAAGTCGTGCAAAACAGCACCGGCTTGCAATAAGTCCAGGTCAATTCCTTCGTAATGAGTTCCCACTTTACGAGCTAGTTTAACTAAAGAAAGGGAATGTTCCAGCAACCCACCGAGAAAAGGATGGTGCATGGTTTTAGCCGCTGGCGCACGCTTGAATTTTCTGACGGTTTCTTCGCTGGCAAAGATGTTTTCAAGTAATTGTTTCAGAAATTTATTTTCAAACCCCTGAATAATACTCAGCAATTCTGAAAACATTTCGTCTACATTAAATTTAGAAGCTGCGAAGAAATCAGCTAATTCATATTCATGTTCATCACAGGCGCGAACTTTATGAACGGTCAGCTGAGGGCGACTGCGATGAAGAATGACCTGACCTCGAACAAAAACAACATCGTCGATCTCAAATGATTCGGCAGCTTCTTCAAAGTTATCCCACCAGTGACCGGCGATTTCTCCCGTGCGATCTGCAAAATTTAAAGTCAGGTACTGACCACCTGCTTTTTTGTTACGAAACTCTTTAGCTTTAACTAACAAGTAAGTGCTGATCGTATCGTTGATTCCGAATTGATTGATAAAAAGTTTCATGAATATATCTTTTGCGAATGAATAAAACCCTGAAAACAAAAGATTGTAAGGCAGTTAATGAACCTGTCAAATGAATAACCGCATAAATCAAGAAGCAGGAAAAATTTCGAGATTCATGGGTGAGAATAAATAAAATTCTTTTTGCTAAATACGGTGAGAATGAAACGCTAAAAGACTCCATCAAACCGTTGCTTTGATGGAGGCTTGTTTTATTTATCAACGCTATTTTTGGACGGTTTCTTTAGCTTTGGCAGCTTCTTTATTCTGTTTTTCTTTTTCTTTCTTTTCGCGTTTTAGACGCTTATTACGTTCCTTGTCAGATTCTTCACTGAATGGAGTTCGCTTGATACTTGCAGAAGTAGTTTTAAGACCAGGAACCTGATATTTAGGGTCAATTTCGATAAATGCATCTTCGCGTAAATGCGCTAAATATTCCTTCACTGCGTCTTCGCCTTTTTCCATGACTAAGCGTTGTGTAACAGCACCTTTTACTTCGTCTGTTTCGAAAGGTTTGACGACAGGTTCCTTACGGGCGCCCACAATGAAGAGAGCGAACCCACCGTCAACAGGAATCGGATCAGTGATTTTTCCAACTTCAAGTTTTTCGACGGCCCCGCGAATTTCGTTAGATAACTGGGGCAATGGAACCCATCCAATATACCCGGATTTGCGGACGATTTCGGAAGAGTCTTCTGACTTACTCAGCACAAAAGCTTTGAAATCTCCTCCGCCCTGAATTTGCGTAGCGATGTCTTTGGCTTTCGTTAAGGCTTGTTGTTGAAGTAAGGGATTAGTAGGTTTGCGAATAAACAACCGGCTCAGTTCAACTTCGCCCGGAGTTGAAAACCAATCTTTGTGCTTCTCGTAAAATTCTTTTTTTGCGCCTTCCGTCATCTTCCGATAGATGTCGCCGTAAACTTCACGATTGAGCACAGCATCCGCCATGAAACGACTTCTCAACATGCGTTTATTTTCGTTAATGTCGATGCCAACTTCGCGCATTTTTTGTTCGAGTTCATCAAGACTGGTGAGGTTATTTTCCTTCATCAAACGGACGAATTGTTCGTTCACCTGTCCTTCAACTTCGACAGATAATTCCTTCGCGCGCTGCGTCAATAATTGCTGATCAATCAAACTGTCAATAATCGAAGGCTTGATTTCAGCGACTTTCTTTTCCAGTTCCGTAACTTCCATTCCGCGTTGCCGCATTTCGGCAATGAAATCTTCCAATTGGCGATCAAAAGCCGAACGTAAAATAACTTCGGTGTTGACGCGAGCAATGACTTCATCAAGTACTTTGACATCGCCTTCCTGCGCGAAAACGCTCAGAGTCGCAAAAAGGAAAAAAGAAATTACTAAGAATGCTTTAACTGACTTCATAAAATACTCCTTGAGAATAACGCGCGACTTCTATGTAAAACTATCCAAAAAAGGTGTTAACGTAATAATTGCAGAAAAATGACGCGCCATTATTTATATTTTCCTGTGTAGCTAAAACCAAGCTTATCAGGGAAAACCTTAATTTTCGCACTGGCCACAGCCTGGTCTAAATATTTATCAATGATGGATTGATTCTTATATCGAATAAAATCGTCTTCTACTTGTTTCTGAATTTTATCAAAAGGTTGTGCTTCATCCTTTCTAACCATTTGAAAGATATGATACCCGAAAGTGGAATGGTACACAGTACTGATGCCGCCGACCTTTAAAGGCATCGCCGCGTCTTCAAGTTCGCGTGGTAATTCTCCCTGGTGCTTGCAATACATTCTTCCCTTGTAGGGAGATTTAGAATGCTCATTCGCAACTGTCGCAAAGTCAGCCGGTTTATCCAAAACCTGTTTGCGTAACTGTTCAGCTTCCTGCGCGTTATCAACTTTAATTTCGCGAATACAAAAACTGGGAGATTGAGGATAACGCTTGGGATTATCCTTGAAATATTTTTCAACTTCTTCCGGAGAAGCCGAAACGTTTTTTAAAATTTCAGTTTTATAAAACTTCCAGGTCACAATATTTTTGGTGATTTCAGCGGCCCGTTCAGTACTCGCCAGGATTGATTGGGAAGACGCGCCTCCCTCAACGTTGGATTGTGAATACTGATCGGAGACCTCATGCCGGATTTCCTCTTCAGTGGCCTGAATGCCTTTTTCGTCGGCAATTTGAACAATCAGTTCACGGCGCAAATAATCGTCTAATCGAACGCTTTGCAAAACGTCATTATCAGATTGATTAGGCTGTTCAAGACCAGAAAGACTGGATTTTAAAAACCGATCGAAACCTGCTTTATATTGCGGCGCTCGATTGATCTCAGCCACGACAGGCGTCTTTTCATCAGTTGCACGAAGTGAATTGTTCTGACTACTGTTTGCAGTAGACTTACATCCATGCAAAAAAATAAAGCCCAGCAGTGAAGCGAGTACGAAAAACTTATACGGCATAAATTGCAAAAGCAAAAAAGGAATAGCAAAAATCTTGATTAAGTAACGATTGTACGACGTGCTGAGTTAAGCTCGCAAGTGAGCGCGAAAAATGCGGGAATGTGACGACTTAATTGGCTTGCCGCTCAGGACGTATCAAGGGTACGGTTTCCTCTTCAGTGATACTAAAATTACCGACAAAATTATTCGGGATTTCACTGGTTATATGTGGAGAGTTAACCGTCAATGGAGGAGTAGAAGCAGGAGAAGTTGAAGGCGTTTGAGCCGTGATTAACTTCTCAATATTAGGTGCGAACGAACCTGCTACAAGATGTCCAACGCCTTGCGCGATGGGAACTAATCCCAACACCCAGAGCATTTGAATAACTGGAATGGCTCCGGTCAAATCAGGTTGATTTTGAAGGATTACTTTTTCAATTCCCTGTAGCAACCCGGAGTTTGCCGCAGAATTAAGCAGAAAATACCAGACGCCGGAAAGCGCACCACCGCTTAAAATTTTAAGAATTGCCTGTTGAAAGTGATACTGCCGGGAAGTCTTATACCAACGATTCCTTTTGGATTCGATGATATTTTGAATTTCAGGAGTAGAAAGAACTGCCGCCTTTGTTTCAGTAATGACATCCTTAACTGTATGGGCTAAATCACGATTCTTATGGCGAAACTGGCTTCGTTGTTGGTGCCAGTCGACCTTATGATTTTTTTTGATTTCCTGATGCGCTTGTTCAAGGCCAGCCCGCAAACTGCTACCAAGTTCTTTAAGGTCACCTTTTAATTTTTCAAAATCAACCGGACTTCGTTTTCCATCCATGGCGTCTAAAATAACACCAAGGTTAGTACCGCATTGACGGCAGAATCGTTGACTTTCAGTAGCTGGGCTTGAACATTTAGGACAGTACATTTCACGATCCTTTTGAGAAATATTAGGAGATTATTTTTTCACCCAGGGTTGCGCTAAGGCTCCTGCTCTGCCATCGCAATCATCTTCAATTTTTTCAAAATGCAATGAATTTTCCTGTAATTTCCATTTGTATTTTCCAGGACCATCGCAAGCATTTTGCCCTTCTGTATCCGTTAACGTGATGACGTTTTCTGCGAGCGCGTATTTACCTTTGACCATGGCTTCGCCATTCAGGTTCACCGAATGAGTGCCATCGGTATTGAACGTAATTGAGAAATCACCACTATTGAAAGTGCCAGTTGGAAATTTGGTTTGTGCGAAAACAATGACACTTGAAAAAATGCAGAAAAGCGAAACCACTAGAATAAAGGAATGGCGATTCGAAAATGTCTTAATCATAAACTCCCCATATTGTGATGTAGATGAAAAATTCTATGTAGCAATTTCAAACAGTCAGGGAACTTTACGAAGCACGAGTCTATAAAGTTCGCATTACTTTTTCTTAGACTTCTGATAGCTGACGTTGACGACTGTTTTAATATTTCCGCGCACATTAAAATCGCCTTCGAGGTGAAATTCCAGTGGATCACAAGCTTTGACAAAATCATCACGGAATTTATTCACAACGTGTTCATGAAAAATTTTTACGTCACGGAATGAATTGATATATAGCTTCAACGATTTCAATTCGATGCACCGTTTATTCGGGACGTACATGATGTGCAACGTCGCGAAATCAGGGAATTCCGAGAACGGGCAAATCGCTGTGAATTCTTCTGAGGTGAAATTGATCTCGATACGTTTGCCCGGATATTCATAAGCAAAAGTATCAAGCGGATACAAATTCATTTCATCGTTAGGAGTCGAACGAATTGCCAGTTTTGTTTCAGGAGTAATTTCTTTGACCGGTGGAAGTTTAGGTTTTTTTTCTTTGCTCATAATATTAATTTATCAAAAAAATTAGACAGGATTTACAGAATGAACAAGATAGAAAAAATCATGTTTATCTTGTCTGTCGTGTCTGATTTTCTTCTAACCCTGCAATTCCTGCACAATATCTTCCGCGATTTTTCTAGCTTCATCAATGCTCTCAGGAGCCAATGAAATTGCGGCTACAACTGCGTGACCGCCGCCGCCATAACGTTCGCAAATTTTCGCCAGATCGTGTGTGCGCGGACGCGGCGCCCACGGATTTGAACCGACAGAAATCTTGGAGCGAAAAGGCGATAAGCTGACGCCGACACAGTAGGTCGCTTCGGGTTGCAGATAATACGGAATGAATTTGCTGTAGCCTTCCATATTGCCGTACGCGCTGATGTCAAAATTAACGACTGGCCCACGCAAGCGCGCTTCTTTTTTGATGATTTCGATTGCTTGCAAATGACGTTCGAAAAGTGGCGCAATACGATCCAGCACATAACTTGAATCTGCAACTTCGCGCATCGAACGATTTTGTAAATCGTGAATGATCCGATTGGCCAAATCCTGATCGCGGTCACATTCAATCACCAGTGCTAATTTGAAAGCAGGCGCAGTCATCTCAACTGGTTCAGCGGCATTTTTATAGGCCGCTGCGTCAATAATGTTCGCCCATTCAATCAATTCCCGCATCGGAGCCGGATCAAAACCAAATTTTTCTGCAGCCGTATCCGCAATGAATTTTGTACAGGATTTATAATCCGCGTTGAGGAATTTTTTGCCGCCAGAGTACGTACGGAAATGCGCTTCGTCTTCAGCAGTCAGAAATGCGCTTTTGTGATGATCGAACCACCAGGTTAATTTTTCTGAAGCACTATATTTAAAATCTACGATCGCGTTTTCGTCGCCATCGAAAGCGTCTTCATCAAATAAAGCTCCGGCGCGATGCATCATGGGTTGATAAGTAAACTCCCAATCAGAATTAACTTTTTCCCGATAAAAACGGCTAAAAACAGCAGCCGAAGAAACTCCGTCAAAACAATTTCCGTGATAGCAAATCTTAATTTTCATGTCTCGTGGTATTCGTTTAAGTGATTGGAAGGTATGGTTCAGAGTAAGCAATAAAGAGTGATGATGCAAGAAAAAAGACACAGTTCATTTTACAGAGGGGCAGCGGAATAGAAACCTATGATAGTATTTCAATAATCATAGAGGTTCTTACTATGCCGGAATGGGAAGATGATTACGAAAACTCAGTAATTTCAGAAAGTGAAGAGAAGGTCACCAAACCGCCACTTTATAGAGTTCTGCTTCATAATGATGACTTCACTTCAATGGAGTTTGTCGTGTTTATTTTGCAGAATATATTTTTGCATACCTCGGAAGATGCCGAGCGAATAATGTGGAATGTTCATCGGCAAGGCGTTGGAACCGCCGGAGTTTACACTTACGAAGTAGCTGAATCCAAAGTCTCAAAAGTTGAGTTTCTTGCTAAAGAATGCGAGTATCCATTGCTCGCTACCATCGAAGAAGAATAAGATTTCTTTAATTTATCAAAATCCTTGAAATTCCTTTAAAATCAATCACTTTGCTTGAATAGAGTAAGGCGGTTTTTAGTATTACAGTAAAAATTACTGTTTTGCAGTATATTACTTGACGAAAAAACTTTGTGAAATTATAGTACAAGCTGTGATAACGGCTTGCAGGAAAGGCTGAGTGGCTGGTAAGCTGTCGCGCTTCAGTGGGGATTGCAACATTTTTATCACTGAAGTTAAGCAAAATTAGGAATTTGAAATTTATTCGCACCCGCAGCTGATCAGGTTATTAATAATTATCAATAAACCTGTCCAAACTTGAAAATGTAGTCATTGCAAAGACCTTGAGTTTTATCCTGATTTCAGAAGTAAGGTTGTGAATTGAACTGGTTAAATTTATATGAAAGCAGAAAAACTTGCTTTTCCAAAATGGATCAATAACGCAATCAGGCTGGGACTGGTGGGAGCGGCTTTAACAGCCGGGACAATAGTTGCAATCGGTAAATATCTGACTTTGCCGGAAACTTTAGATGTTGGCTATCAGCCGACGCAGCCAGTTCCGTATAGTCATAAGCTACACGCCGGAGAAATGGGAATGGATTGTAGATTTTGCCATTCAACGGTAGATAAAGCTGATTTTGCTGCTGTTCCTCCCGCGCAAACCTGTATGAATTGCCATACAGCAATTAAAAAAGACAGTGAAAAACTAGCTCCAGTCCGTCAGGCATATACCGATGCGAGTAAGCCTGTCGAGTGGATAAAAGTTCATAAGCTGCCGGATTTCGTTTATTTTTCACATAAAGCACACGTCACAGGCGGAATAAGTTGTGTGAGCTGCCATGGTCGTGTTGATCAAATGGAAGTGGTACAACAACAAAAACCACTTGGGATGGCTTGGTGTCTTGAATGCCATAGAAATCCTGAAAACTACCTTCGACCTAAAGAATTTGTCACTAAGCTTGATTGGGCACCGCCCGCTGGAACTACGCAGCAGGAAATTGGTTTGAAAATCAAGAACGATAATAAGATTCATCCACCAGTAGAGAATTGCGCAGGATGTCACCGATGAAACCTGTAGAACAAAAAACAGAAAAAATGTATTGGCGTAGCCTTGATCAATTGCAGGAAACCCCGGAGTTTCGACAATTCGTCGAACGCGAATTTCCTGAAGGCGCTTCGGAAATGACCAGCGAGGTTGACCGTCGCAAATTTTTACTTTTGATGGCGGCTGGAATTGGGATGGCAGGATTAACCGCTTGCCGTCGTCCAATTGAAAAAATTATTCCCGCAGGCGGCAAGCTGACTGAGCAAATTGTGCCAGGGGTTGCTCAGAATTACGCGACGATTTTCAATTTTGGCGGACAATCGCAAGGCTTGTTGGTGAAATCCAATGACGGACGACCAACGAAAATCGAAGGTAATCCAAATCATCCTGCGAGCTTGGGTGCTACCAGTGGATTCGCACAGGCTTCAATCCTTGATATGTATGACCCTGACCGCTCGAAATATGTCAGACAGGGTAAGGAAAGCAAAGAAAATAAAAACTGGGATGATTTTATTAAAGCTGCCACGCCATTAATGAATGAATGGAAAGCAGCACAGGGAGCAGGATTAAGATTCTTAGCAGAATCCAGTTCGTCGCCGTCTCAGCGTGAATTACGTGATCATATCACTAAAACTTTTCCGCAGGCAAAGTGGATTACCTACGACGCAGTCTCGGCTGAAAATGCCTTGGCTGGTGCAAATCTGGCTTTTGGACAACCGGCGCATGCACACTATGCTTTTGATAAAGCTGAAGTCATTCTGGCCCTGGATTCGGATTTTCTAGGTTGCGATACCGGCAGCACTCTCAACATCAAAAACTTCTCAAAGAAACGCCGTGCTTCTGGAACTGATGTTGAAGCTGTCGAGTCAGCGGGTCACGGAGCGGCAGCGGCGCACGGTGAAAAAGCTGCGGAACACAAAACTGAGGCAGCGCCAAAAGCTGAAGTCAAACCTGCTGAACATAAAGCTGAAGCTGCAAAAACTGGCACAAAAACAGAAGAACCTAAATTAGCGACTGCCGAACATAGCACAGACATCAACAACAAAATGAATCGCCTTTACGCGGTCGAAAGTAATTTCACCGTCACAGGCGCTATGGCAGACCATCGCTTACGTTTGCAGAGCCATAAAATTGGCGGATTTCTGGCAGCGTTAGCACAAAAACTTGGCCTGATCGTCGCTGGATTAGATAAGCATAAAAATTCAATTAATGGATACGCACTTGCCTCAAAATGGGTTGATGTAGTTGCCAAAGATTTGAATGCCAATAAAGGCAAAGCGGCAATCGTAGTTGGCAATCGCCAACCTGCTCACGTCCACGCATTAGCTCATTTAATCAACGCTTCTTTAGCAGGCGAAGTCGTTAAATATACGCGCGGCTTTGAGGAAAAATTTGAATCCGGTGTCGCTTCCTTGAAAGCATTAAGCACGGAAATGGAAGCTGGCACTGTTACATCCTTGGTTATTCTCGGCGGGAATCCGGTCTATAACGCTCCATCAGATTTGAAATTTAGAGAAGCTCTCAAAAAAGTAAAAACAACTATTCATCTGGGCTTATACGAAAATGAGACTGCGATTGAGAGTGAGTGGCACATCAACGAAGCTCACTATCTTGAAAGCTGGGGCGATGGTCGCGCATACGACGGATCTGCGAGTATTCAACAGCCATTAGTTGCTCCTTTGTATAACGGCAAGAGCGCAATTGAAGTTTTAGCTGCAATTTCAGGTTATCCGCAAACTAGCGGTTACGAAATCGTAAAAACGGTTTGGGCGAAATCCGCCACTGGTAAAGCCTGGGATAAAGTTGTTCACGATGGTGTTCAGACTGGCAGCGGATTTGCTGAAACGAAACTTGCAGCAAATGCCGGAGCAATTGGCACTGCGTTGGAGGCAGCTCCGGTCGCCGCTGGTGAGATCGAATTAAACTTCGTGACAGATGCAAGCATGTACGATGGTCGCTTTGCAAATAATGGCTGGATGCAGGAAGTTCCCGACCCGATGACAAAATTGGTTTGGGATAATGCCGCATTGATAAGCAAAGATACCGCCGAAAAAATTGGCGTGAAAAACGAAGATGTCGTGAAGCTCACGCTTGATGGCCGTGAATTGAATTTGCCTGTTTGGGTTATGCCCGGACACGCGAAGGATTCAATTTCTGTCGCGCTGGGTTACGGTCGTACGAAGGCCGGTCGCATCGGAAATAATGTTGGCGGAAATGCTTATTTATTGCGTAACACCGGTGCGATGGATTTTTCAACCGGCGTGAAGGTTTCAAAAACGGGTGAGACCTATAAGCTTGCAGCAACGAGTGATCATTGGAGTATGGAAGGCCGGGAACTGGTACGAGAAGCGACTCTCGAAGATTTTGTCAAAACTCCTGCCATGATCAAGGAAAAAGTGCATGAGCTGGAACTGATCAGTATTTATCCGAATCCTCAAAATTACTCAGCAGGTAATCAATGGGGAATGGCGATTGATCTGAACACTTGTGTTGGCTGTAACGCCTGCGTGCTGGCTTGCCAGTCAGAAAATAATATTCCGATTGTTGGTAAGGAACAGGTTCTCAAAGGACGTGAAATGCACTGGATTCGCATGGATCGTTATTTTACGAATGTTCCGAAAACGGAATTTGCTGTGGGCGGTGCGAAGCCCTGGGTATTTAATGAAGATTACATGCAGGCAGTGCAACAACCGATGACTTGTCAGCAATGCGAAAATGCGCCTTGCGAAGAAGTTTGCCCGGTAGCGGCCACGGTTCACAACGAAGAGGGCTTAAATACAATGGCCTATAATCGTTGCGTCGGAACGCGATACTGCTCAAATAACTGCCCATTTAAGGTGCGTCGGTTTAACTATCTGAACTTCCACAAAGACATCACTGACTCTGAAAAAATGGGACAGAACCCAGATGTTACCGTGCGGATGCGCGGCGTGATGGAAAAATGCACGTACTGTGTTCAGCGCATTCAGACCGTTAAAATTCAAGCCAAGGTCGAAGGACATCGCCCAATTAAAGATGGTGAAATTACGACGGCGTGTGCTCAGGTTTGTCCGGCGGATTCCATTGTCTTTGGAAATATCAACGATCCCGAAAGCCGCGTCGCCAAGCTTAAGAAGCAAGCGCGTGATTATCAATTGTTGACGGAATTAAACGTCAAGCCACGTACTTCGTATCTGGCAAAATTCCGCAATCCAAATAAAGAATTAGTAGAAGCATAGAAATAATGTGTTGCCTCTTGAGGCAAGTACCAGAGGCCAAAAACCTCTGATTAAAATCAACGGAGCTGCAAGCATGCAAGCAGTAGCGAACGATTTAAAAGTTCCAGAAAAAAATCCCTTAGCGAAGCCACTTCTGATTGAGGGGCCGCAAACATACGCCACGCTGACCGAACAGGTGAGCAGTGTGGTAGAGGGAAAAACCCCACGTAATTGGTATATCGGATTTGCGATTTCCCTCGGTGGCACGCTGATGATGTGGTCATTGCTGGCCTATCTGGTTCTGACTGGAATTGGTGTCTGGGGAAATAATCAACCCGTCGGTTGGGCGTGGGACATCACTAACTTCGTTTTCTGGATCGGTATTGGTCACGCCGGAACTTTGATTTCTGCGATCTTGTTTTTGTTCCGCCAGAAGTGGCGTACTTCAATCAACCGCGCGGCAGAAGCTATGACGTTATTTGCCGTAGCTTGTGCGGGACTTTATCCGGCCTTCCACGTCGGTCGTATCTGGTTTGCATATTGGTTATTCCCGCTTCCTTATAATCAGGGAATGTGGCCAAACTTCCGAAGTCCATTGGAATGGGACGTTTTCGCAGTTTCCACGTATGGAACAGTTTCGTTGTTGTTCTGGTATGTCGGTCTGATTCCTGACTTGGCAACGCTTCGTGATCGTGCGACGACACGGGCAAGACAAGTAGTTTACGGAATTTTCAGTCTGGGATGGCGCGGCTCAAATCGTCATTGGCAACATTACGAAATTGCCTACATGATTTTGGCAGGTATTTCGACGCCGCTCGTGCTTTCAGTTCACACCATCGTTAGCTTCGACTTCGCAGTTTCAAAAATTCCTGGTTGGCATACAACAATTTTCCCGCCTTACTTCGTAGCGGGTGCGGTGTTTTCAGGCTTCGCCATGGTAATGACTCTGATGCTCGTGGCGCGTTGGGCGCTGAATTTACAGCATCTGATTACGATGTACCATTTAGAAGTCATGAACAAAATCATGCTCGTGACAGGAAGTATTGTTGGCTACGCCTACACGATGGAATTTTTCATCGCGTGGTACAGCGGTAATATGTATGAACAGTTCGCTTTCTTTAATCGAATGTTCGGTCCTTATGCATGGGCATATTGGACGATGATTACCTGCAACGTGATTTCTCCACAGTGCTTCTGGTCTAAGAAATTGCGTACCAGTATTCCGTTTATGTTCTTCATTTCAATTGTGATTAATATCGGAATGTGGTTCGAGCGATTCGTGATTATTGCAACCTCTTTGCATCGTGATTTTCTTCCCTCAAGCTGGGGATATTTCCGACCGAGTTGGGTAGACATTTTAACTTTTGCAGGAACCTTCGGATGGTTCATGACGCTGTTCCTGTTGTTCATTCGCTTTGTTCCAGTCATTGCACTGGCCGAAGTGAAGGGCGTTTATGCCGGACAGTTGCATAAAGCGCACGCCCACGAAAAGCATTAAAAATTGCTTGTTAACGTGAGAAAGTAATATGGCAGAACACAAAATATGGGGCGCTCTGGCCGCCTTCAAAAGCGATACCGAAATCCTGGAAGCCGCGCGTAAAGTTCGTTTAGCGGGTTACAGCAAATTTGATTGCCACACACCATTTCCTGTTCATCACTTGGATCAGGCAATGGGAATGAAGCGATCATTGCTGCCATTCTTTATTCTGGCTTGTGGCGCGACGGGATTATTAAGCGGATTTCTTTTGGAGTGGTGGACAGGGGCTGTTGATTACAAATTGGTTATTGGTGGTAAGCCGCTTTTCGCAACAGAATTCGCGACGCCAATTATGTTCGAAGCCACGATTTTGCTTTCGGCTTTTGGTGCAGTTTTCGGAATGCTGGGACTTTTCAATGGACTTCCAACATTGTATCACCCGATTTTCAATAACGAAATTTCCAAGCGCATTACCGATGATCGGTTTATTGTTTCCATTGAAGCGAAAGACCCGCAATTCGATGCGACTAAAACGACCGAGTTCCTGAAATCGCTCGAAGGTGCGGAAGAAGTACAATTAATCGAAGAGTAATTGAAGAGAGAAAACAATGACACGTCGTATATTAATGTTAATGGTTTTAGCACTCGCGGCTTCGGCGTGCGGATTGCGACCAGGCGGCAATACACCGCCGCTGCAAGTCCATCCTGATATGGACAATCAGCCGAAATTTAAAGCGCAATCAGAAAGTAAATTTTATGCTGATGGTCGCTCAAACCGCGCTGCTTTGCCGGGAACGGTAGCACATGGGATGCTAAAAGAAGATGACATCATGAACTCTGGCAAGGATGCCAGTGGAAATCTTCTGAAAAATAATCCAGTCGTGATTACGAAAGCCGTGCTGGAAAGAGGGCAGGAGCGATTCAATATTAATTGCGCTGTATGTCATGGTCGGATGGGCGAAGGAAACGGAATTGTCAAAATAAAATCGCAAGGCGCATTGGCTCCGGCGAATTTACAGGAAACCAGACTTCGTGAAGTTGGAGATGGTCATATCTACGATGTGATTACCAATGGAATTCGTACCATGCAGCCGCTGGGCGGAAATATCACGGTGAGTGATCGCTGGGCGATTACGCATTATGTACGCGCACTTCAGCGCAGCCAAAACTCAAATATCAAAGACGTTCCCCAATCATCAGTGGCAAGTATTAAAGCGGCTGAGGTGGTAGCTACGCCGGTCACGGCGACACCTGCCGCGAGTGCGTCTCCGGCTGCTTCGGCAGCACCTGCGAAAAAGTAAAGTGAGGACCTTGTGGCAAACACAAACAGTTCATTTCAATTAAAAGGCGAAGTCGCCAACAAAGCAAAAACGATACTTCTGGTACTCGCTACCTTAGGCTGGATTGGAACGATTATTGCATTCGCGACCAATAAAGATCAGGCCTTTTCGGCTTACTTAACTAGCTTTGTGTATTGGACAAGTCTTTCAATCGGCGCAACATTTTTTGTGATGCTCCAGAGGTTAACGCAGGCTGAATGGAGCGTTGTCGTCAGGCGGATTGCAGAAACCGTGATGACGAATTTCTGGATTCTGGCAATTTTGTTTATTCCGATTTTATTTGGCTTGCACTCGCTATATGAGTGGACTCATTTAGAGAATCCTGAAGTAGCAAATGACCCACTTTTAAAAGGAAAAAGCGGATTTTTAAATCAGAAATTTTTTATGATCCGTGCCGTGATTTACATCGCGGTCTGGTGCTTCCTGAGTTGGAAGCTTTATAGCTATTCAATCAAACAGGATCAAAATGGAGACCCGCAGGAAACACGAAGAGCGGCAAAGTTAAGTGCGCCAGGGGTTCCATTATTAATTTTGACAGCCTCATTTGCAGCGATTGATTGGTTGATGTCACTTCAACCACATTGGTATTCGACCATGTGGGGCGTGTATTATTTTGCTGGCGGCGGCATTACCTTTATGGCATTGCTGATTGTGCTGTGTGTTTGGCTTCGCTCAAATGGACAGCTATCAGATGTGATAACTGTTGAGCATTATCACGATATGGGCAAATTATTATTTGCCTTCAACGTCTTCTGGACTTACATCGCCTTTAGTCAGTATTTCCTAATCTGGTATGCGAATTTGCCGGAAGAAACAATATTTTTCGTAGCTCGTAAAGCCGGTGATTGGCGCGGAATCAGTTGGTTATTGCTCTTTGGACATTTCGTTATTCCATTTTTAGCTTTGGTTTCCCGTTACGCTAAACGACATCCAGTTATTCTTCCCGTGATGTCGTGCTGGATGCTGTTTATTCATGCGGTGGATCATTTCTGGATAGTCATGCCAACGCATAATCCTGCCACAGTGGCGTGGGGAAGTCTTTGGATGAACATTGCCAGCATGGTAGCCATTGGCGGAACCTGCTTTTACTTTTATGTCGTTCGTTTAAGCCAGCACAGTCTTGTTCCATCGAGAGACCCGTTCCTTGAGGAGTCGCTGGAATTCGAAAATGCTTAAGATTATTTCAGTAAATCCTTTCACACGATTTACTGAACATTTAGACACAATATTGCATTAGGTGGCGGTTAATATGTCAGAAGAATTTTTTGATTACGAAAATCAGGAACCACGTAATAACCTGATCGCTTTTTTATTGATAATTTCGTGTATATTTATTGTTGCGACACTAGCGTTTTTATCCTGGATGTTTACGGCAACTGTCGAAGGTGAACAGAATCGCAAGCAACAATCGAATGCAAATTATGTTGATTTGCAGAATCTCCGCAAAAGCGAAGATGGTAAGTTAAATGAATATCAATATGTAGATAAAGAAAAAGGCACTGTTCGAATTCCGGTTGAGCGTGCCATCCAATTGATTGTTGAAGAGGCTAAAGGCGCGGCACCGAAAAACGAAGCAGCTCCGGTCGCAGTTAAACCTGAAGCTGCAAAAGTTGAGGCGAAACCTCCGGCAAAACCGGAAGCTGCCAAAACCGAGCATAAGTAATGATTAAAAAAGAAGACAACGTCACGCTAGGAAGTAAATACAAATTGGTACTGCCTTCGATTTATGTCTTCACGATTTCTTTGATAATTTTATTGGGAAGTTTCAGCATTCAACTACAGGCGCAGACTCCATTGAAGTCAGATCAAATGCCAGTAGATTTGAAAGATGTTGGATTGGATGAACAGCTCGCAGCGCAGGTTGATCCGAATCTGACCTTCACTGATGAATCAGGCCAGACAGTTGCCTTGAAAGATTATTTTGGTAAAGGTCGTCCGGTCGTTCTGAATTTGGTTTATTACTCGTGTCCGATGTTGTGTGGAATGGTTTTACAGGGAGTAGTCAGGTCACTCAAAGAAGTTCCTTACAAACCAGGACAGGAAATTGAAGTTGTAACTGTCAGCTTTGACCCGCGTGAAAATGCGGCTCTCGCATTAGCGAAAAAGAATTCGATAATGCAGGAATATAACCGACCCGGCACAGAAGCCGGATGGCATGTGTTAGTTGACAAAGATGGCAATGCGAAAAAGTTAGCCGATCAGGTTGGCTTTCGTTTCAAATGGAACGAAGAAGAAAAGCAATTTGCCCATCCTTCCGTGACGATGGTGTTGACGCCGGAAGGAAAAGTTTCACGATATTTGAATGGGATTGATTACCCGCAGCGCGATATGCGATTAGCGTTAGCCGAAGCTTCACAAGGCAAAATCGGCACGATCAGTGATCGCTTTATGTTGTACTGTTATAAATACGATCCCAGCTCCAGGTCTTATGTGATGGCAGCCACCAATGCGATGAAAATAGGTGGTGTCTTTATAATGCTGCTCTTGGGTGGTGCGCTGTTTTTGTTCTGGCGCAGTGAATTCAAAGGGCAGGGCGGAAACCGAAATGTCTGGGACGAAGATAAGGTTGATCCGCGAGTTTAAGAGCAATTGATATGAATATCTTTTTACAATCATCGTGGTGGTCGCCATTTTTACCGGCGGCAAATTCGACCGTTTCCAGCAGCGTGGACAATCTCTATGGCTTTATCTTTTGGTTAAGCGTTGTGTTGTTCGTTCTGGTAATTGGCCCGGGCTTTTATTTCGCGTGGCATTACCGCGTGAAACAGGGCGAAGTGCCGAAACCAACTCCACGCATTACACATCATTTGGGATTAGAATTGACTTGGTCAATCATCCCCTTAATTCTCTGTCTGGTAATCGCCGTCTGGGGATTCTGGGATTTTATGATCTTAGGAGTGGCGCCTGCCGATGCGGATGAAGTTTATGTGACGGGGTATAAATGGGGATGGCGGTTTGAGCATAAAAATGGTTTCAAAGAATTAAATGAATTACACGTTCCTCTTGGAAAAACTATTAAATTAATCATGACTTCTGAAGACGTGATTCATAGCTTTTTTATTCCTGACTTTCGTGTAAAGCACGATTTGCCGCCTGGACGCTATACTTCAATTTGGTTTACACCAACCGACACAGTGAAAAGTGTACATCAAGTTTTTTGTACTGAATATTGTGGCGATGGGCATTCTGGAATGTTAGCGAAAGTTTATGTTTGGCCACAGAATGAAATAGATAAGTTTATTACGGATGGCCCAGAAGGGTTTGATATAAGCGCAAAAAGCGGAAAAGAAGTTTACGAAAAGAAAAATTGTCTCACTTGCCATTCTGTAGACGGAAGTAAAATGGCAGGTCCGTCATTTAAAGGGATTTGGGGTGGCCCCCAACCGCTAGTTGGTGGAACTACAGTTACAGTTGATGAAAACTATGTGCGCGAATCAATTTTAAATCCACAAGCTAAAGTAGCTGAAGGATATGCGCCAGTAATGCCACCATATCAGGGCTTAGTAAACGAAAAAGAAATTAAAGCAATTATTGAGTATCTGAAAACTCTAAAATAAGAGTCGCTGTCCACAGAAGGAGTAATAATTATGTCAGACAATAATCAAGGACATGCAAAGCATAAAAGTTTTTATGAAGAAGGCGGCACCGGAATCATGTCGTGGGTGGTCACACTAGATCATAAGCGAATTGGTTTAATGTATCTGGCAGCTGTACTAACAATGTTTTTTGTTGGTGGCGTGATGGCGTTGTTAGTACGTCTGGAATTGTTCTCTCCAGGCAAAACATTACTGACGGCGCATCAGTATAATCAGGTCTTCACGCTGCACGGCGCGATCATGGTCTTTATGTTCATCATTCCAGCGATTCCGGCAGCACTCGGAAACTTTATGCTGCCGTTGATGCTGGGAACAAAAGACGTCGCCTTTCCACGACTGAATCTTTTTAGCTTTTACATTTATGTGGCTGGGTCAATCATTGCCATCGCTTCGATCATTATGGGCGGAGTTGATACTGGCTGGACATTTTATACACCGTATAGTGTCGGCTCAGAAGGCAAAGTCATCTGGATGGTTTTCGGAGTCTTCGTGCTGGGGTTCTCGTCAATTTTGACGGGACTGAACTTCATCGCAACTACGCATAAACTTCGCGCGCCAGGCGTTACCTGGAGCCGGATGCCTTTATTTTGCTGGGGAATTTATGCCACCAGTTTGATTCAGGTATTAGCGACCCCTGTGTTGGCTATTACCTTGATGATGCTGATCATAGAGCGAGCTTGGGGCATTGGAATTTTCGATCCGGCCAAGGGCGGAGACGCAGTTCTCTTTCAGCATTTCTTCTGGTTCTATTCGCATCCGGCGGTTTACATTATGATCCTGCCAGGAATGGCGATCATCAGTGAAATCATTCCAACATTCTGTAAGAAAGCGATTTTTGGATACAAAGCGATTGCGATGTCTTCGGTGGCTATTGCCATTATCGGGTTCCTCGTTTGGGGACATCACATGTTTGTGAGTGGTCAATCACAATTCGCTTCGATGGTCTTTTCGTTCCTGACATTTTTAGTAGCGATTCCATCGGGAATTAAAGTTTTCAACTGGACGGCAACAATGTACAAAGGAGCGATTTCGCTTGAAACACCAATGTTGTATGCGTTGTCTTTCTTGTTCCTGTTTACCATTGGCGGATTGACTGGAATATTTTTAGGTGCGCTTTCAGTTGACGTTCATTTAACTGACACCTACTTCGTAGTCGCGCATTTTCATTATGTAATGATGGGTGGAACAGTGATCGCATTCGTTGGTGGATTGCATTACTGGTGGCCCAAGATGACGGGCAGAATGTATCCTGAAGCGCCAGCAAGATTGGCGTGTATCTTAATTTTTATCGGATTTAACATCACCTTCCTGACACAGTTTGTGATGGGTTCAAAAGGTATGCCGCGACGTTATTACGACTACCTGCCGGAATTCCAAACCTTGCATCAGGTTTCAACTGTTGGTTCATGGGTGATCGCCGTAGGATTTTTAATCTGTGCCGGATACCTGCTGGCTTCCTTAAAATCAGGTGCGTTGGCTTCCGATAATCCATGGGGTGGTTTGACGTTAGAATGGCAAACGTCTTCGCCGCCACCGTTACATAATTTTGAAAAACAACCGAATACATCAGTAGGTCCCTACGATTACGGTACACCGATTCCGCCGAAGAGACCCGGCAGAGTAGAAGGAGCAGTGCATGGCACAAGCAGTTGATGAATTAAAAAACGATCACCCGCACGAAGAGCAACCGTGGTTCTTCCACCCGCACTTCACCGATGTCGAGCAACAGTACGACACAGCGAAGCTCGGAATGTGGACATTTCTGGCAACCGAAATTCTGATGTTCGGCGGGTTGTTCGTGGCGTATGCAATCTTGTTCAGTATGTATCCTGCTGCTTTTAAGGAAGGCCATCATCATCTGAATGTGCCCTTGGGTGTAGTCAATACAGCAGTCCTGATTTTCAGTTCATTAACGATGGCATTAGCGGTAAGAGCCGCACAGACGAGCAATAAAAACGGGATTATCTATAATCTCGTGATTACGATTGCGTGTGCTTTTACGTTTTTAGTCGTGAAGTATTTTGAATATAGCCACAAGTGGCACGAAGGATTACTGCCAGGGAATTATTATTCGTATGCAGAGGGATACGTTCCGCATATTGAAGGTTATTTTTCACTATATTTCATGATGACCGGATTGCACGGAATTCATGTAACTATCGGAATCGGATTGTTGATCTGGATTTTAATTCGCGCTATGAATAATAAATACAATAGCGCGTATTATACCCAAGTCGAAATGGTCGGGCTTTATTGGCATTTAGTAGACTTGATCTGGATTTATCTGTTCCCATTACTTTATTTGGTAAGCTAATTTTATGAGTGAACATCACAACGCTCACGCTTCAGAACATCATATTTCACCAGTTTCACAATATTGGGGAATCTGGGTTGGCTTAATGATTCTGACAGTTATTACGGTTCTAGCGTATTACATTCCTGTTTGGTTAGACCTTAAACTTGGCTCTGCGAATATAATTATCGCCATGGCGATTGCTACAACCAAAGCGTCGTTGGTTTGTTTGTACTTTATGCATTTAAAGTTCGACAAAAAATTCCACATGATCGCGTTTCTTTCCAGTCTAATTTTCCTGGGATTATTTCTGACCTTTACGATGTTGGACATCAATACGCGTGATGATTCTCCAGCTTTCAATAAACCTTTATATTCAGGTAAAACGATTACTCCGACCGAGCACGGCGGTGAACATAACACTGAGAAAAAAGAAGATGCCGTAGCGGGCGAAACCAAGAAAGAAGAAAGCAAAGAAGGTGCAGCTCATCAAGAAGCCGCTCCTAAAAAAGAAGAAGGAAAGCATTAAAAATCAAGCGGTAGAAGTATGGCAGTACCAGCAGAAGCAATCATAAAAAATCCGACGCATACGATCAGCGAAAAGATTTCGTCATTAGTTGAACTGACGAAGCCGCGAATCACATTCATGGTGGTGCTGTCGGCATTGGCTGCATATTGTATGGCTTCCAAAAACGGCATCAACTGGGTTGGATTTCTACATTTTACGCTAGGTGTTTCCTTACTTTCAGGTGGAACTTCAACGCTCAATCAATACATTGAACGTGATTCTGATAAGCTCATGCGGCGAACGGCAAAAAGGCCATTACCCGCAGGAAGACTTTCAGCAAATACCTCGTTGATTTTTGGAGTTGTCATTGCATTGCTTGGCGAGGCATATCTGGCTATTGTGGTGAATCCGTTAACGGCTTGGTTGGGATTGGCAGCGCTGGTAAGTTATGTGCTGGTTTATACGCCGCTGAAACAGCGTACAACTCTTTGCACTGCCATTGGCGCATTTCCCGGAGCCTTGCCACCATTACTTGGCTGGGCAGCAGCGAGCAATGAAATCGCACTGGGTGGATGTGTCATGTTTGCGATTTTGTTTCTTTGGCAATTTCCGCATTTCCACGCGATTGCCATTATGTACGCCGAAGATTACGCGCGAGCCGGAATCAAAATGTTGCCGGTGGTAGAACCTGATCTCAGATCAACTTCGCTCCAAATTGTTGGATACGCCGCGATTTTGATGCCCGTCAGTCTGATGCCATTCTTTATGGGAATGTCTGGCTTGATTTACTTATTTACAGCAATTTTTTTAGGCACAGCATTCTTATACATGAGCATTAACTCCGCCCATACGAAAACAAAAATAGATGCTCGAAAGCTGCTAAAGGCGTCAGTTATTTATTTACCGATTTTGTATATTGTGATGGTTTTGAATGGTAAGTAAGTTTGATACTTAACGAAAAGATGCTCGCCTGATCCTGTCCATTAAAGCTACGCCCAAACCAGACTCTTCAACAGCTTCGCAATAAATTGTTTTAATTCCCTGTGCGTCGCAATCTCTAAAAAACTGAAAAACCAAGCGTGAGTACTCGGAAACGTCTTTCGCTATAAAAACGCGCTTGAAATTGTTAGCAGCAACTGGATGCAGGCCAATAAAAGCGGCATCTGATTCGAAAGGCATTGAAGCTGACGAAGAAATGACAATGACTTTGGCCTGCGGAGCATAATGTTTATATTTCATTCCTGGGCTGCGCGTAGGTTCACCAGATGCACGATTGGAGAAGGAAGTGGCAGGATTAATTTCACGTAGTTGTTCCAATGTGACTGCTCCAGCGCGCAAAATAACGGGTGATTCGGTTGTGCAATCAACCACCGTTGATTCAAGACCAACCTGTGTTGGTTCGCCTTTTAGAATGCAGGGGATGCGTCCCTCAAGGTCATCAAGAACAGTAGACCAAGTGGTTGGACTTGGCTTGCCGGAAAGATTTGCGGAGGGGGCTACAAGGGGAACATCACAGGCGCGAATAAAATCTAAGGCGACAGGATGCGAAGGCATTCTGATCCCAATCGTATTAAGGCCCGCAGTCGCTTGCAGAGGGACATTTGTGTGTTTTGGCAGAATGACTGTGAGCGGGCCAGGGAAGAAAGCTTTAATAAAATCAGCCGCAGAGTCAGTGATGTTTGAAGTCAAGCGCGTAAGGTCGTTAAGTTCACAAATATGAGCAATTAATGGGTTGTCGTCCGGTCTTCCCTTAGCCGTGAAAATGCTTATAACTGCAGAAACGTCGAAAATATTTGCACCCAATCCATATACGGTCTCAGTCGGAAAAGCGACAATTTTACCATTGCGAATAAATTGAGCAGCGACACGAGGATCGTCAGTTAAAAGCGTTTGCATTGCCTGAAAAGTATATCAGCTTGAGTGTAAATTTCTGAATGCAATCTTGCCACAAGTTCAGCCAAGAAATTTTTTGAGAACCATTCCTTCAGCTAAATTCATCACTACCCTCGTTACTTCACAGGGGACCAAAGGCTTGGTGAGATAGGAGACTGTTCCAGGTCTAATAGTGGCAAAACGATTTTCAACCACATTGTCAGTGATAGTAATGATTTGAAGCTTGCCAGCGGCGATTTTATTAGAGTTGTTGTGACATTTAAAATCAACGAGATAGCTGGAAATTCCAGAGCCCTTCGCAGACTTCCAGCACATCATCGTAGAGATCGAAATCGTGC
>JAYTCQ010000237.1:0-11810 GCA_043736395.1 Blastocatellia bacterium | reverse complement strand
AATCTCTTCAATTTTTCCAGGCTGATATGACAGCGACAACGTAATGTCGGTTACTTTGGCAGCTTTGAGTAAATCAATTTGGTAATTGAGGAATGGTTTGTTAACGATTGGAACGACTGGTTTTGGTGTATGAATTGTCAGCGGACGTAGTCGTGTTCCTTTGCCACCAGCTAATATTAATGCTTGCATTAGTTCTTGACACCTTTCAACTAAAAAAATTCTGGGGAACCATCAAAGGGGGCAGTGAAAAGAGCAGGGGAAAGCTAGAAAGAATCGCGCAGTGTAGCATTGAATTGAGCGTTTGCAAACTGTCAAAATCTCATCAATGGACAACCCGCAGAGCCTCGCGTATGATGAGCGATGAAATTTTTTGCGTGATTATTTATGAATGGAATTATTAATCAAATTACTCCGGCAGCAGGTATAGAAGGTGGTGAAGTCACCATCAGTTGTAACGATTTCGGCTCCGATAATTATGCGGAGTGTGGCGTTTACTTTGGTGAAAATAAAGGTCGTATTGTCAGCGCTTCTGCAAGCCGTGTGATCGCGGCGGTTCCTTCCGGCCAAAGCACCAGCGGGAGCCTGAGATTGGAGAGCGAATTCTTCTCCTCAAAAAGCCCTTTCATTTGCGGGGAACGGATTGCCGATAATTTATACTCAGTTGCCAATCCGGTAGTTGATCCGGAAAATGATGATATTTACGTCGCGTACTCTGGTTCGCGCGGGCAGAAATCTCCGGTTTCGGTTTATAAAATTGTTGGGGAAGACGAACCTACTCCATATTTATCCGATGTCATGAATGTCACCGGAATGGCGTTTGATCGCAGTGGCGTTTTGCATTTGACTAGCCGCTACGATGGAGTTTTATATCGCGTCACGCCGTTTAAGGAAGCTGAAATTGTAACCGAAGATTTAGGCGTCGCGACGGGACTTGCCTTTAGCTCACGTGGTAAAGCGTACGTCGGAGATCGTAGTGGAACAATTTTCGAAATCAACGATTTAGGCGAATCGCGTCCGTTTGCTTCATTGGAGCCAAGCGTATCAGCGTATCATTTAGCGTTTTCTCCAAGTGGAGATTTATACGCGACGGGGCCAACCGTTTCGACTTTTGATTCGGTCATGCGAATCAACGCGGTCGGCGAAGTGACGAAATTTTATACGGGACTTGGTCGTCCGCAGGGACTTGCTTTTGATAATGTCGGAAATTTGTATGTTGCAGCTTCGTGGCGTGGGCATCGTGGAATCATTAAGATTTCCGAAGATGGAAATTCTGCCGAAGTGGTTGTCGCGGGCAGCGATTTAGTTGGTTTGGCGTTCGGGAAAAATGGACAGATGATCGTCGTCAGTCGCCATAATGTTTATAGTCTACCGCTCGGAATTATCGGATTTTTTGGCTAGGCAGCATTTTTGTACGGTGAACTGTTAGTTCGCCGATTCTTTATAAAATCTATGCAATTAGAACTTGCCAATAAAGAACAACACCTTCGTCAGATCCTGCGTGAGATGCAATCCGTTATTGTTGCATTTTCCGGTGGCGTAGACAGCGCTTATCTGGCGTATGTCGCCCACGATGAATTAGGAGAGAAAGCTTTGGCAATTACCGGAGAAAGTCCGAGCTATCCTGACTTCCAACGGCAGGACGCGCAGGCTATCGTTCAGCAATTTAAAATTCCTTTTGACACTATCGTCACTGAAGAAATTAACGATCCAAATTATTTAGCGAACCCGACGAACCGTTGTTATTTTTGCAAACACGAACTTTTTGACAAATTATCAGTCGTCGCTAAAGAACGTGAATATAATTTTGTCTGTGATGGAAATAATGCCGATGACGTTGGGGATTATCGTCCCGGACGAAAAGCTGCAACTGAATTATTAGTGCGCTCGCCGCTCATTGAAGCTGGATTAACGAAAGAAGAAATTCGTACTTTAGCCAAAGCCGCGGGAATGCCCGTTTGGGATCGCCCGGCTTCGGCTTGCTTGTCTTCGCGGATTCCTTATGGGATGCCCGTGACAATTGAAAAGCTTTCTGAAGTAGAACGCGGCGAAGCGGCTCTGCGCAGATTAGGCTTCAAGCAAATGCGCGTGCGCCATCACGGCGATGTCGCGCGGATAGAAATTTCACCCGATGAGATGGAAGTCGCGTTAAACGTTGACATGACAAAGAAAATGGTAGAAGCTTTCAAGCGAATCGGCTTCAAATTTGTTGCGCTTGATCTTGAAGGCTATCGCCAGGGAGCATTAAACGAAGCCATTAGCGTTCAGTAGGGATTGAAAAATGGATCGGTTTTGTTTCTCTTCACCCTCCTCGCTGTAAATAATCCTCTAGCTGTATTTTGAGCATTATCATTACAATGTCATCAAAAATCCATAACCTTTAGTTACGTTCCTCCCCTGTAACTTGGTCGCCCCGACTGAAAAAGATATTAATTTCTAGTGGAGGGATGATGGCAAAAGTTTACGAAGCGATGCTCTTGACGCGACATGACGCGCCGGAAGCGACGCAGCAGTTTCTGAATGATTACGATTTTTCCAATGAAGTTCTAGAAGAGGAAGGCGAATCATCAATCACAGATTACGACCAGTCGCCAGCACAGCAGACTATACATTCTGACGTTCAGCTGAATGCAACGTACGCCGAATCTTACGCAGTGCCATACTCAGAAGTTGCTCACACGAATACATTTCAAACTGACGCATACCAGGACACCTATGAAATTGATGGTGATGTGTTGGACTCAGATTACACCGAACCTGTTCCTGCCATTCAAACTTCAAATAAAGCTCATTACCCCGATGTCAAAGTCGATATTTCAATTGCTCACTCTTTGGCCGCCAGTGTCAACGCTTTGACTGAGGATTTGTCAGTGTTGGAAGTTGAGCAGGGATATGCTGCCGCTGTACCAATGGCTACAGCAGTTTCTGTCGCCGTTGCTCCGGCTCCGGTTATTGTTAAAGCCGCGCGTAGTGTTCAGAATCCCATCGTTAATCGTCCTGTCAGTGTAGATTCAGTGACAGTGATTTCATCGGAAAAACGTGAATATGTGCCAGCCGAATACCGCAACGATTTTTTACAATTAAGTGACATTGTCCTGAAAACTTCGGAGCGGTCGCCTCTAAAAGTAATGGTGGTCTGCGGCGTAGAAAATGAGGACGACGCAGGTTTTGTGTCAAATAATTTGTCACTGGCATTAGCCGAGCATTCGCATTTGCGAGTTGCCCGTTTTCAATTACCAAGCCTAAAGCATCCCGCGCGTACCACGCATCCTGAAGCCAGTTTTCGGATTAAATTAAATAAAACCCGAGTGCCGAATTTGTTTGACATTACGACATTAAGCGGTGATGTCACCTTGGATCAATTGTTGGCGGAATGTGATGTTCAGCAAATGACAGATATGCTGAAAGATCGCTTTGACTACGTGTTGATTGTGACGGATGCCGTGAATTTTTCAGAGCGCGTCGCACCCTTTGCGGCGAGTACCGATGGTGTCGTGCTAGTCGCGAAAAAAGAAAATATGTACGGTCAGGGAATGAACATCGCGCGTAAGAAATTACAAGGCGCGAACGCCAGAATTTTAGGCGCAGTCCTGAATCGTAGCCAGGTGGCACAGCAGCTTTTACAGGTTGCATAAATAGTCGTGCCTGAAAAAGGGCTTTTTTAAATGGGCATAAAATCGCAGTCCGAGGCGCAACTCCTGGTAATTGGGCAGTGAGACAGCTGTGGCAGCCAGGTTCGCAGGGCACAAGTGAAAGCTCGCAAGAGCTTTCTTAAATTGAAGCCGCACCCCACCAACAAGGCATTGATTTTGTCGCCTTCTTTGCCTTTGAGATGGTTGCGGTCTAAGCCGTGATCCTGTTTGCCGTGGCCGATGATCGGCTCAATCGCGCTGCGTCGCCGAAATAGTTTTCGCAAACTGCCGCGCGCTTTATGTTGTCCGACGATGCGCACTTCGATTCCCTCAGGATGATGCGTTTTGCCGCGATAGCCGCGATCTACCAATACTTCACTGGGGCGCGTTCCCGTGACTCGTTCGACTTGCTCAATGGTCGCTTTGAGTGTGGCTCCGTCATACGGATTTCCGTGCTCCGCCGCGATCCCGACGATCCAGTTCGTATGCGTTGTCGTCGCCAGTGCGACCTTGCAGCCAAATTCGTATTTCTGTTGCGCTTTGCCTTTCGCGATGCATTCCACTTCCGGCGCATTACTGTAGAGCTTATTTTTGTCGTCCTTCTTTTGCGTGTAAATCCGCTGCGCGCGGTGTAGCAATTCCTTGAAATCCAAGCTCGGATTCTTCAGCTTACGTTCGATGTCGCGCAGCACACAACCCAGATAGTTGCGCAGTTTTTTCGCTTCTTTCGCCGCCTGTTTCGGCTTGCGCGTTCGCGCGTACATCTGCTGCTTGAAGAGTGCTTTATTACCCACGCGCGCGTAGCTTTGCCGCAACTCAACTCCGACCCTCTGCGCTTCGCGCACCATCGTGACGCGCGCTTTGTGCACCAGCCTCGCATCGGTCGGGAATGCGATCGCCTTCTCCTGCACCGTCGTATCCGCAATCACACTCCTGAATTCCTCCGCCTTGATCGCTCCCGTCCGCAGCCCTGTCGCCAGTACTTGCGCCAGCAGTTTTTCCAAGCCTTCCGCCTGCAACCGCTGTCGCCACTTCACCAGCGCCGTCGGATGACACGGCAGTTCGTGCTGGAAAAATTCGTACCCGCAAAAGTATTGCCAAGACGGATTCTCCACCCATTTCGCGACCACTTCTTCATCGCTTTCATTGAAGGTATGCTTCAAATAATGCAGCCCCACCAGCAAGCGCGTCGGCAGCCCGGGTCGCCCGATTTCCGCGTGATACAGCGCTCCGAATTCCTCTTCGAGCGACGACCAATCGATTTGTTGCGCCAGCCGGTACAACGGATGCTGCGCATCCAGCATTTCTGATAAGCGCAATTGGAACAGCTCATCTTGCCGTTCGCCAGTCTGACTTTCTCGAGGTTTCATCGATTATTTTTCACCACATTTTGCTAGGATTTGACTACTTTCCTGCAATTTTACCACGCCGCTTTCTCCTTTTACACCCTCTCTTTTTTGCTCTTTATTCTTTTTCAGGCTCGACTCATTACGCTCGTCGTCCAGCTATGGTTACTGGCGTCCACTGCCTCTGCCCATCCAGGCGATACGCTGGTCGTAGACAAACAGGGACGCGTTTTTTTCGGCGATGTACTGCACAATACTGTCTGGAAAATTGAGGACGGCAAACTCACGCCTTTCATCAAAGACAAACATTCGCACCGCGTCGCGCTGGATGAAGAAGGCAATCTTTACGGAGAACATTTGGAATATGTGCCGTCGAACGAGAGCTGGCGTTTTCACATGTGGAAGGCCACGCCCGCAGGCGAGATTAGTTATGTTGTGCCGTCTTCGCCCGGTTTCCCGTGGGGATTGCTGATGGACAAGGAAGGAAATCGCTACGAATGGCAAGGCAACGTCAACAAGAAAGAAGATTCGCGCATCGTCAAGCGTTTGCCCGATGGCACGCTCGTGACGATCGCGGGCAAGGGATGGGGCTTGGCGGACGGTAAAGGTGAGAAAGCCAAATTTGGCAAAGTTGGCGGGATGGCGTGGGGGCCAGACGGCGCGTTGTACCTCACAGACACTGATGCGATCCGTAAAGTCGCTTTGGACGGAACCGTTACGACTATTGTGCGTGGCGTCGCCGAATTACAACCGAGTCTAAAATCACGCGCTCTCTCCATCGTGGCACTTGGCAAAGGCGGCGGGCATTTGTTCGGTTTGACAGTGGATGCCCAGGGAAATATTTATGCCGCGAATTTGAGCGGCAATGCCGTCATCAAGTTTGCACCGGATGGCAAAGTTCTGAAAGTAATCAAATCCGAAAACGGGTGGGCACCATCAGGTGTAGCGGTTTCCGGCAGCGATTTGTATGTGCTGGAAGGTTTACGTGTGCGTAAAATTTCAGCTGATGGCAACGCTGTGACACTCGGAACCGTAGGCGAGAAAACGAATGCTTCAGTAACAAACAATTCGTCAAATGTTAGTGAATCGTTAGCAATCAAATGGAGTCTGGCATTATTGGGACTCGCCGCTGTCGTGAGTTCCAGATTGACTCGCAAACGAAATTGAGCCAAATCGTTGAATTTAATTGGTGAAAAAAATGGACAGGCGAGACGCTTATAGTAATCTTACTCCGACTCGCCATACATGCTTCGCAGTTCGATAATTGTATAAAGTAGCCCACTGCCAAGTAATAAGACGACACATAAGCCAACTACAAAAATCGTTACATTTGACATTCTATTTGCCTCTTAAATTGAGCTTGAAATAAGTTCCCGTGGCAAGAATTGAAGGCACCCAAATACCGACAAAAATACCAGCTTCTCTATCAGGTGTGCCAAAGAATCCGAACCAGAGCGAGATGGAAAAAAGTAGAGAGATAGCTGCCGCGCTCAAGATAAAAATGTCAGATTTTTTAAACATGAAGGTTCCCTGTGGGATAAATTTCGGTCGGAAAAATCAGAGTGGAAATCTCTTTCCACTCTGACAATAGTTAATAGCAGTACAACTTTTTACTTGGGAAGGATCACGCTATCTATGACGTGAATAACGCCGTTATCTGTCTCAATGTCGGTCTTAACAACCGTTGCACCATCAACAGTGACGCCATTGATCGTGGCGATCGTTACTTCCTGTCCGTTGACGGTTTTGGCCGAAGTAAGTTTGATAATATCGGCTGCCATGAATTTTCCTGCCAGCACGTGATACGTCAGGACTGACTTAAGTTTGGGGATGTCTTTGAGCAAGCCCTCGACCGTACCGGCTGGCAGTTTGGCAAAAGCTTCATCGGTAGGAGCCAGCACGGTGAACGGCCCTGAACCTGAAAGTGTTTCTACTAAATCAGCCGCTTTAACTGCGGTTACTAATGTGTTGAAAGTACCAGCGGCAATCGCGGTCTCAATAATATTTGCCATGTCTTAGGTTTCCTTAATATTTTACGGTTTCGTGTTGCAGCCAGAATGCTTGACTCGGACTTTCGCACGGAATTGTTACCAGAAGTTTTATGAAGGCAGGATGACGCTTAGGAATGTTCGTAGCGTCACGGTTTAGTGCTGTTTCTGTGCTTTAGCAACAAAGGTGGAATGGATACTCGACAGCTTTGTGTGACCAGTAGGAGTTCAGAAGATGTACGATCAAAATTGATGTCGCGATGTTCTATTGATACAAAAAGTCGACAGGCGGGACACCCTATTTTAATCCTTCTTCAATTTTCTTCACCAATTCTTCCCGATCAATAATTCCATATTTCGCCAGAATCATCTTTCCAGCCTTATCGAAAACGAAGGTTGCGGGTAAGGCTCCAGACCAGTTTTTATCTACGACATCAATGAGTTCCTGCGGGTCATCGGCATCGGAAAGATATGACGGGAATTCGGCTTTTTGTTTTTTGAGGAAGGGAATTACGGCTCCGTTCAAATCCGATTTTTCGTCGGTGCTGATAGAAATAATTTTTACGCCTTTGCTGCGATATTCGGCGTCGAGCTTTACGAATTCAGGGAATTCCGCGACACACGGAGCGCACCACGTCGCCCAAAAATTTATTACTAAAACTTTGTCCTTCGCTTCGTCTTTGATGAGTTTGAAGTCGGCAGGTTTGAGCAGTGCGACAGAATCATCCATTTTAATTGGGGTTTTTACCGGAGTAGACACGAAAGACGCAGCTTCTCCGGTACGCTTAATCTGGCATCCGAAGGCTTTGAGTTCAGGCTTACTTACTTCTTTTCCGCCCAGCATTTCATCCAGCGCAACACGCAAATCATGACGTTCGACGCGTGCGGCATCAGAGGCGTTGTCGACGCGTCCGTGATAACGCAACTTGCCCTCCTTATCAATCACATAAATCTCCGGCGTCACAAAAGCCCCGTAAGCATTGGCGATGAGATTCTTTTCATCTTTCAAAACCGGAAAGCCAATTTTGCTTTTTTGGATGTGTGACTTGATGTCTTTGACAGGTTCTGTGAAGTTGGAATTAATGCCGAGCATCACCACATCACGGGATTTATACTCTTCAGCAATTGCATTCATACGTGAAATGTAGGCATTCGCGATGGGACATTTCACGCCGACAAATCCGACGACGACAAATTTGCCGCGATAAGCTTGCAGCGAATGCTGATTTCCTTTGATGTCCTTGAGAGAAAAATCCGGCGCGGCTTGTCCCGGCGTCAGCTTCGCGGGTTGCGCGATGGCGACTATAGTCAATAAACACAGGGTGATGAGTGATGTTAGAAATTTCATAAATACAAGATGCTAGATGTCGGATGTTAGATGTTAGATGTTAGATTTTCTGATGCGAGGTACTTGGTGAAAGGCGGAGCTTCCTACCCAGCATCTAAAATCCAACATCCAACATCTTTCTTCAATATTTTTCCGCAAACGTTTTCGCCTGCAAAAACAACAATAAATAATCGCGTCCGCCCGCTTTGGAATCCGTTCCCGACATGTTGAATCCGCCGAACGGATGAACGTCAACAAAGGCTCCGGTGCACTTGCGATTGATGTAAAGATTTCCGACATGGAAATCGCGTTTCGCGCGCGCAATTCGTTCACGGTCATTGGAGTATAACGCTCCCGTCAAACCGTACTGCGTATTGTTGGCGATGTCTAAAGCTTCGTCGAAATTTTTCGCTTTGACGCACGCGAGAACTGGGCCGAAAATTTCTTCCTGCGAAATTCTTGCGTTCGGTTTGACATCGCCAATGATGGTTGGTTCGATGTACCAGCCTTCGCCGGAAAGCTTATGTTTATTGCCTCCGAGCAATACTTTACCTTCCTTCTTACCGATCTGAATGTATTTCAAAATCGAATCGAATTGTTTTTTGCTGGCGACGGGACCAGTAAATACGTCGCCGTTTTTGACTTCACCAATAGTTAATTTTTCAGCACGCTCGACGATTTTGTTCATCAATTTTTCATAGACAGAATTCACTACAACGATGCGCGAACAGGCTGAACATTTTTGTCCAGAATAACCAAAAGCCGAAGCCACAATGCCTTCAGCGGCGGAATCAAGATCAGCCGTTTCATCAACAACGATGGTGTCTTTGCCTCCCATTTCAGCAACTACGCGCTTGATCCAGATTTGTCCTGGTGGAGTTTTCGCGGCGAGTTCATTGATGCGCAAGCCAACTTCCATTGATCCAGTGAAGGAAATAAATCTGGTTTTCGGATTCGCGACTAAAGAATCGCCAACTTCTCCGCCGCTGCACGGGAGGAAATTTAAAACGCCAGGAGGAAGTCCGATGGATTCCATCAGTTCACAAAATTTCGCCGCGATAATCGGCGTATCGCTCGAAGGTTTCAGGACGACAGTATTGCCGGAAACGATTGCTGCGGCAGCCATTCCTGCTAAAATCGCGAGCGGAAAATTCCACGGTGGAATCACAATTCCAGCGCCGAGTGGAATGTAGAAAACTTCGTTGACTTCGTCCTGATTCGGAGATTGTGTGAGCGGTTGCGGAGCGTCAAATCGTAACGCCTGACGCGCATAGAACTCCATAAAATCAAGGGCTTCCGAAGAATCAGATTCTGCTTCGCCCCAGGATTTTCCGGCTTCTAGCACGAGCCACGCATCGAATTCATGTTTGCGTCGGCGCATCTCCGCGCAGGCTTTGATGAGGAATCCGGCGCGGTATTCCGCTGTTGTGTTCTTCCAAGTTTTGAAAGCTTCATTTGCCGCAAGAATCGCTTTTTCGCCGAGTGCTTTATCAGCGCGATGCACTTTGCCTACGACTTGTTTGAAGTTGGAAGGATTGTAAGAAGTTAATAAATCGCCGGTTTTAATTTTCTTCCCGTTAATGACAAGCGGGTATTCGCGGGAGAATTCATTCTCGGCTACTGCAATTGCAGCGCGCATTTTCGCGGCTTCGGCTTCGTTGGTGAAATCAAGAAAAGATTCGGTTTTAAAGGGTGAAAGTCTCATAGAAAGTTCGCAGTTGTTAGTTCGCGGTTCGCAGATAAAAAGTTCGCAGAATGGTAGTTAACAGTTAATAGTTCGCGGTTCGCAGTAAATACAGTTCGCAAGCGACTGCGAACTGCGAACTTCTTCCTGCTGCGAACTTTTCAATTATGGAATGGGAAAATTATTTTAGCAATTCGTTCCTCATCACTTTTTAATTCGACCAACGTCGTTCCCCATCCTCCGGCTTCTGGTGGGGCGTCACTGAAAGATTTTACAAAATCCGTCTCGGCTAAAATCTTGCGCGTCGCTTCGCGTTGGACGCCAATCCCTTTGCCGTGAATGATGCGCACGTAGCGGAAGCCCTTTTGATGGGCTTGATAAAGATATTCGCGGACAATTGCGTGGACTTGCTTTGGCGGGATGGTATGCAGATCAAAGACATCCGTGATTTCGACTTCGACGGTGTCAGGAAAAAAAAATTCGTCGTCGATCAAAGCATCGTCCTGATGCGAATTTTTATGTTGCTTAAGAAATTCAAAGCCAAATAGTTTCATCTCACAGATGTTATCGGGTAAACTTCCGATTTACGAATCATGAGCAAATCGAATCCCTGGAAAACTGAAACAACTCGCCTCATTTATGAAAATCCGTGGATTCGCGTCCGTGAAGATCAGGTCATTCGACCCGATGGAAATTCAGGAATTTACGGTGTCGTGGAATATCATCCCTGTGTCGGCGTCTTGCCGATTGATGCGGATGGAAACATTCATCTGGTCGGGCAGCATCGCTACCCGTTGGATATTTATTCATGGGAAATTCCTGAAGGCGGATGCAACCTGAATGAACCTCTGGAAGCAGCGGCGCGTCGTGAACTAAAAGAAGAATTAGGACTGAAAGCAGGCAAAATTGAAAAGATAATTTCTTCGCATTTATCAAATTCTGTGAGTAATGAGGAAGCGCATATTTTTCTGGCAACGGAGCTGACGCAGCACGAAGCTGAACCGGAAGGAACTGAGCAACTCGAGCGAAAACTTGTCAGCTTTGCAGCTGCGCTGGAGATGGTTCGCACGGGAGAAATTACCGATTCAATGAGCCAGATTGCAATTTTGTACTACGCAGCTTTAAGAAAACACTGACGATGTCGAATTCTGAAAGACAAGCAGTTGATGTACCGGAACCACGCTGGCATGCTTTGGTAGCAGTGTTCGCGGTCGCTGGATTATCCGTCGCGTTGCCCCCTTATCTGATAGTTGGACCGCGTTGGTTATTTATTGGATTGGTTGTTGTGCTTTTAATTCCAACGGTAATTTTACATCGAACCGGTCATCATCAGATCAATAAAATTTTTGGTTTTGTGGTGGTTGTGATTTTGACATTGGCAATGATTTTTTCGCTGGCTCTGCTCATCAAAGCCTTGCCTTCGCATAAAGAATCGCCCTTTGATTTATTGATTTCCGCCGTGTCGTTGTGGGTCACAAATATTTTGGTGTTTGCCTTGTGGTATTGGAAGATTGATGCCGGGGGGCCGCACAGCCGCGATCAGCTGAGCGGACATTTCGAGGGCGCTTTTCTCTTTCCACAAATGACCATGGATGATGATAAAGTGTGGGACTGGTCGCCAAATTTTATTGATTATTTGTTTTTGGCTTTTAATACCAGTGCGGCATTTTCTCCCACTGACTCGCCAATTTTGGCACGTTGGGCGAAGTTACTTATGATGGTGCAAGCCTCGATTTCGTTGACTGTTATTGCGTTACTCGCCGGACGAGTCGTTAATATTTTATAGGGGTAATTGTAGGGTAGTTTCTCAACCTGCCCACTTCCTGACAGTGACGG
>JAYTCQ010000236.1:0-2675 GCA_043736395.1 Blastocatellia bacterium | reverse complement strand
TTTTGAAGCCATCGCGAAGCGTCCTGACATTACAATTGAAGATTATCGCGGACTGCGTGCTCGTGTCAGTGATCGCTTGAATGTCGGTGCACAGGTTGATTCCAGCCTGAAAATTCAGCGCAATGGAAAAACTTTAAAAAACATTGCAGTGCAGGGAGTCACTGCGAATATCGTTGCTCTTTCCACCAGCAAAATTGAAGTGGGCAGAGAATTGACGGATTTTGATGACGAATATCGCCGCAATGTTTGTGTCATTGGCGCAGATGTTTCCATCGATTTATTTCCGTTTGAAGAATCAGTCGGAAAGACGATCAAGATTGGCACGGCGGAATACGATGTAGTTGGAGTTTACGAAAAAAAAGGGTCATCCGCTGGTGCTTCGCAGGATGGATTCGTGCAAATTCCGTTGGGTACATTCGGGAAAATCTTTGGCTCTCGTTCACGTTCGATAGCGATCATCGCCAAGGCAAATTCTGATGTGATTTTCAGCAGTGAAGATGTTGAAGATCAAGTGCGTTTCGGGATGCGGTTGCAGCGAAAATTGCAACCCGGCGAGAATGATAATTTCAGCATTCGCAGCTCAAAAAGCATTGAAAAATTTGCTGGAAATATTACTGCTATCGTCGGTGTAGTCTTATTTCCGTTGACTGGAATCGCCTTAATTGTCGGTGGAATTGTTGTGATGAATATGATGCTGGCTTCGGTGACGGAACGAACCCGTGAGATTGGAATTCGTAAAAGTTTAGGGGCGCGCCGCCGTGATATTTTGGCACAGTTTTTATTGGAATCCACTTTGCTGACATTCCTCGGCGGAGCAGTTGGCGTGATGCTGGCGGCACTTATCGCGTGGGGTGCATCAAAGCTGACCGGCTTTGCTGTGTCATTACCGTTGTGGGCAATCGTCACCGCAATCCTGATGTCGTGTACGGTCGGCATTGCCTTTGGCGTTTTTCCTGCTCGTCGGGCGGCACGGCTTGATCCGATTGAGGCGTTGCGGTCTGAGTAAAGAAATGAAGAAGAGGGACGGGGGGGGACGGAGACAGGGAGATTAGCTTGCGCCATTTCTCCCATTCCCCCATTCTCCGTTTCCCCCTGTCCCCGCTTCGCTAATTTTGATTCTTAACTATGCAACGACAACTCATCAAAGACATCATTCTTTCCGTGTTCGATTCGCTTCGTTCGCACAAGCTGCGTTCGGCATTGACCTTGATCGGAGTTGTGATTGGAACCGCTGTCGTAGTGACGGTTGGCGCAGTATTGACGGGGCTTTCGCAACGAGTTGCAGATGTGACGGAGAAAAATTCCCCGAACGTTATTTACTTCACCAAAGAAGAAAAAATTGGCCCGGGATTTTCGGAGCCAACGGAAGAACAGCGAAAGCGCAAAGACTTTACATACGAAGACGCGATTGCGGTTTCAAAATTGGATAAACCCTTGTACGTTTCTCCGCAAAAAATTCGTGGCTCCTACGGACCGACTGCGGATCGCCCGAAGCTGACTGCTCGCGGCAGATCGGCCATCAATCCATTGATTTTAGGCGTGTGGGAAAATTATCCCGATCTGATTTCGGTACGTGTCGCACGCGGGCGATTTTTCACTGATGCGGAACAAAATGCCCGTGCTCAAGTGGCGATTATCGGCTCCGGCGTCGCGGATCAAATCTTTGAAGCGACTGACCCATTAGGCGAAGATGTACGCATTGATGGCAAGCTTTATCGCGTCATTGGAGTGCTTGCCAGCGCCGCCGGTGAAGGTGTGATTGGCAGTGACGATCTCGACGGGCGCGTTGTCTATATTCCCTTCGAGACTGCTGAAAAAAATTATCCTGAAATCGAATCTATGTTGATTGCAGTCCGCGCCCCCGCCGGAATGGTAGATGAAGTGATTGATCAGGTGACCTATACTTTGCGGACGCGGCGGAATGTTCCTGTCGAAAAGCAGAATGATTTTGGCGTCAATAAATCCGAACAAATTTTCGAAGTAGTGAATCAGTTACTCGCCGGACTTGCTTCCATTGTCGTCCCGATTGCTCTCGCCGGATTATTGGTGGGCGGCGTTGGCGTGATGAATATTATGTTGGTAACGGTCACGGAACGAACTGCCGAAATCGGAGTCCGTCGAGCTTTGGGCGCGCGCCAACGCGACATCTTAACGCAATTTTTAATAGAAGCAGCGACGCTGACCAGCGTGGGCGGAGTGATTGGCATCTTGATTGGATTTATTTTTGCCTTTATTCTGCAATTCGTGATTAAGTTTCCAGCGGCGGTTCCATTATGGGCGATTATCGTAGGTTTTTTGACTTCTACTTTCGTGGGCATCATCGCTGGAATGTGGCCCGCGATTCGTGCCGCACGACTTGATCCTGTGGAAGCCATTCGCGGCGTTTAGTCGTAGCGCAATCCAGCCATGGTTGCGACAGCTTTTTTGCCGTAGCAAAAAAAGCTAATCTATGACATTTCTGAAACTGTTAATGGAATTGAATTCGTGCCAAGAAAAGGCAGAGATGACGGAACAAACGGAAATAACGGAATAGACGGAATTTCTTTACACTCAAATTATCTGGAAGGCGGGGTTCTTTTTTCGTTTGATGTTGTAAAGACGGTTTCTCGAGCCATTGAGGTAGAATCAATGGTGACAACAACAATTCGTTCTTTGACAGGAGAAACCGCCATGAC
>JAYTCQ010000235.1:0-3886 GCA_043736395.1 Blastocatellia bacterium | reverse complement strand
TGAGATGTTTTCAAAATCGAACATTAAATCCTGGGTTTCACTGAGGCGAAACCCACCGCGAAAATTAAATGTCACGTAACCTGGAATCGCACTGAAAAGCGTTGCACTATTATTGCCCGCGCCGAGAACCCGATCCTGCACCTGCGTTAAGGTCTCATTCGTATTTTTCAAAAGATCATCCGTTGTCCCGAATTTGGCATCAGGTCCCGCCAAAACCAGACCACGCGCAGTCGCTCCGTTGCGAAAGAAATTCTGGATGCTCAAACGTGTTCGCACAGCTCCTGTTCGACGGTCTTCCAAGTCCAGCGAAGACAATCTTGTATTGCGCAAAGCACCCGCCAAATAAGGCTCTAACCAGAATCGCTTCACTTGATAACGGAGCGCAGCTGAACCTTGCGGCGCAGGCGTACCGCCTTCGATGGAAGGCGCAAATCCTGTTCTTACATCCTGCGCATGAATAAAAGTGAAATTTTCGCGCAATGACCAGCGCGAACTGATTTTTATTTCGAGACTTTGCTCAAGTCCGCGCATCAACGCATCGTCGAAATTCGCACGCACTAAGACGGGATTTGTCGCCGCCGCAACGAACACAGCTCCGCTGGGAAGTTGCGCTGTAATCACTTCGCTGCCTAAAAATTTCCCAACCGCTCCCGACGGCAAAATCAATGTCTGCTTGGTAATGTTGTCTTTGATCGAATTCGAAAAGTAGACGAGGTCGGCATCAATTCGACCACGTTTTAGATGCATCCCAAAATCATAGCTCAGGCTGATTTCAGGACGTTGCTGGGTTACCGCCAGCCCCGTATTGATTGCGTTTGCATCAGCCGTCGAACCAAGCGTCGCGTTCAAATTTGTAATGTCAGTTGATGCAACTTCAAAACCGCTTCCCGTCAAACCAAGCGTGCCAAGATCGGTGATGTGCGGGACGCGAAAGCCACGGCTCAAGTGCGCAGACAAATTTAGTCCCCGCGTTAAGGTCAGGACTGCGCCGATTCTTCCTGTCATATTGCCGATGCGCAAAGCATCATCTGTCCATAATCTTTTTCCGTTCACCAGCGGACTATTTTCAGCGCGTGCGCGATACGACGCGAAGCTGTATCGCGCACTTCCGACAATGCGCAGGCGTTCAGGAATCACGTTGTATGAATCCTGCGCAAAAATTCCCGCACTCAAATATTTAGCGCGATTCGGTACGCGAGGACGGGTGATTGTCACAACCTGCGTCACCGGATTCACCGCAAATGCCGGAGCCCTCACCGTGTCACGATAGACATCTCCACCGATGACAAGCGTGTTGCTTGTCGCCCAGTTTTTCGCCGCCTGAAACTGAAATCCATTCGTAGTCGTTCGCTCATACTGATGCGTGATAGCACCGTTCGGATTGCCGTTGCCACCTTGATTGACACGCTCTTCGCGCTGCGTATTAAAGGAATATGTAGCCGCCAAATTATCGAACCAGCCGGCCTGAAATTTTTCATATCGCGTATAAAAAAAATCCGCCATCAGGTTACGCAAATCTGCCATTAAATTTCCGTCTCCGCCCAAAGTTTGATCGTACCGCTTGCCGCCGTCCTGTTGCCCGCGCTGATAATGAACACTGAGTTGCTGCGTGACAGTCGGGGCGTAAACCATCCGATACATTCCGCCATAATTCGTGAACGCAGTGTCTGACAACCGCTGCCCGAAAACATCTGAACGCAAGCCCAGAAACCGCGTGACAGCGGCGTGCGTATCAATACCTTGCCCCGTTCGCAGCGTATTACTTCGATGCCCTAACACATTAAATAAAACTGATAAATCCGGCCTTCCATAACTGATCTTGAAGTATCCGCCGAAGCCTGTATCTGCAATATTAAAGCTCGTACTTTGGCTGCCGTGCCACTCAGAATTTTTGCTGGTGAACAACGGAGCCTGCGAATTTAACTGGACACTCCCACCAATGGAATCACTGCCAAATTGCGAAGAATTCGGTCCTCTCAAAATTTCAATCGAACGCAAATTTGAAGCATCATTTAAATTGAAAAATGTATTAATGCCACCCCGCGCCGCCGTATTCGAAAATCGGACGCCATCAATAAAAGTACTGACTTTATTGCCTGTCAGGCCTCTGACATAAATCGCGCCGATGGTTGGACTGGTGCGTTGCAAGGCAACTCCGGCCTCTTCATTCGCAGCTTGTGCCAGCACTGTTTTGGCGCGTTGTTGTATATTTTGCTCATTGATGACGGTGACTTTTTGTGGAGTGCTGTCGCGTTCCGTCACGGTTCCGAATTCTGCCGTGACACTGACTTCATCGGTTAAGGCGGCTGGCGCGAGAGTAATTTCTAAACCAGAACCGAGCGGTGAATTCACGGCTGTCCGACGCGCGCCAAAGCCATCCGCCGTGATGAGTAATTCATAACTTCCCCACGCAATTTGTGGCAAATTAAAGGTTCCATCCGTCTTCGTTTTTGTTGCCGCTAACACAGATTGGCGCGAACTAAGGAGGGTCATTGAAGCGCCAGCGATAACCTTTCCGGCTTCGTCTTTAACGATTCCTGAAATATTGCTGAGGCGTGGCGCCTGAGCTGAAATACTTACGGAAAAAACAAGCGAGAATAGAAGTACTACAATAAGTTTCATGGTTTGATGGCAGCCACTACTGATGCGCGCGCGGCGGCGTCAACCGCTGCGTTTCATCATCTGTGATGCTGCTAAAATCAGGCGTCACAGATTGAGTCGGCATCGTTGATGGAGGAGGTAAAACCTGCGTCATCGGCTGAGTCGGCATAGGTAAAGGAGGCGGAGCCAGTGGTTGATAAACCGGTACCTGCGCGTGGGCGGCGTTGACAAAGCGTTGCTGTAATTCCTTTTCCTTGGCCTTAAAATACATGACAGAAAAAATAATTCCGATTGGAGTCAAAATCGCCGCCAAAGCAACAAAGTTATCTAGAAACCCGATGATACTACTGGCAATTGCCAGCATTGGCGTCGAAAAAACACTCAACAAAATTGTGATCAGCATTTTCTGACGCGGCTCAAACGTATTCCAGAACTGTGCGATGGGATTATTTGAAGCTGGCTTTTCTACTTCAACAATTTGCTGGAGCGGCATGTTGCCACCAGTTTTCACGTAGTCATTCACAGGCAACATTGGCAACCCACAACTGCGACAAAATTTTGGGGCTTCTGATAATTGAGTTCCACAACGAGGGCAATACATATTTCTTTACTCCCTGAAAGATTGTACATTATCTACGGCTATTTCACGCAAGAGTTCAATAAATATGCAGCAAACAATAGTGAAGAAAAAAATTAATATCTGGCAATATCAATATCTGCTCACGAAGCGTCTGGCGTTCTGGGGCGTCGGGAGTTTTGCCGCCGGAATTCCAATGATTTTTATGGAGCCGTTCCTGCGCGGGTTCGGCTTACAAGCAATGATTTGGGGTGCGATCAATATGGGAATCGCGGTTTTCGCCGCGCTCAGAATCACCAAACGCCGTGAAAATTCTCCCGATCCGGCAGATCGAGAAATTGTCACAGCCGAAGCCACGAAACTAAGAAAATTATTAACCTGGATGATCCGGTGCGATTTTATTTACATCCTGATTGGATTGCTAATTATGCTCTTCTGGGGACGCAAAGACGCCTGGTGGATGGGAACCGGAATCAGCGTTTTCGTCCAGGGATTATTTCTGCTAGGCTTTGACTGGTATCACGTGAAGGAAATGCCGATGTCGAAGTCGGCGAATTAACAGTTCACCGTACAATTATTATGAATCGTTTTGCAAAATATGCCTGGGGAGTTCTCGCTTACAACATCTTAGTCGTCGTCTGGGGAGCCTACGTTCGCGCCAGCAAAGCGGGTGCGGGATGCGGAGAACATTGGCCGGATTGCAACGGT
>JAYTCQ010000234.1:0-3948 GCA_043736395.1 Blastocatellia bacterium | reverse complement strand
CCCAATTGCTCCAACGTCCAGCCAGCCTTGCAGCAAACCCAATGTTGCCTGCTGCCATATGTGAAGCGGTTATGATTTTTTAATTAAGTCGTCCAATCTGTTTTTAAAATTGTCCCAAATATCATCCTTATCAAAGTCTGATTTTAGTAATGTTTTTTTATAGTCAGTAAGAACGGCTTTTAGTCTATTTGCGAACTTCGTTGCATTTATAGCTTTAGTTGTTGGGTCAAAATAAATGACACTTTTTTTTCTTGTAATAGTCCAACCATTTTTGGTTTCTGCATTATGCAAAATGCCACACCTTACGCTTTCATAAAAGTCGTTAGGAAGTCCACCGTCTTTTTTATTAGCAATAGTGCCATCTGCTTTTCGTCCTCCTGTTGCTAAATTTAAAAACCTGCTTTCCGTTGTAAAAAAATGTCCAAAAGTTTTTCCGCTTTTGTCCTTTGTACTTCTAAATTCTTTTTCCGTAAATGAGACATAAGTTTCAATTAATAAACAACAACTTGTCATTAAAGCAAAACCATTTTTATAATTTTCAATGTAGTCTTCAGTTGGGTAATCAAATGGTTTTAGATAACGTCCATAAAATCTAGCATAAATGAAATTTGCAAGCTTCTTTCTATCCTTCGCTTTCAAATAGTCATTACAATCTTTTACAGTAATTTCTTGTCCGTCCGAAGATGTTGCTAAAATAAGATTTTCGTTTACCATAATTTTTTCAAGTTAGCAGGGTTGTCAAATGGTTGCAGGCAACTCGTAAATAAACGAACCTTTCGTACATCTAAAAGCACTATACAGAATTAATAATTACTGCGCAATGTAGCGCAGCCGGAGATGGTAAGTATTTGTGAACAGTAGTATTCGGTGAAAGATGGTTCATTAAATGATGGTCCCAGCAATACAAAATGCGTACTTCGTAATTTTGTATTGTTCAGGAAGTACAAATACAAAATGCGAACCGACTATTCCTTCTTATCCAGCAGGATAATTTGCTCGGCGATAATTTCTGTCACGTATTTTTTGTTGCCTTGTTTGTCATCATAAGAGCGGGTTTTTATTTTTCCTTCGAGGTGGATCAGGTTTCCTTTATGCAGGAATTTTTCAGCCAATTCTGCTAACCCACGCCACAAGACAATGTTGTGCCATTCGGTCTGTGAATGCGACTGCCCGTTTTCGTCTTTATACGATTCGGTAGTTGCCAGAGAGAATTTAGCAACCTTGATGTTTCCGTCTAATGCTTGCACTTCGGGGTCTTTTCCTAAATTGCCGATGAGCATTACTTTATTTAAGCCTTTCATCGTGATTTCCTTTGATTATTCACCCAATCTATCTAGCGGGCTTTTAATATTTTTGAGAGTTTGTTTACTGACGTGCGTGTATCGCAAAGTCGTTTTAATGTCGTTATGACCGAGTAATTTCTGGATAAAGCTAATATCTGTCCCAGCTTCTAAAAGGTGGGTGGCAAAACTGTGTCGTAAACCGTGAATGCCAATTTCTTTATTAATTCCGGCTTTTTTTAAAGCATTGGAGAAAACTTTCTGACAGGTTCTAGTCGTATACTGCCCGCCATACTGTCCTTCAAATAAGTATTTTTTGGGACGATATTCTTTGAAGTACTGTCGCAATTGTTCCAAAATGCTTTCCGGCAAATTGGCATAGCGATCCTTTTTGCCTTTGGCGCGTTCGATAAAAACCTGCATATTTTTGCTGTCAATATCAGTAATTTTCAGGTTCACAATTTCACTGACACGTAAACCCAAGCCGTAACAGAGTTTCAGCATGGTGTTGTGTTTAAGGTTTGTTGTGACCGCGAAAAGCTTTTTGATGTCATTGGCGTTAATAACTTTCGGCAGGATTGAAGGTTTTTTCGGGCGTGGAATATCGAAGAAAAACTTTTCACGATGCAAGACCTGTTCAAAATAAAACTTCACCGCATTCAAGCGGCTATGGATCGTGTTCTCAGAAAGTTTCAGGGTTTTGACACAATATAAAAAATAGCTGCGAAGTTTTTCGGCATCCAATTCATCTACATTTTTAGCTTTGATGATTTGCAATAATTGAGAGAATTCATTGCGATACGTGTTGATAGTGTTTTCGCTATAAGCCTTTAATTGCAAAGTCTCGATGAACTTCTCAAGGGCGGGTTGATTGATCGGATGAATAGTAGCCATTTGTTTTTTTTAGATTTAGCTTCCAGGTTTCCTGGTGATGATCATCCCTTTTTTGGTGTACCGACAGCGACAGGCTGACAGCCTGTCGTACTTATCACCTTCGATAAATCCTCACCGTAGTCGAATCCTCCACCGCTCCCAATAAATGCGTCATCGTCTCCCCAAGAGCCGGATGCGGCAAGTGTGGTGCGATTTCTTCCATCGGCATTAATAAATCCCTACGCTGGTGTAAGTACGGATGCGGCAGGACTACTTGCATTCCATCGCGATTTTCTTCGATGACTTGATCGTCCATCAGCAATACATCAATTTCGATAGAGCGTTCGCCGCGTTCGATGAGGGCTTTGCGGCTGATGCGGTCTTCGGTGGATTGGCAGAATTTCTTTAGGGAAAACGGCTCTAATCGTTCGGCGGTGAGTGCGATGACGAGGGTCAGGGCTACGGAGTCTCCGGCCTCGTTGAAAATTTCGTAGATCGAAGATGCGCTGTTCAAGTGCATATCTCCCAGAAAAATGGCGCTAATCGCACGCAGCAAATTTGCGGCGCGATCTCCGGTCATGGAGGTTAATGATAAATAAGTGGTGTGGGGCATAGATTTATTAATCAGGAATAGACCGCAGATTTTGCGGATCATGCGGGTCTTCGCGGGTCTGAATCATCGTAAAATTCAGACCCGCGAGGACCCGCAACATCCGCTCAATCCGTGGTCTATTCCTGATTAAAATAAAAGCTCGAAAGCCTACAATTGGCAATTACTCGCGCATCCTTCATACTTCCTCTTTTATGAATATTCGTCAAGTTACTCCCGAAGCAACTATTACGCCAAAAGGCGTAGATCGTGTCCGTAATGGGCATCTATGGATTTTCCGCAGCGATGTCACGAATCCTCCGCACGTGGCGTCCAGCGGATGCATTGCGCGTGTCATTGACCAGCGCAAACGCTTCATCGCGTGGGCGTTGTTCGGCGCTGAATCCGAAATCACGTTGCGAATAATTTCTACTACGGATTATGCACAGTCAAAAACTACGCCGGAATTTTGGCGTGAATTTTGGAAGCAGCGATTGATGGCGGCTTATGAATGGCGTCAACAAATTGCGCCGAAATCCAACGCCTATCGCCTCGTTCACGGCGAAGGAGATTTCTTGCCGGGTCTGATTATTGATCGGTACGGCGATGCGTTTTCGATTCAAACTTTGTCGCGTGGAATGGATGCGCTGAAAAGTATGTGGGTTGAATTGCTGATTGAACTTTTTGATCCGCGCCTGATTGTGGAGCGCAATGATGTCAAAGTCCGCAAGCTGGAAGGGCTGCCGCAATCTAGTGGCATGATTTATCAAAAGGCTGGCGCGGACACTGCGACAGAATTTCAAATCTCCGAAAACGGTATCAAATATTTCGTAGATTTAATCAACGGACAAAAGACCGGAGCCTTTCTGGATCAACGCGAAAACCGAATGGCGGCGATGCGGTACGCGAAGGGGCGCGGGCTGGATTGCTTCAGCTTTCACGGCTCGTTTGCGCTGCACATGGCGAAGGGCTGTGAACACGTGACGGGGTTAGATATTTCGGCTCCGGCGATTGAACGCGCGAAGCAAAATGCCGAATTGAATAACCTGACAAATGTCGAATTTATTGAAGCCAACGTCTTCGATCAACTGACGGCAATGGATGGACGCAATGAAAAATTCGATACGATTGTGCTTGATCCTCCGGCGTTTGCGAAAAATCGCGGAGCGGTAGATGCAGCGCTGCGCGGATACAAAGAAATCAATT
>JAYTCQ010000233.1:0-46483 GCA_043736395.1 Blastocatellia bacterium | reverse complement strand
TCGCAGTGTGGCTTCCGTGGTCGAAAATACTCTCATCGGAATTGTCGGAAATTCGCTGGTGATGCCCGTTTCACGAGGATACCATCTTGATCCTACTTTCAATCAGGACGTTGAAAACCCAATTGATTTGCTGGAACATTATCAACCAAATACGCCCATCGAACCCGTGCGCGTAGCCATTCCAACTCGTGGTGTGTATGCCGAAGCCGTCATGGGTGCCTGCAATTCCTGCGAGACCAAAGAAGAAGAACGCTTCTGGCGTTGGGAAGAATCGCCGATTCCTGATAATCCGCCTGCGATCCTGCCAGTGAGCACTGAGAGCCGACAAACTCCAACACCTGATTTGACGGCCAAAGATTTCCCGGCCCCGATTATTGCGATGCAATCAGCTCCGGCTGCACCTGATCCAACGGGTCTTGCCGGTGCGCTGTCGCTGCTCGGTCAATCCGGTTTATTCAAAGACATCACCGGACTGGAAGGGAATCAACGCAACGCTCTCGAAGCGCTGAAATCGTCGTTGCAGACGGCGCAGTTCTTCGGTGAAAAGGCTGGCAATCTGGCCTTGCAGGCTCGTATGAATAAAGACATTGATAAGACCATGCGCGCCATTGATACGGCGAAACAACAAGGCCTGCTCACTGATGAACAGGCGAAGCAGTTAACGCAGGGAGCCATTCAAAGTATGATCGGCGCCGGCCCCAGCACTGAGCCAAAAGCCATGGCAACCGATGACGTCAAGCAGGTCACAGAAACTGCCGGTGCTAATAATGCGGCAGTGAAGGTGACACGTCCGAGCGGCGAGCAGGTTGAAGTTGACGCACGGGCGCAGACTTTGCCTGATGGCACGGCGACGCGTAAGGCTTCGATTTCTTTTGCGGCAGACACGGCCTCCGCTGAAACCCGGGCCTTCAATCCAGCCTCGAACAGTTTGACGGGTGAAGTGAATCTTGAAATTCAGGTGAACGATGCACCATCAGGTTTCACCGTGCGCTGGACTCCGTCCGAAGCGGCGGCGCTTGAAGTCCTCACCCCTGATGCGCAAAGAACAATTATCAGAGGGAAGCGTCCTGGCTTAACGCGATTGGATGTCGCTGTCTTCAATGGCGGAAATCAGATTGCGAAAACGCAGATGCGGATTTGCGTTCCACAGTTTGTGAAAATTGAAGAAGATACGGTGAAATTTGATGCCGTGTTAGCGCAGCTCAAACTTACCGCCCGGAAGAACGAATTACTGACTGAAGCCCGCGATGCCTGTCGCGAACTTCTGAAGACTTCGAACGTCCGCACAGTTTGGGCGTTAGCGCCATTTAGCGAAGCTGTTCCGGCTCACGTGGGCGCAGCTTTAATTACGACCGTCCGCATTGAAGGGGAACCGCCGAATGATCCGGGTACGGGTCAGCCGATTCCGCTTTTCGGGATCACACGTGGTTCAGCCACCGGTTTAAGCGCCGCATCCTTCAATGAAACGATCACGCTTTTCCCTGGAGCTTACGACGTTCCGCAACCTGCCGCTCCCGGAACCCTGGGGACAATGGTAGATGCCGAAACGCAAGCCATCCTGCTTGAAGTCGAAGCTGCGGCTGCGCCTTCAACAGCTTTGCTTGACCTTGCTATCAAAGTCTTTGGAAGATTGATGGGCGAGACCATGGCGCACGAAATCATCCACAGCCTGATTGGCGTCAGCGTCGGCAAAATTGGAGCCGACGGACACAACGCTCCATCGGTGGCAGGTGAACTGATGAACGATTGGCTTAATCGTTCTTTCCGACAACGAACTGGCATCGAAGACACTTCGCATACCAGTCCGGTTGTCCCCGCCAATTTTATTGATCATGGAATTACGACAATTGGCAAATTAGGCGCAGACAATCAAGCACTGATCAATGCGCGCTTCCCCCTTCCTCCCAATTTTGCGTAAAGATTTGGGCAGGAAATAAATGACCGCGGAACTTTGATGAATGTTCCGCGGTCATTTATTTGACTGAGTTCTATAAAAGCCCGCTGAGGGATTTTACGCTCAAATTGGGGAAGTTCACGCAAATCCTGAAGGTTAAGCTGTGGCACCAGTGTTGCACTGATGAGTCCGGGAAAGTATTTACAAAATTAAGGACTCTACATGCGCAAAGCAAAAATAGTAGTGGTAATGATTTGTGGAATTCTAAGTCTGTCTGTGTTTCTTGGCGCGATGCAGAAAAAAACTCCGCATGGAGTGCCGAATGTTTTTCGCAATAATAATTGTGTCACTTGTCACGCTGGTTTAAAGGAACCGGTTGGCGTGAGCGCTCATTTTTATGAATGGAAAGGCTCGCGTCATGCGAACAAGGCAGTTGGCTGTGAAAAATGTCATGGTGGCAATCCGAGCACAGATAGTTACAAGCTTGCGCACGAAGGCGTGCTTTCTCCAGACTTTTCGCAGAGCACCTTACATCCAAAAAATCTCGCTCAAACGTGTAGTTCCTGCCATCAGGAAATTGCGAATGCCTTTGTAAAGAGCCGCCATTCGCAAGTGTTGCAGGAATCAGGCAACGGCCCAAGTTGTACGAATTGTCATCGGCACATGGCTTCGTCGGTGGTCAACTGGCCACCGGATACGTCTCTCTTATGCGCTCAATGTCATAAGGAAAATGGATCGGGCGCGAAATACCCAAATGTCCCAAAGCAGGCCGGAGAAACCATCGCCGCCTTCACCCGCAGCGACGGTGTTTTGGAATGGGCTAGATATTTATTAGCCGAGTGTAAAAAGCAAAAGGTATACCTGCCGTTGGAGGCAGAAAAAATTCGTCAGCAGGAAGTTATTAATACGCAAGCCAAAATCAAATGGCACGAATTTAATCTCGTTACTTCGCGCCGGGCTGCCGACGAGGTGTTTCTCCAGTCAACCGAAATTAAAGATCGTATCTGGAGCAGGCTCCCGAAATAAAGGAGTAGGTCATGATAAAAAAATTCTTCATCTTATTTTTTGTGGTTGTGGTTTCTACAGTGATCGCTCAAAAGAAATCTGAGACTACTACAACGCAAGGTAATTCCTGCGTTAGTTGTCATTCTAAAATTACGCAGCCTCTGACGCTGAGCAATCGCTATTTTGAATGGCACACTTCAACGCATAAAGAAGCTGGCGTGTCGTGCGAAAAATGTCACGGCGGCGATGCGGCAAGTCTGGATCAAGCCAAGGCTCATGTCGGCGTTCAACCGTACAGCGATCCCGGCAGCAAGATAAATTTTCGCAACCTCCCGGCAACGTGTAGCACGTGCCACAAGGGCGTCGTAAATTTCTTTGTTGAGAGTAAGCATTATAAAAAATTACAAGGTTCAGGGCTAGGCCCGACTTGCACAAATTGCCATTCGCATATGGGTTCAGAGGTTGTGACATCACCGCCACAGGTTTCAATGCTTTGTGCGAATTGTCACGATACGATTGGTGGCCCTCTTCGTCCTCGTCCGGATATACGCGAGAAATCTGAAGTCGTGATGCAGGCACTCAACCGCGCGGACGTGGCAGTTGAGTGGGCGGCGAGTTTATTGCGCTCTGCCGAAACCAAACGCATAAACATTCCCACCGAACGCATTCAGGTGGTCGCTGCGCAGGGTGCTTTGAAAGATGCAAAATTCAGCTGGCACGCTTTTGATCTGGTCACCACGCAGCAAAAAGCCGATGAAGCTTTTTCGGCAGCGATGAGGGCCAAAGACGAACTTGAGAAAAAAGTAATTCATTGAAGGAGTGAATAAATGACACAGGAAAATATTAAATACGGAATGCAGCGAAGTTTATCGCAGCCTTTTGAACACGTTCTGACGCGTACTCGTGAAGCTCTTCAAAAAGCAGGATTCGGAGTCTTGTTTGAAATTGATATGAAAGCCAAACTGCACGAAAAGCTTGGCGTAGATTTTGGTAATTACATCATCCTCGGAGCGTGCAATCCGCCGATCGCTTATGAAGCATTACAATCAGAAATTGCGCTAGGATTATTACTGCCTTGCAATGTCGTTGTATATGAACACGAAGGAAAAACTAACGTGGCGGCGATAGACGCGGCGAAGATGATGACTATTGTTGAAAACCCGCAACTCACTGCGAGTGCGGGTATTATTAATGAAAAACTGAATAATATGCTGGATGATTTGTCTTCTGAAAAACTTTGAAAATTAATTCCGACAATGCGCCGCACGGCGAGGAACAGTACGAGGAGCGATGGCGACTTGGTAAATGCCACGAGCTACCAAGTCGCTACCGCTCCTCGTTCTGTTTCGTAGTTAGACTGACCAGGATTCTTCTAACTCGCACGCAAGTTTCTCATAGTAGGAAACTGAATACGTTCCTAAGGTTGATTCCGATTCGATGAAGACCTGATGAATTTCAGTCTTTGTTGCTTCGTCAAGAATCTCTTCAGCCAATGTAAATAAAATTCCGTCTTCGCGAAGAATATGGCCCAGCAGATGTTGGCTGTAATTTCGTGCGAGTTCAATGATCTGAAGGTGAGCGCTCTCAGAATGCTGACGGTATTCCGTAATAGCAGCACCAAGCTCAGCTAACAGATTGCGTTCAGTCAGGTGTTCCTCGGCCAGAAAACTGAGCGGGCCATTTTCATTTTCAATGCCAGCTTTGCGAAGGGCAGGGAATAAAAACATTTCCTCTTTTTCGTGGTGAAATCTGTCGGCATAGATTTGAAAGAAATCGAAGATTTGAATCAGCGCCTTGACCGGAATTTCCTCATTTAATTCGAGGCGAACGCAGAGGCCTTCCATTGCACGCATGGCTTGCTCAATTACGCGATGTTCATGTTTGAGTAGATGAGTCGGACGCGGCATAAAACCAATCAGAATAAAAAAAGATTAAGTTTTCTGTTTACTCGAAAATATTAACTCGAAATTCGAACAACTTCCACTGGGCACAGGGCTTTTGCTGCCACCGCTGAAGAAATACTTCCAATCAATAAACGATCAACGACACCCATGCCGCGTGCTCCGAGGAAAATACAATCCGCCTGCCAGGTTTCGGCTTCATCGCAAATTAATTTTTCCGGGTCTGCTTGTTCGACTAAAGCTGATACTTCTAAACCGACGGCAGTAAGTTTCCTGGTGGCCGCCTCAATCGCCAGACGGACGCGTTCACGTTCGGATTGAATCCATTGCGCAATCGGAGAACTCAGACGAGAATTTACCGGTACCATCCACGTGGCATTGACGAGCCGGACTTGACTGCCCTCCGGCCACTTTCGCAGGGCGACAACGTTGACGGCTTCCTCTGCGCTTTTTGAGCCATCCATACCAATTAATATTTTTACAGGTTTGTTTGATTCTTTTATTTTCCCGCGAGAAATTCGAACGGAACATTGCGCATTGTGCAGCAAACTTTGAGACACACTACCCAGAAATAAACGACCAAGCGCAGATCGCCCATGTGAGCCGACGACCAATAAATCAGGTTTCCATTCATCGGCTCCTTCAATTAATTTAGAGGCTGCCCCACCCCACACGGCGTCGGTTTTTATCTCCCATTCCGGAAAAGAATTCGTAAGCAAAGACCTCATGTTCTGTGCAATGGCATTTGTTTTCGCGGCTTCGTCCGGTTCTTCGGCGTAAAGCACATCAATGCCGCCGAAACTCGCAGGAGCCGCTAACCAATGTTCGGCAACTGTTAAGACCAGCACTTCAGCTTTTGATGGAAGACCGGCGCGTTTCAAATCCGCCAGCACTTTTTCAGTAAATTCTGAACCATCGCAACCAATTAAAATTTTCATTCGTTCGCTCATATTATTTCCTCATTTTCTGAACCTGATCAATTCGCTAAAACTTTTTGCAATCAGCAATGCCTGGAAAATCGCAGGGCAATAAAAGTGTAAGTGCAATCGTTATGCCGGGTGTATTTGATGACCAGAAGAACAATCACTGCGAAATTTTCCCCATTGTAAATATGAGCAGAACCTTCCAGCTTGCTTTGTCGGCGTAAGCTTTTATTTGTTGTTCTCGGCTATTTTAACCCGGCTGAGCAGGATCAATCCGAACACAAATAAAACCACGAGGGAGAGAATCGCGATCCGATAATTTCCGGTAAATTGGTAAGCCAGCCCAAATAATAAAGGGCCTACCCAGCTGGTCCCTTTATCGCTGATTTCATACAAGCTGAAATATTGCGCAGCGTGATCTTTAGGGATCATTTGCGAATAAATCGAGCGGCTCAGCGCCTGACTCCCGCCTAAGACTAACGCAATGACAGCAGCCAAAAGATAAAACTGAAACTCGGTCTGCAAATAGGCGTAGATATAAACCAGCGTCCCAATCCATATGAACAGACTAAGCAGCACAGCATTTTTTGCCCCGGTAACTTTGGCAATATAGTTGAAAATAATGCTGCCGAAGAATGCGATAAATTGCACCATTAAAATAATTGTCGTGAGCGTGGCAATTGGCAATTTTAATTCTTCCTGCCCGAATTGTGATGAGAGCGTGATTACGGTTTGAATTCCGTCGTTATAGAGTAAATAAGCGCCAAGAAATAATAATGTTTGCGGATGATGTTGCGCCTCACGAATGGTGTTACGCAGTTGCTTGAAGCCAATCGTTACATAATGATCTCCAGTGGATAATTGATTGATGGCTTTTCTTTTTTGTATTGTTGCCAGCGGGATGAATGTGAAAATTGCCCACCAGGCACCTGCTGAAGCCAGACTGATTCTGACCGCGTGTTCGGTTGTTAAGCCGAGTGTAGCGGCCTGAGAAACCAACCATAGATTCACGGCTAACAGTAATCCCCCACCTAAATATCCCAATGCCCAGCCCATCGAAGAAACATGATCTCGTTCCTTTGCGGAAGAAATTTCAGGTAAAAATGCGTTGTAAAAAACAATCGAAGCCCCAAAGCATAAATTCGCTACCAAAAAGAGAGCACCGCCCAGCAGGTAGCGTGAGCCTTCCAAAAAATACATGCCCATCGTGGCCACTGCGCCACCATAAGCGCAGGCGGCCAGCATGGTTTTTTTTAGATTTGAGTAATCGGCAATCGCTCCGGCAATCGGCAGGAAAATCACTTGCAGGACAACAGCGAGAGAGACGAGGTAGGGAAAATAAGAACCGGCGCTGACCTTGATGCCGAGCGGATAGATAAACCCGTTGGCATCTGCGGCGGCTCTGGTGATCGTAGTCAGGTAAGGCCCGATAAAAACAGTCACGACCGATGTATAAAAAGCAGAATTTGCCCAATCATAAAAATACCAGCCAATTTGTTCGCGTTTGTTGCCAGATTCTGTGCTCGCTGGGGTGGGATTTATTGTCATAGGTGCCCTTTCCGAATATGTCGGTAGAAATTAGTGCAAGCGCTATACCGACTTGAAAATCGTTTGACTGAAGATCAGGTTGCGGAAAATTTCCTATTCAGGTGCGTGATTCTACGCTTTCAAAATTTCTCGCTTTCAAAGAACCGGAGAAGTAAGTTGATTTCGTTGAAAATTCCTCACTTTAGCAACGGAACAAAACTTGCATATTTGCACTATCGGAGGAATACATTATGAAAGTTTTATTAGCAGTAGATGGCTCCGATTGTAGCGACTTAGCTGTGCAACAAATTGCGCACCGCACCTGGCCAAAAGGAACGGTAATCAAAGTGTTCTCGGTAGCGGAATGGCCGCACATGGGAGCCGTCGAGCCGTGGGGATTATCGAATGATTATTTTATCGAACTCGATAAAGTGCAAAAGGAACAGGCGCAAGCTGCGGTGGACAAAGCCCTCGCCGTCTTTCGCATTAATAAAAATTCGGCGGTAGAAATAATTAGTGCGCAGGAGAGCGGTCATGTTCCGACCACAATTCTGGATGAGGCGGAAAAATGGGGAGCGGATCTGATCGTAGTTGGATCGCACGGCTATCGCGGATTCAAACGCTTCCTGCTTGGCTCTGTGGCGCAGGCTATCGCCTCGCATGCCAAGTGCTCGGTTGAGATTGTGCGCCAGCGGCAAGACAGTTAGTCAGGTGTTGCCCGGATGGTGCTTTTGGGGGTGAAAAATGCAACAAGTTTTCAAGGTAGCTTTACCTATTCTCATTGTATTGATGGTCGCCCTTGGTTGGACGATTTACACAACCAGTCGCGAAGTTGTCAGCGCCGCGAAAATCCTGAATCCACAGTCAGAGAACAGTCGCGCCCTCATCGTCTGGCATCCAGGAAAAAGCAATTTTCCAGAACGAATCATCATGAGCTTTGCCGATGGATTAACCACAAATGGCTGGCGAGTTGAAATGACAACTGCCAGTTCACAGGCTCCGTCGGACTTAGCCGCATATGATCTGATTGTGCTGGGCGCGCCTGTTTATTGGGCAGCTCCGGCACGACCATTAACAACATACATGACTCGTCTTGGTGATTTGCAGGGCAAACGGACTGTGATTCTCCTGACGGCTTCAGGTAATGCAGATGAAGCATTAAGGGCAACGAAATCAATGGTTGCAACGGCACACGGCGAAATAGTCGAAGCCATTACTCTTTATCGTTGGCGACCCAATCGAGAAGGAGATGAGGGTGATAACGAGGCAATTGGAGTTGAATTAGCTCAGCAGGCGGCCAGGAAAATAAATCCTTCAAAGCATTAATGCGAGGAGCCGAATCGTGAACAAAAATGTTCGCAAATCTTTTGCGTCAGCGATTACCAGTTTACGTGTACTGATCACGCCGCTGATGTTCTATGCGGTCATTCACGAACGGATAGCTCTGGCAATTGGATGGTGGATTTTGGCCTGCCTGACTGATCTGCTGGATGGTTATGTCGCAAGAAAGCTGGAGAGTACTTCCAATTTTGGAGCCTACTTTGATGTTATCGCAGATTTCTTTTTTATCTTGGCTTCGTTCTCAGCATTTGTTCGAAAAGGTATTTATCCGGTGTGGATATTAATCATCTTAGCGGGGGTGTTCGCACAATTTATGCTGACTTCAAAAGTGCGAAGATTGATTTACGATCCGATTGGAAAGTACTTCGGCGCCATTTTGTTCGTGATGGTGGGGCTGACGCTGCTCTTCGTAGACTTCGCTTTTCAAGATACTATGTTAACAACTATCGTTCTGCTTGCCATAATTTCCGTCACAAGTCGTTGGGCTTCGTTGATCAAAAAAACAGTAGCGAGCAGGTGAATATTTATCATGTTCGCTACCGCTAAGAGGTTCTGTCACGATTGACTCACGAGGAGGTTTGAATCAATAAATGATCCTTCACAGAATGCACGCCCGCTGCGTGGCTGACGGCTCCGATGACAGCGCGTTTTTCAGCGTAAGAACGGACATTGCCGGACAAGGTCACTTCACCTCCGTGAACATGAACTTTAATGCGATCCGCTAATCGGTCAGCGCGACGTTCAAGTGCTCCTTCGATAATTTCCTGCACCTGATCTGGTTTGATTTCCGTCTTTTGAATATGAAGCTTATTCGTTACGCCCAGCACGCCCTGCAAATAGGCGACCGCCCGCTGCACATCTTCGCGCTGACTGATGGTTTCTACTTCACCCTCCAGCGTTACCCATCCATCCGTGACCGTTGAGCGAATTTGCTCATCCGGCACCAGCACGTCCCATACCAACGCATGGCGAACGGCCTGCGCAATGTCCGTGTCAGTTCGAACCCGACTGCCCGGCAATTTCACTTGAATGTCATTGGCGACATCCAGTACGCCAAAAACGCGGTGGGCCGCTTCCTGCGCGGCAACTTTTTTGGCGTAGCTGCTGACCGCCCCGGCAAGCGTCACAACACCTTGACTGACTGCCACGCCAATTTCATTTTCCTCGACCCTCGTATCCCAACGCAGTTCGTGTTCGACTTCCAATTTGATTTGATCGTCAGCTTTGTTGTACATAAAATATTCTCCTCATTGAATTCAGAGGTGATGACTGTGTTTATTTCTCAAGCGCGGATTGAGATGCTTTAACTTCCACGTTGAGCGGCGCTTTCTGGACAGCGTGGGCAACCTTCAATTCCAATATTCCTTCCTTGAGTGAAGCGGTTGCGGTAGCCGGATCCACGTCGGTTGGCAACAGAATTCGACGACAAAATTGAGCTGTCCGCCGTTCGGAATAAATCGCTTCCTCCGACTTGATTTGATTGCCTTTGCCACTGATTGTCAGGAAGCGCGGCTCAAAGCTGACATTGATCTCTGATGCCTTAAACCCGGGAACTTCAGCTCGCACAATCAACTGTTTTTCTTTATCAATAATTTCAACCGGCACATGGCGCATTAGGTCTGATTCGGCTTTAATCCAATCTTCTAATTCATGACCCAATTCACGTCCTCTTGCTTCAAAATAGTGGTACGCGCGGTTGGCGACAGATTGCGAAAATTCTTTCATTTGCGCAAAGAGCTTTTCCGCCTCAACAAAGATTGGACTGGTCGTAGTAGTTTTTTGTAATGCTTGATTCGATTGCATTTTTTCCCCCTCAGTTTGAATGTCTCGCCATCCATACCCGATGGCAAATATCATCGGTGCAATCTTCATACCGGGACCTTCTGAAGCTCCATTTTTCAAAAAGCCGTAAAAATCCATATACTTTGTGTAGTTTTCCGCACGAACTGAGTAAAGATACCCAGTTAATATCAACTTAGTTGCAATCAGGACAGGCGTCTTTTTGGTATAAGTATTGCCCTTAATAGTTTATGAGTTTAAGCAACTAGCTTGGAATTCTCAGTGTCTAAAAACTATTTTTTCTATATCTGCTTATTGTCGCTGATTATTGTCGCTGAGTCGTTACTTAGCCTTTTCACTGATGTATCGAAAAAGTCATGCTTGGTACATCCGCTACTAATATGCAGTATGACTACAAAAACTTTTTCCCAGAACTACGAACTCGTACGAAAGTTATACTTTAAAGTCACAAAGGAAAATTTATGCGCACCAAACCTAATTGGATAAATAGCCTGATTATTGTTCTATCGGCGTTAATTCTGGGAATACTTGGGCTTAGTTTTGTTTTTTCAGACTTAGGCACAACAGAGACATTAATTTTGCGTATAAGCCTCACAGGTCTTTTTTTCTTCCTTTCCGGGGCTGGTATTGGTTATTTCCATTCAAATCAGTGGTGGTTATCGTCTCTTACGGCTTTATGGAGCTTGCTATTTGGAGCTAGTCTGGTGGTGCTTGCTATTCTCAAAAAAGGCAGCAAGGTTTTCGTTCTACCAGATCCGCCCTATATTTCAGCTGGTCTCATGATTCTTTTTTTACCACTTGGATTGTCACTTTTGGGAGGCTACATCGGGAGCTTAGCTGCTCGAAATCGTGTATTTCCCAGGCAGTCAACCCCCCTTTAATGTCTCTATTCGGTTTTGATGATTTGATGGTACTTGGGGGAGTTGTCGATGGCTTTGACTCTCTTTACTCCACTGCAATTGTCCAGAGTGAGAATGTCTGTGAAGATTTTTCTCACAAAAATAAAATGGCAGTCACTAATTAAAGTTGCTTGGGAAGCGTATGCCGAGACTCAGCTTAGTTTTACTGTTTTTGTTGGTTTTTACTTGGACGGTTGGTGCCCCAACAATTCCATTAAAAGCACAGCAATTTCATCCAATTTCACTTCCTTTACAATTTCGAGATTCGCTCCTATTTATTCCAGTCATGGTGCACGGACAAGGTCCCTATTTATTTGCGATAGATACGGGCAGTTCTGCAACTGTCTCGGTAGATGTGAATTTGGCAAAACAATTATCTTTGCTACCAACCGGAACCACTTTGCTTGATGACTCGACAGGTCGCAACACTCAGGTTCATCCAACGACTCAAATAAATGTGATTTCGATTGGCACAAAGGAATTTCGAAATTTGACTGCTTCTATAATCAATCTCAACGATAAAAAATCGGCGCCGCGATTGGATGGAATGTTAGGCTTTCGGCTGTTTGAAGATCATTTGCTGACCTTGGATTTTCCGGGAAAAAGATTTTATCTGGAACAAGGAAACCTGAGCAAAACAGACGGCAAAATGATCTTGCCGATGAAAAGAATTCAGTCACTTCCTGCGGTAGAAATTAGCATCCAAACAGTAAAAGTGGACGCGCTAATTGATACTGGTAACCTTGCGCGGCGTCTGGTGATTGCCGCTCCGCTAGCTCGTACACTTATATATACCAGTTATGAGGGAACTGTAGTGTCGGCACGTTCATTCTGTAACGATTACAAATTTTCAGAGGCTCAGCTAAAGTCGAATATTGCGATTGGAAATTATCATTTTTCCAGTCCAGTTATTCTCTGGTCGCCTGATTATATTTATAACAATCTTGGCAGTGTATTTCTGAAGGACTTTGTCATCACCTTTGACCAGAAGAAAAATCTGGTGAAAATAAGTTATGAGTACCATCCTCAAGCAGCTTCTGCTGGATAAATCGTTCATTCAGTGAATGGATACAAGTCTGTGTCTGATTAACTTTTTAGTTCCTGATATGGTTGATTAAAAGACAGTCAAAAAAATCAGGGCTACGGTTGCACCCGCCATTAACCCAGCCGTCAGCCATCCTAAAAATTTTAGAATTGGAGAATTGACGTGCCTTCCCATGACTTTCTGATCGCTGGTGAGCAGCACCACTAAAATGACCAGTGGCGGGGCTAACACTCCATTCACAACCGCTGCCCAGAACAACATCCGGACGGCATTGAACCCTAGATAATCCAGGGCTAATCCGGCGATGACCGCTACTGTTAAGACACCATAAAACTTGGAGGCTGCTTTGGGGCGATCATCAAGCGAGCCGCGCCAATGCATCGCTTCGGCAATTGTGTAAGCGGCTGAGCCAGCCAACACCGGCACGCCTAACATTCCTGTCCCCACTAGACCAATCGTAAAAAGCAAATAAGCGGCGTCGCCTGCCAGCGGTCGCAGCGCTTCGGCTGCCTGTTTCGCAGTTTCAATTTCACGCATACCAGCCGCGTGCAACGTCGCGCCTGTGGTCAAAATGATGAAGTACATCACAACTCCGGCGTAAGCCATTCCCGCCAAAACATCTGTGCGCGCTGTGCGCAGTTCCTGATCCGTCGCACCGCGTCTTTCGTGCAATGTGCGTCGTCCTAAAGCGCGCTCTTCTTCCACTTCCTGCGCGGCCTGCCAGAAAAATAAATATGGCGAAATAGTAGTTCCCAGGATAGCAATGAATGTAGAGAGGTAGTTGACGTTCCATTCGATGCGCGGCACAAAGGTCGAATAGAGAACTTCCATCCAGGGAGGATGAGCCAGAAAAGCTGTGATGATATACGCAAACAATACCAGCGTGAGCCATTTGAAAACGCAAACAATGAGGCGATAACTTGACCAAATCAGCAACGCTACGATGACGCCGGCAAAAATCGGTAGCCAGATATAAGCGCGCACGCCCGTCATCATTTCCATTGCAGCTGACATTCCACCCAGATCAGCTGCGATATTGACAATATTCGCAAATGCCAACAGCGTGCACGCGATCCACAAAATTGACCGCGAATAGCGGCGGCGAATCACACCTGCCAGGCCTAAGCCTGTCACCATGCCAAGCCGGGCGCACATCAGTTGTACTGCCGCCATTAATGGGAAGGAAAATAATGCCGTCCAGAGCTGGCTGAAGCCGAGTGACGCTCCGGCGACAGAATAAGTAGAAATCCCGGAGGGGTCATCATCCGCCGCGCCCGTGATTAATCCAGGCCCAAGCTCCGAAAAAAAGCGATGAAGGTGACCAGGCTTCTGCTTCGCTGCATCAGCGGATTGAGGCTGTGTGCTCAATGGTTCGGGTGATTGAGACGAAGGTTTTTTCACAAGACAATATTAATCATGGATTCGTTTCCAATATTTTTGATGAATGAGTTTTGACCAACTCCAGAATCTGCCTTGTTTGATGGTTGCTTCCGCTTTCTCCCACAAGGGTTTTTGCAAGTAAATCGAATCGCTGCCGCCTTCATCAATCACCAACATCAGCTCGTGGTCGTAGCGGGCAGCAGGTTCTTTTCCTTCGATTTCAGCCACGACATTTGCCGCCGCTACTGTCCCTTGCAGCACAGCCATGTGCCCCATCTTAGGCCCGAGGAAATTTACGCAATCACCTGCGGCATAGATGCGATCCGCACCGGTAACTTTCATGTGACGATCTACGCGAACATAACCGTTTGGATCAGTAATACCGGTATACATCGCTTCTCCCGGCCCGGTGAATGGTGGCAACAGCATCAATAAATCATATTCTATCGTTTGACCTGTTCTAGATTTAAGATTGGATTCGGTCACTTCCATAATCGGAAAATTCGGAGTGAAAGTCACGCCGTGCTCATCCAACGCTTTTTGCAGATGAGGTACGACTTCTGCCCCGCCAAGTTGCCCACCAAGTTCTTCCGGACTGACAATTGTGATCGTGCATTTGTCACGCTCGCCGTGTTCCTTCAGCAGACGATCTAAAGCAAAAGCTGACTCAAAGACGGGAACTGCTAAGCGTGAATCCGGGCAGTATCCGAAGACTGCGCGACCTGCGTGAAACTTCTTCAAGGCCTCACGAAACTTGAGCGCGGAGTTGACAGTAAGCACATGGTGACCGTGAGAGTAAAATCCCCTGACCTCTTCAGTAGCCAACCGGCGACCAAGCGCAAAGATCAAATAATCATAAGAAATTTTGCCTTCGACTTCGCCGTGCGGAACAATGACGCAATTATTTTCAGGGTCAGGATATGCAACCTCCGCCTGAATAAAATTAATGCGCCGATCCAACATCGCTTCACGCAAGTCATACGTGATGTCGCTGACTTCGCATTCACCGAAGGCTAATTTGACGAGTGAAGGATAAAAAATAAATTCGCGATGTTGAGAGACGAGCGTTATTTGATGCTCTGGGCCTAAGCGCTCCGCCAGCGATTCGGCTGCGATTACGCCTGCGAATCCGCCTCCGAGGACTAAAATATTCGCCATCTTATTTCTCACTTTCCAGCATCGGACGCTGACGGATGATTTCAACCGAACACTTAGCATGCGAAGCAATCGCCTGTGAGACAGACCCGAGCAGGAAGCGCCGAAATCCGCGATAACCGTGAGAGCCAATCACAATCATATCCGCGTTCCACTCATCGGCTTCGTGTAAAACTGTTTCCTGAGCTTGACCGGTCTTGATGTCAGTCGTGATTTCCAGAACCATTCCAGCTCGTTCACGCAAAATTTTGACGCTTTTTTCGATGGCGGCTTTGGCCTTTTCGCGTTGCGCTTCTTCGAGTTGTGAATAGTAACTGTCAGGCAATGCCCAGGTTTCCGTCGTTGGCACAAATGGCAATTCTGAAACGGAAAAAACCTTGATGACTGTTCCAACGGGCCACGGTCTATCGGCTACAGATTTGACAGCTGCATCGCTGCATTCTGAACCATCAACTGCTAGTAAAATCTTCATAGTTCTTGTCTCCTGCGATTTGAATTTATGATTTGAAAACTACAAAATCTATTTAGGCAAGTCTTATGCCGCTGCAATTATTAATGGTTTAGCGATCCTGCTTTAAATCGTTGGGGAAAATTACCCAGTTAATAGCGAGAAATTTCCCAATGTGCAGAAGTTTATAATTTCAGTGTCGCCTACGGCGACCAACATTATTGCCTATGGTGAAGGCATTACGCCGAAACCATAGATTGCTGATAATCATCGAATCCGTCGCTGAAGGCGAAGAACAAACTATTGATGTTTGTCGCCTTCAGCGAGAGCACTTTTGTCGCAACTTACCTGGCGATTCTCGCCAGGCTATATTGTTTGTCGTCGTTGGCGACCAGGAACACATATCCTAATTTTCGACTTGAGTAGAAACGAATGCATGGCTGGCTGGGCTATTGAAAAAATATCGTTGGCATTTATTTGTTTAGCCCTGAAAGTTTGTTTCTTTCGATTTCAGCCGTAAGTTCAATAATCTTTCCTCCCCGCAGCACACGTACAATTAATTTGCCTCCGGCTGGCAAGGTGCTGAGCCGGGCATGAATCTTGTCAAAGTCAGCATCATCACCGGAAATTTTATAATCCGCAACTGCCAGAATAATGTCGCCACCCACCAGCAGATTCGTACCGCCAAACGTGGCATGAACGCGTCCACCGCGAAGCCCCAGCCGCTCAGCCGGAGACTTTTCAGCAACGCTTTGCACCAACAATCCGGCTTCCTGCGGGACGTTGAAAATTCGTGCAGTATTTCCAGAAATAACGACGCCTTCCATCCCTGACCAATACGTATTTTGTTCCAGCAACAGGCGACGAGCTAAATTGGAAGTCACGGCAAAGCCGACTCCCTCAAAACCTCCTGACTGCGAAAATAAATTACAAACGATACCAATGACTTCACCTTGCATATTGAACATTGGGCCGCCTGAATTTCCTTTGTTCACTGCCGCATCTGCCTGCCACATTTCGATGGCTCGAAGACCCCCGGTTAGTTTTTTATTGGTATGCAGGGAGCTGATATGGCCGACCGTTAATGATCGACTTAATCCATATGGAGCGCCGATGACTAAGACTTGATCGCCGACATCTGACTTGCTGGAATCACCTAAATTGGCGACTACGGCGTCGGCAGGAACCTGATCAAGTTGGAGCAACGCCACATCCGCTGTGACGACCGATGCGATAACGTGAGCCGGAATTTCTTTACCTTCCGTGAATTCAACTACAATGCGATCTGCTGATTGCACAACGTGGGCCGCCGTCATGACTTTCCCGTCAGCTGAAATTAAGACACCCGAACCTATGCCGGGAACTTTTACAAATTCATTTTTTGACTGTGGAGTGATTTCCCGCTCAATGGTTCGCACTGTGACAACCGAGGATTTTACCTGACGAAATAAGTCTCGCAATTCCTGGGCTTTGAGTGAGGAACAACTTCCACTTAAAATTAATGAAAGTAAAATGGTTGTCAGGGGGACTGTAGTTTTTTGTTTTGACATTTTTTGACCTGGTAAATCAATGATTTCTTTACTGTCAGGATTACCAACTGCAATTATGCCGCCACAGTTTTTTCGATCGATAGTTGCTCAAATTCAGCCCAACGCAACATCTCTGGTAAATATTTACCACGGCTTAAGAAGGCTACAGATTTTTGCGAGTAAGCTGATTACTCTGAGAGGTGGAGCTACAGTCTACTGCCTCCCCGTCTTCTCGCACTCACCTGCAAACGGATAGTCAAGGATCACTTTGCTTGGTATAATGAGCAGCGTTTCCCCTTTCATAAAAACTACAACCACTTTTGCCAGCAATGTAAGCCGTCACAATGGAGCTAACTTTGGAACAACCAGATCAGCAAGTTAAGCGTCTCTTTACAGCAAGCGAAGTCGAAGAATTATTGCGTGAAAAAACCGCTGCATTAGAAGCCACAATTATTGCTTTAGAAAGAAAAATTTCGGAACGTGCCTTAAAGGCTTCTACTCTTGAATTGGATAATAGAGCTGAACACAGCACCAGCGAAGCGGCCTTGCTTGCTGGCGAACGCCGAATCGCAGGCATCATTGATTCCGCGATGGACGCGATTATTTCAGTTGATCGTGAGCGGCGCATTATTTTATTTAATCCCGCTGCTGAAAAAGTGTTTGGATACACCGCCTCTGAAATCATGGGGAGCACGATTGAACGCCTGATTCCGTCGCGCTTTCATGAAGCTCATCATCAACACATTGAAAATTTTGGGACAACAAAAACTACTAAACGCACGATGGGAAGGTTAGGTGCAATTTATGGAATCCGTGCGAATGGCGAGGAATTTCCGATTGAAGCTTCCATCTCGCAGGTTGAAGCGAATAACGAAAAAATTTACACCGTGATTTTGCGTGACATCACCGAAAAGAAAAAAATGGAAATGCAATTTTTGCGCGCGCAACGCATGGAAAGCATCGGTACGCTGGCAGGCGGTGTCGCGCACGATCTGAATAACATTTTGACTCCGATCCTCATGGCCGTCCAAATGTTGCAATTGAAAGTCACCGACGAATCGAGTCAGCGAATGTTAGAGGTTTTGCGAATTAGCGCCGAACGCGGGGGAGAACTCGTCAAACAAATTCTTTCCTTCGCGCGTGGTGTCGCCGGGGAACGCATTGAAATCCAGCCCAAACATTTGCTCCAGGAAGTAGTGAAAATTCTTCAGGAAACCCTGCCCAAATCCATTCGGGTGCAAGTGCAATTTGATCCTGATCTGCCCTTGGTCAGCGGCGATGCCACGCAACTTCAGCAAGTGCTAATCAACCTTTGTATCAATGCGCGTGATGCCATGCCCAATGGCGGAACGCTGTCCATTGAAGCCAAAAGGGTTGTCATTGATGATACATACGCCGAAATGCTGCCCGATGCGACTTCGGGGCACTTCCTGCAAATCCTGGTCACGGACACCGGAACCGGCATTGCTCCGGAACATCTCAATCGAATCTTCGATCCATTTTTTACTACCAAAGAAGTAGGGAAAGGAACCGGGCTGGGGCTGGCCACCGTCCTCAGCATTATCAAGAGTCACGAAGGCTTTGTAAATGTCTATAGCGAGCTTGGACACGGGACAAAATTTAGCTTCTTTTTGCCAGCTTTGTCCGCTGAAACCTCCATCACCGCCGTAAAACCTCTGCCACAGCTTCCACCTGGAAAGGGTGAGTTAATTCTGGTCGTTGATGATGAAGCGGCGATTCGACAAATTGCTCAAACGATTCTGGAAAATTTTAATTACCGGGTCATGACAGCCAATGATGGAGCCGAAGCGATTGCCAGATTCGCGCAACATCAAGAGGAAATCAAAGTAGTCCTGACTGATATGGTAATGCCGGTGATGGATGGCACTTTATTAATCCGCGCGATTCGAACCATCAGCCCGCAAGCCAAAATTATCGCCAGCAGCGGTTTTGCCGAATCCAATAAATTAGAGGAAGCGGCAGCCGATGGCGTCAACCACTTCATCGCCAAGCCCTATTCAACCCAGGTTTTGTTGGAAACACTCGCCAAGCTTTTGTCGGAATAAATTTCGATTATAGAGTAGGTTCCCAAGCTGTCCGCCAATACCGAATGAAGTAAGGTTAGGAACCTACCCTACAATCGAAAAAATCTCTATGAGTTAATTTTATTGCGTGTCATTGATGAATAAGCGGCTATCGTCGCAACCAGTAAATTGGAAATAATTACTGGTAGTGATCCAATGACTACGCCGTAACTGATCCAGAGAAGCGCGGCGAATGCTTGAATCATCCGCAACCTCACAGAATTTTTAGTGAAATATGAAGCAACGAAAATAGTCGTCGCAACCCAGCCTAAAAGGTCAACCATGAAAGGCCTCCTGTTTGACCAGTGAACTGATGCTCAGCCGATCTGTTTGCACTGTTTCCCATTCATTAATTTGCAATCCGAAGGAAGCGAAAACTTTGCGAATTTCTGCATTCGATCGCATCCCGACAATGTCCTGCATCACCGGAATTAAAGGGCTGAGCGCGTCTTCGCTTAAAATTGAACGCTGTGCTATCGGCGCAATATATTTATTTTCAGAGACCGCAACCGTGAAGCCTTCATGGTGATTGACGTGGAGCATGACGTGAATGTCAGAGCTGCCATCGCCAACATAAATGATTCGATCAGAGCTGATTTGTAATTCTTTTTGGAGATTTTCAAGGACAGCGACTTTGCCGTATCCGGCGGGCACGCGGACGATGGATTCAATCTCTCCAGTCGTTTCGCTGTAGCGTAATTTTGTCCCGAAAATATTTTCAGGCGGAACGATGCCTTCCAGCGCAGAGTGAATCACTTCTTCCGGAGCGGCAGATATTACATAGAAAATAAATTGATAGCCATCAAACCCATTCGCAAGAATTGAGGGTAGTAATTCAATATTTTGCTTGAGACGAATCCGTTTACCTGTTTCATAAAGATGCTCTTTTCTGACGCGCCGAAATTCAGGATCGTGTAGCAACAAATAGGTCAGTTCGCCGCCTTGTTGCACTAAATTATTCTGCGACATGCCGTGAACTTTTTCTTCGAAGTTGTTGGCTCCGATCAACTGACTGAGTACCAGCCCGGAGTCGTTGAAGCTCAAGGTCTGATCAAAGTCACTAGCAAATAAATACGGTTTCATATTGTCCTTTCTCAAATATTACAAAGGGATAATAATTTCTCAGGCTCATCTAAGCCTTCACGGGAGATAAAGTTTTTATTAAGAAATTTAGCTGATGGCGGGGAAAACGTCTGGAATTACATTTTGGTATTATTTCGTTATGTTTATGACGTAATTGTCTTAATTGAATTCATCGCTTCGAGTGTGTCCAAAGTGACCTTTCTCTCAAACCATTGTAATTGTTCACGTAATCGAACAACTTCGCCGATGACAATGATCGCCGGTGATTGAATTTCATTCGTTGCAAGCAATTCGGGTATTTCCTGCAATGTGCAGGTATGAGTCATTTGATGTTCATATGTACCTTGTTGAATAAACGCCACAGGCGTCTGCGCTTTTCTGCCGTGCAATAATAATTGCTCCGCAATATCGATAATTTTTGCGACACCCATGAAAATCACCAGCGTGTCAGAACCGTGGGCGAGATGTTGCCATTTTAATTGTGATTCAGTTTTGGTGGGGTCTTCATGTCCGGTGATAAAGGTGACCGAACTGCTAATTCCTCGATGCGTGATGGGAATTCCCGCATATGCGGCAGCAGCGGCTCCCGATGAAATTCCGGGCACGACTTCCCACCTAATGCCAGCAGAAATCAACGCCTCAGCTTCTTCGCCGCCCCGTCCGAAGATAAATGGATCACCGCCTTTCAGCCTGACTACGATGTCGTGTTCGGTGGCTTTAGTAACGAGAATGGCATTGATGGTTTCCTGCTTCAACGCGCATTTATGACCTTGTTTACCTGCATAAATCAGTTCGGCAGTTGGAAGCGCATAGGTCATAATTTCGGGATTTACCAGATGATCGTAGACAATGCAGCCAGCCGTTTGAATTAGCTTATGCGCTTTCATCGTCAATAAATCCGGGTCTCCGGGGCCTGCGCCAACTAAAAAAACTTTACCTAATTTCATATGCTACCAAGGTAGGTTAGGCGTCCCCGCCTGACCAGTTAACTTAAGATAAAATTTCCATCTGCCAAGATACCCGAACTCCGCTGCGCTGGTTCGGGCGACAGGCGGGGACGCCTATCGTACCTAAAATTTCTGCGTTAATTCAAAATATGCAAAATGCATTTTGTTGCCCAGTGGATAGATTGCTGATTGTACTTTGCCGCGGGCAGAGCCACCAACATAAAACGTCACGGAAGTTCGCGGAGAGAACGTGTAATCAGCGCTGACATCGGCGAATAATCCCAGACTGTTTTGATTATTGCTGGGGCGCGCGGCAAAGCCAAAAGATTGTTGTTGGAATGCTCCACCTCCGGCGTACCATAAATCTTTGGAACTGGATAATCGCAAATAATGTAAATCCGTCCGCAGAGCAAATTTCGCGTGAGGCTTAATCATCAGTTGCGCAAAGGCGTCTTGATTATTCATCAAATTGTAAAACGGGGTTCGCGCATAAATTCTGGGAGTCGGAAGCATTTGAAAAAATGTGCCGTGCGTATTGTCGGTAGCGTCCTTATCTCCAGTGCTGTAATTGTATCCCACGCGCACCCAGGGCTTCACTTTATCCACGAATTTACTCCCTCCGAATTGATAACCTGCCTCCATCGCAAGCGCGGCGGAGCGTTGCGTTTGATTGCCCCAGTTGCCAAATTGTCCGACGCCCCAGAGTAAAATATCGAGTTTGCCGGACCCTGATTTGATCGCACTGATGTAATGACCTCCGACGGATGTCACCCTGATTTTATTCGGTAAATCTAAATTTCTCAGGGCGACTGAACGGTTATCAACTTTTACGATCCGCCGTCCATCGTGGTATTGCGTGACGAAGCCACGCGCTTCACTTTCGCTGTCTTTGGTCTTGAAAGATTTCGTAGTCGCGGCATAAAAAACATCAACATCAAGTTCGTTCATCCCGCGCAGTTGAAAGACTCCCTCGGTGGGACGCGCGCCGAAAAAAGTGAAGTTCAAACCTTTTTTATTATAGCCAAATTGCATCCCATCAAAGCTGCGTCCAACGTGCGTAAATCCGAAAGCTCCGATCAAGCGCTGACTGATGTGATCACGCTTCACTGCCAATAAAGTCGGGTCTTTTGGGATAACTTCTAACCCGTCGTTGAATTCGAAACGACCAAGTTTTAGGTTACTGGTTTTGCCGATATTTTTAAAATTTACATAGGCTTGTTTTAGAAAAACGCTGGCATCTTTATTGCCGTTCGCCGCGAAATAATTGGCACCGAGTCCGAGCTGTCCGAATGGAGCAGCGGCGACGGCGGTCTTTGGTAAATTCGCCACGAATGGGGCTTCAGCTTCAACCATCCATTCAAAATTTTCCTTTTGCTGGCTGAGTCCCACACGCAATGTTCCAGCTCCGAACGTATAGCTGCCATCGCCTGCATTTGTGTCGAACCAATCCCAATTTTCAGCTCGTAAACGCAGGCTGCCTGAGACCGTAACTTGACCGATTTTAATTGGTGCTAGTGCCGCCGGAGCCTTCGGAGCCGCTGGTTTTGGCGTCGGCGTCGGTGTAGCTGAGACATTGGAAGCGCTCACGATTTTCTGTTCTTGTGCCAACAAACTCACTGACAAAAACAAAATTACAGTGATAGAGAAAAATATTGAGGAGTTCAATTTTAAGGTGAAGTTTTTCATATTTATGCTGTATGTGAAATTCATATTTTGGATAAAGCTATCGCAAAACCCCAGTGAAAAAGGGAAGAAATAGTCTGTTTTATTAGTGATATTTGTTATGCCGCTGCTTTACGATGGACAGCAAAAGCATCCATCAAAAGATATAATAGACGGCTGTGAACCTCGACATATTCTTTTGATTGTACGATGTCGCGTTTGTTGCGAGGGCGTGGAATCGGGACGTCTATAATTTCTCCGATCGTGGCTTCTGGCCCGTTGGTCATGACGACAACGCGATCCGAAAGAAAAATTGCTTCTTCGACATCATGCGTCACGATGATGACGGTGTCAGTTTGATTCTCAAGGCTAAGCATCGTGACTAATTCTTCGTGCAATGAAGATTTGGTCAGTGCGTCTAAAGCCCCAAATGGCTCATCGAGTAACAAAACTTCGGGGTGAATCGCGAAGGCGCGGGCAATGGCGACACGCTGTTTCATTCCGCCGGAAATCTGCGCAGGTTTCTTGTCGCGGTGTTCCCAGAGGTTTACTTTTTTCAGGAAAGATTCAACTAATTCCGCTTTTTCCTGTTTGGTTTTGTTGGTGACGACGGAATCTACGGCTTCGAAAATATTTGAATAAACTGATAGCCAGGGTAGCAACGAATAATTTTGAAAAACGATGCCGCGATCCGGGCCGGGCGCGTCAATCGTTACTCCACCCAAAATAATTTCACCCGCAGTCGGTTTCACTAATCCGCCGATTGCATTTAAAATCGTAGATTTTCCGCAGCCCGAATGTCCGATGAAAGAAATGACTTCGCCACGCTTGATGGTGAGATTTATATTTTTGACCGCAATGAATTTTCCTCTTGGCGTATCAAAGCTGATGGTCAAATCTTTGACTTGTAAGTATTGCGAACTGTGGATTGGTGAAACTTGTTTTGGTGTCATAACGACCTCAATTCCTGAATAAATATCAATAATTTGTAGTTATGCATACGTGAACTTTTTAGCGATGAAATCAAAGCCACGATCCAGTAAAAGCCCGACTATTCCTATTAAAATAATTGCCGACATGACTTTTTCGAGGCTACCTCCGTTGTAACTGTCCCAGACAAAAAAACCGATGCCGATACCGCCGGACATCATTTCTCCGGCGACGATCACGAGCCACGCCACGCCCATACTTAAACGTAATCCGGTGAGAATGTGCGGCATCGAAAACGGCAGCAAAATCCTGGTGAAGTATCGCCATTTCGAGAATGCAAAAGCGCGCGCTACATTGCGATGATCGTCAGGAATTGAGGCGACTCCGAAAGCTGTATTAATGACTGTTGGCCACAACGAAGTGATAAAAATCATAAAAATCGTAGCGTTTCCGGCATTTTTGAAAATTACGAGTCCAATTGGAAACCAGGCTAACGGAGAAACAGGGCGAAGTAATTGCACAATCGGATAGAAAAGCTTTTTGCAGGTTTCACTTGCACCAATTAAAACTCCGGCTGGAATTGCTACCAGTGAACCCAGAGCGAAGCCAATAAAGACGCGGATGATCGAACTGTAAATTTGTAATCCGATGCCTTTGTCATTTGGCCCATTGTCATAAAACGGGTGGCTCACAAGTTGCCATAACGTTTTTAGCGTCACGAACGGGTTGGGCAGTGCATTTGATGTAAAAGCACTTATTGCCGCCCAAATCACCATCAAGATTGCGCAACCGGCCAAAGTCCACGCAGAAGATTTCAAAAAATCCAAACCTGCATGCCCAAGTGCTGACAGATTAAAGCTGTACTTTTTTCGCTCTGCCCATTCTGTTTGTAAAATACCTTCGTCTTTCATGAAATTCCTTGAGGTCGTCCTGCCTGTCGGGTTCAGGCAGGACGCTTGAAAAATTATTTAAGCTTTTGTTCCAGCCGCTTTGCTGATGATCGGGTTGTTCGGATCAAAGACTGATTTATCCAGATCAATTGTGAACGGTTTCATGTCATCGTCGGGGATTGCGATATTCATTAATTTGGCGACTTCGTTGTAGAGGTCTTGCATGATCAAAGTATCTGCAACTTTTTTGTAATCGGGCGCATTGGGCAAAAATCCAAATCGAACGTATTGCGCCATAAACCAAATCGCGTGAGCTTTGCGCGGATAATTTGTTGCGCCTCCGCGTGAGAACATCATGAAATCATCAGTGTAATCATGTTTTTGTTCGCATCCGAGATCGTATTTTCCAAGCAATCGCGCTTCGATCACATCGGGCGGAGCGTTGACGTACGATTGTTTGCCAATGACTCCGGCGGCTTCTTTGCGATTTTCAGGTTTGTCGAGCCACGCCGAAGCTTCCAAAATTGCCTGCATGACTTTCTTCAACTCTTCTTTTTTCGTTTCGCTGAATTGTTTGTTTACGACCAAGGCTTTTTCAGGATGATGCTTCCAAATATCCTGTGAAGAAATATGTGTCGTGCCGATCCCGTCTTTTACCGCAACCCCGTTCCAAGGTTCACCGACGGAGTAGCCGTCCATATTTCCGGCTTTCATATTGGCGACCATTTGCGGTGGAGGAATGACTTTGATGCCGACCGTTTTCGAATCTTTGCTGGCATCAACGCCCGAAGCAGCTAACCAATATCGCAGCCATAAATCATGCGTTCCGCCGGGAAAAGTCATTGCAAAAGAAACAGGTTTTTTCTTCGCCATCGCTTCGATAGCAGATTTCACTTTGCCGATTTCTTTGTATTTAACCTGTTCACAGAACTCTTTGGAAAGAGTGATGGCTTGCCCATTATTATTGAGGATCATGGCGATCTTCATTTCCTGTCCAGCTGTTCCACCGATGCCCGTATAGACTGAAAAAGGCATCCCGAAAAGGCAATGTGCAGCACTTAATTCCCCAGTCAAAACCTTATCGCGGATTGCCGCCCACGAAGCTTCTTTGGAGACTTCAACATCTACGCCACGTTTTTTATACAACCCAAGTTCATGCGCCATTACGACCGAAGCGCAATCCGTGAGGGGAATGAATCCGATCTTGATTTTATTGGTTGTCGCGGGTGTGGGTGAATTGGCTCCGGTTGAAGAACAGCCATTCAATCCGAGCGAAGCGATGCTGGCGGCTCCGCTAGCGACAATTGCGTTCTGGATAAAAGTTCGACGTTTCATGGATGTGTAATTTTCTCCTCAGGATTTATTCAAAATACTTCATTAATTCAATAACCATCGGACCCATTTTGGGGTGTTCTGGTTCAATTTTGGGAGCGACTCCCAGTTGTAATAATGCTGCTGTACAAGTCGGCCCGATAGAGGCGACTACTGTTTTAGAATTCAAGGAATTCAATAGTTCTTCTTCGCGGTTTAGGTCTTTCGCAATCTGAAATAAATGTCTCGCTTGAATCTGACTAGTGAAAGCAACGGCATCAATTCGGCTTTGGTTTAACTCATCAATCAAAGATTTTAAAGGTTCCAGATTTTCAGGGAGCTGCCATTCGTATAAGCAAAGCTCAAGCAATTTTGCGCCACGTGCTTCGAGTGAATTCGCCAGTTCCGCATTCCTTTCACCATAATGCAGGACCGCGACGCCCTGATTGTTGAGGTCTAAATCATTCATGACGGCAATCAGTTCAGTAGTCGTGTAAGGCTCTGGCGCGTTGAGCGTCGGCTTAATTCCATTGCGTGAAAATACTGCGGTCGGTTTTGGCCCGCGACAAATCGTGGTTACTTTTCGTAAGGCATTTAATAATTCAGCTTTTCGTTCCAGCTTTTCAGCTTCCGTAATTAAGCCCGCGACTGCGACTCCGGTTTGGAACACGACGAATTTAATTTCGCCCGATTTCAGGTAATTTAGAAGCGTCGCAACTTCATCAGTCGCGTCAATCGAGACTTCGCGCAAAGCCGGGGCGTTGATTGGTTCGCCGCCGTGTCGTTTTACTAAATTTGCTAATTCGCTGCTCATACGTGCTTCAAGTAAGGCAATTCTTTTACCAGTTAATTTACTCATTTTTTGGTCATCCTTTTAGTTAAAATTTAACTTCTGATGACCAATGTAAAAGAATTTCTCCTGATTCGCTAACTTCTACCTGATAAGTTTTCAATGACTCGCAATCGTTTCCTACCGGATGTCCGGTTGCGAGTTCAAATTTGTACGAATGCATCGGGCAAATTACTTTGCCATCGCCTGTCAGACCGTCGGCTAATGCGCCTTCGCGATGCGGGCATTTGGATTGAAGTCCATAGACCTGATTTTTTCGTGTGCGGAAGACAACAATCTCTTCATCCCCAATTTGGAATTCACGACCTTCGCCGAATGGAATGCGATTAATGTTTCCGAGGTTGATGACGACGCCGGTCAGGTCGCTTTCGATTAATGTGGTCGTGTTCATTTTCATAAAGTTTCCGAGTTCAGAGTTCAGGCTTCAGCGTGCCCCGAACGACCGCGAAGCGCGGCGTTCGGCAAACTAAAGTTTGTCCTCAAAACACTACATCACAACTCCGGCGTATGTCGGTTGCATCGGTTGAATCTGCACCAGTGAATTCACGAATTGCGAAGGATGATTCGGTACGTCCGCTTCTAGCCAGGGATCAATGTACGCGTCCACCGCCGCTTGAATATCAGCATCCAGGCGAGCGCAAATTCCTTCGCTGTCTTCGACTAAAATTTCGCGTAATTTTTCAATTCCCATCCGCTCGACCAAGCTCCAGGTTCGCTCCAAATATTTCGCGTTTTCACGGTAGTACTGCATAAAACGTCCCATATACATCAGCACTTCTTCGTGCGTCTCTACTGTCACGAGGAGGTCAGTTTTACGGACGTGCGCTCCACCTGCGCCGCCGATGATGACTTCCCATTTGCCGCCTTCAATCGCCATTGCGGCGATGTCTTTAATGGTGGCTTCGGCGCAATTTCTGGGACATCCCGTTGTCGCAAATTTAACTTTGTGTGGAGCTTCAATCCCTTGAAATCTTTTTTCGATTTTGATGCCGAGTCCCGTACTGTCACCGACGCCGTAGCGGCAAAATTCTGTCCCGACGCAGGTCTTGCAAGTGCGAAAAGCTTTCGAGTAAGCGTGACCAGAAGGCATCCCTAAATCTTTCCACACAGCAGGCAAATCTTCTTTTTTAATCCCTAGCAAATCAATGCGTTGACCGCCAGTGATCTTCACCATTTTGACGTTGTATTTATCGGCTACATCGGCGATGCGTCGCAGTTCTGAGGAATTGGTGACGCCGCCATAAATGCGAGGAATCACGCTGAAGGTGCGATCTTTTTGAATGTTGGCGTGGACGCGATCATTGATGAAACGGGCATCGCGTTCGTCTTCGTATTCTCCCGCCCAAATTGTTTTGAGCAGGGAAGCCAGTCCCACTTTGCTCGCCGGGTCTTCTTTGCCTTCCGCTAGCGCGTCGAATACGGCTGAGACGCTTTTTAAATCCTGATCTTTTATTGCATCGATCAGGTCAACTTTATTCATCGGGACACCGGGAACGTAGAAATGAATGGACGGGTCTTCAACTGCTGTGTCACCGGCTGCGAATTCGAAAATTTCTTTGACTTGCAACTTACACGAACCGCATCCGGTTCCGGCGCGGGTTGAATCGCACAACGATTTCAGCGTACGACAACCGCCTTTGACAGCATTGACGATGGCTCCTTTTGAGACGCCATTGCAGTTACAGATTTGTGCGTCATCCGCCATCGCTTCGACGGAAACTGTACCACCAGAACTTTCATAATTGAGCGCGAAAAGTAGCTCCGCACGATTTTCCGGCAGCAGGGAATTGCGATCAAAAGCCTGTAATAATGCGGGTGCGGTGGATGTTTCACCAAGTAGCATGGCTCCTGCGAGTTGACCATTTCTGACAATTAATTTTTTATAAATTCCACGACCTGGTTCGTTGTAAACAACAACTTCATCATCAGGATGCGCAGCTTCTTTTTCGCCCATCACGGCGAGTTCGATTCCCATGACCTTTAGCTTGGTCGAAACTTTTGAACCTTTATATTTAGCTTCAGGTTTGCGTCCCGTTAAGCGATCTGCAAGAACGGCGGTTTGTTCCCAGAGCGGGGCGACCAAGCCGTAAACTTTGCCGTCGTGTTGCGCGCATTCTCCTACGGAAAAAATATTTTCATCGTCAATCGAACTCAGACAATCTTTGACGACGATGCCGCGTTCGACTGTTAATCCGGCGTCTTTGGCGAGTTGCGTGTTTGGACGAATGCCTGCCGAAATCACGATCATGTCGCATTCAAGTGTCGAGCCATCTTTGAATTCCAAGCCTGTGACGTGACCATTTCCGAGAATTTTTGAAGTAGATTTTTCTGTGTGGACGTATACGCCCATTGCTTCCATGCTGCGTCGCAGAGCAGCTCCGCCTTGTGCGTCCAACTGCATATCCATCAGGTGCGACATCAGATGGACAACGTGAACTTCAGCACCAAAGTTCAATAATCCGCGAGCAGCTTCCAACCCTAAAAGTCCACCGCCGATGACGACAGCTTTTTTTCCGCCTGCGGCATAATTTGAAATCGCTTCGCAATCATCGAGTGTTCGGAAAACAAAAACGCCCTGTTTGTATTGCGGAGTTGGGATTGAGGAGTGCGGAGTTTTTGACTCCGCACTCCCAACTCCGCAATCCGCACTTTCCTGCATTATTCCCTCAAACGGAGGCACAAACGCTGAGCTTCCAGTCGCAATCACCAGGTAATCATAGCTTTCTGAAATGCCATCTGAGCTGTGCGCGATTTTGTTTTCACGGTCAATCGAAGTGACACGAATTCCGGCGTGCAACTTAATATTATTTTCCTGGTACCAGCTCAAAGAATTGATGAAAATATCTTTCGGATCGTGCGTACCGGACAAAACACCGGACAATAAAATGCGGTTGTAATTGCCGTATGGCTCATCGCCGAAAACAACAAAATCAAATTTTTCAGCGCCGCCTCTGGCGAGTACGTCTTCGACTAAACGCGCTCCCGCCATTCCGTTTCCGATGACAATAATTTTCTTTTTGCTGGACATTGATGACTCCTGAATAAAGCTAATTCTCAATATTATTTTGAATGCGAACCGCACAGATTTTGAACTCAGGCATCTTGCTTGTCGGATCAAGTGCAGGGTTCGTCAACCGATTGACTGCTTGCGCACCGCCCCAGTGAAAGGGGACGAAAACTGTATCTTCACGAATGGTCGAGGTGACTTTGACCTTAAATTGCACAGCATCTCGCCGCGATTGCAACCAAACATTTGAACCATTGATTAATCCAAAACGATGCGCCGTTGACGGATGAATTTCCGCGAAAGGTTCGCTGGAAATCTGCGCTAATTTAGCTACGCGCCGCGTCTGTGTTCCAGTTTGATAATGCGCGAGAACTCGCCCGGTGGTCAGGTAGAATGGATAGTAAGAATCCGGCACTTCAGCAGGAGACAGATGGCGCACCGGATGAAATTTTGCGCGTCCATCGGGAGTAGCAAACTTTTCTGAAAACAGGCGAGGTGTCCCCGCATGATCTTCAGTTGGACAAGGCCAAAAAATTCCTTGATTCATTCTGATTTTTTCGTAAGTGATGCCGCTGTAATCAGCCAGTCCACCTTTCGTAGCGGCACGTAGCTCATCAAACACTTCGCTCGAGTTCTCAAACGAAAACTGTTCCGAGCAACCTAATTGCCGACCTAGAGCGCAAAGAATTTCCAAGTCAGTTTTGACTCCAGCCGGAGGTTGTGTAGCACGTTCGCGTAAGATCACACGACCTTCTAAATTTGTCATCGTCCCTTCTTCTTCCGCCCACTGCGCTGAGGGTAAAACTACATCTGCGAGCTGGGCAGTTTCAGAAAGGAAAAAATCTACTACGACCAAAAAATCTAATGATTTAAGGCGTTTTCTGATGTGTGTCGCATTCGGTGAAGAGACCGCAACATTTGATCCCATAATGAAAAATGCTTTAATTTCGGTTCCCAAAAGATCGAACAATTCGTAAGCAGATTTGCCGGATTTTGGAATTTCTTTTTCGTTGATTCCCCAGATTTCTGCTAAATGTTCACGCGCATTCGTATCATCAATTTTTCGATAACCGGGTAATTGATCGGCTTTCTGTCCGTGCTCGCGTCCGCCTTGTCCATTGCCTTGTCCGGTCAGAGTTCCATAACCGCTAAAAGGTCGCCCCGGTCTTCCGGTTGCCAATGCAATGTTCAGGTATGAGAGAACGTTATTGACGCCCTGAGATTGCTGCTCACTTCCACGACCTGTCAGAATCATTGCCGAACTCGCTCTGCCCAGTAAATGCGCGGCTTGAATAATTTGTGCTTCGGCAACGCCAGTGATGCGTTCGACTTCAGAAGGCCAATAAGTCGCAACCATTCCTTTGATGCGATCAAACCCTTCTGTTCGTGCGTTGATGTAATCTGCGTCAATCAATCCATCGCGCACTAGGATGTGCAAAATTCCATTTGCCAACGCCGCATCAGAACCAGGCGTCAAGCGTAAATGTAGGTTAGCCTTTTCTGCTGTTTGTGATTGTCGCGGATCAATCACAATTAATTTTCCACCGTTCGCACGCTGAGCTTCGATGTACTGCATAAACGGTGGCATTGTTTCGGAAGTATTGCTGCCCACCATCAAAATGACTTCGGCATTGGGAATATCTTCTAGTGGAAAGGGAAGCCCGCGATCAATTCCGAAGGCTTTATTATTCGCTGCCGCTGCCGAAGACATACAGAAACGTCCGTTGTAATCAATGTTGGCAGTACCGAGCGCGAGTCGCGCGAATTTTCCCAGCAAATAAGTTTTTTCATTCGTCAATGCGCCACTGCCAAACAATCCGGCGGAATCATTTCCGTATTTAATTTGCGTTTCAGTGAAATTCACTGCGATCCGATTCAACGCTTCAGCCCAGGTGACCGGAACTAATTTCCCTTTTTCATTGCGAGCCAGCGGGGTTAATAATCTTTCGGGATGGTTCAGCGTTTCCGCTGAAGTCCATCCCTTAATGCAAAGCGAGCCTTTGTTAACCGGAAACTTATCATTACCTTGTACGCTCACTTCTTTGCCAGTGCCTGTCAGCAACATCCCGCACTGCATCGCGCAATACGGGCAATGGGTTGCGACAGGTGTTGGTTCGAGTGATGTCATCAAGTTGTTCATCCCAGCAAAATCTCCAGAAACAAAAAACTAACAATTACAAAAACGAAACTACAAATGCAGCCTCGAAATGTATTAGTGCAAGGTGTATGCCAATGAGACATATAATTCGCTATCTCTTTGTTGGAATAGGAAATATAGTTATCTTGAGATTAAAAATGAGAGCGAGAAAGCTTTCGTTTTTAGGCTTTAAGCTACAATTTTGTGGCGTGCGGGATGGGTAGCAACGATTTGGTGGGGGAGTAGCGCAAACTTTCCAGTTTGCGTTTTTGTCGCCTTTCGAATAACAAAAAAAACCTGCTGACGATGAAACAAGGATTTGTGCAATGGCTTTTGTTGTGAAAAAACGCAAACTGGAAAGTTTGCGCTACTCTCGAAATCGTTCGCAATCCACGCCGTATTTTTTCACTTTATAGTTAATCATCCGCTCTGTAATTTGCAGCAAGCTGGCGGCTCTGGCTTGATTGCCGCGGGTAATTTTTAAGGCTTCGGTAATCATTTCGCGTTCGAGTGAAGCGACCGCGGAGTTTAGCGAATTCGTGGGAAGAGTGCCGCTGCCTTCAGCAGTTTGCAACGTTGGCGGAAGGTGATGACCGTGAATGACGCCGTCATTACAAACGACGACGGCGCGTTCAATACAATTTTCCAGTTCGCGGACATTGCCGGGCCAGTGATAGCTCATGAGCATATCAATTGCAGGCGTGGAGATGCGTTTGACGGCCTTTCCGTGCTCGCTCGCGTATTTGTCTACGAAGTGATCGGCGAGTAATAAAATGTCAGTTTTTCGTTCTCGTAATGGCGGCAGAAAAATCGTGAAGACGTTCAATCGGTAATATAAATCTTCACGGAAATCTCCGGCGGCGATGGCTACTTCCAGGTTTTTATTGGTTGCGGCAATCAGGCGGACATCGGTTTTAATCGTTTGTGTTCCGCCCACTCGTTCAAATTCGCGTTCCTGTAAAATACGCAGTAATCGGGTTTGCGTTGCCATCGTTAACTCACCGATTTCATCCAGGAAAATTGTTCCTCCGGAGGCTAATTCAAAGCGTCCTTTGCGTTGGCTCATTGCGCCTGTGAAGGCGCCACGCTCGTGTCCGAAGAGTTCCGTTTCAATCAGATTTTCAGGTAGCGCGCCGCAATTTACTTTAATGAAAGCCTCACCTGTCCGCGTGGAATTTCGATGAATCAAGTCCGCGATAATTTCTTTTCCGGTGCCGGATTCGCCGCGCAATAAAACTGTAGTTTTCGCCGGAGCGACTTGCAGAGATTGTTCGAGAACAGTCAGGACGGCGTTACTGCTGCCGATAAATGAACCGATGTCGGCTTTATGAGGAACAGATTTATTGGAATTAAATTTTTCTTCGGGAATTGATGAATTTGTCTGCTGAGGTTTACTGATTGTGTGTGCCAGAAGTGTCGCCACTACGGCTAGGAAGGCGGCTACGCAATTCAATTCCTCTTCCTGCCTAACTCTTAAGTACGCGGCCAGCGTTCCGTGTGTGCGGCCTTGCGATTGAATGGGAACGCACACAAAGGCGCGATCTTCTGTGTCATTCGCCGTTCCCATTCGATTGAGATGCATTGGTTCCAAAGCGACCTGCGGCACGATGATGGTTTTTCCGCTTTTTACGACCTGTCCGGTAATGCCTTCGCCTAATTGATAGCGTCCCATCGAACGAGCGCGTCCGCTAATTCCAACAGCGGCAATGATGCGAATCTCCTGTGATCGTTCATCAAGGAGTGAAAGTTGAGATTGTTGCAGCTGATGACGTTCCGCGAGGACATTGAGAACGCGCATAACTGCGTTTTCAAATCCTAACGTGAGATCGAGAATTCGATGAATTTCCTGAAGCGTGAGCAGAAAAGAAACCTGCCCTGAAAAATCGTAATCAGTTATTCGTTCAAACTCGTAAGCGGTCGTCATGTAGACTAATCCTGAAAATTAATTTTGTTTCTTGGGCTTCTTCACAAGGTTATCTTTGAATCATCAAGGCAAACATTGTGCCATGTTGGAAACAATCGAAAAGAGCTGGATTTGAACTCGAAAATACAAGTTAAGTGATTTAATTTCATAGAGATATGCAAGGAAATTATCAAAATGACGAAATTGTAGAACTTTTAGATTTAGGTTACGTTTATGTCGGAATAGCCCGGCGAGGCTGTGAGGAGGAATGCGTGAATTCAGGCTTCAGAATAAAGTTTCAGCGGTTCACACATTCCTGATTTCAGCTTGAAAAGCTCAGATGAAAGTTACTTTCAGAAACTTTAATTTGCCAACTTGCAGCAGTATTTCTGGCGTTGCGGCGATCTCAATCTGCATTGCAGCATCTGAGATTTTTGTATTATTCACTTTGACTCCGCCTTGCGCGATTAATCGTCGCGCTTCAGCTTTGGATGCTGAAAGGTTTACTTGCACCAATAAATCGACAATTTTAATTGAAGCCTCAGCCACCGCGATTTCTGTTGTTACCAATTCACTAGGAGCCTGATGCTCACGGAAGCGGCGATTAAATTCTGATTCGGCTGTGTCTGCCGCAGCTTGCGAATGAAAATCGGCGACAATGCGTTTGGCTAAATCCACTTTTGCGTCGCGCGGATGCTTTGATCCTTCGGATACGGCAGTCTTTATTTGCGCGACTTCGGCGAGGGTGAGGTCAGTTAGTAATTCATAATAACGCCACATCAGTTCATCGCTAACGCTCATGGCTTTACCAAAAATATCATCAGTAGTTTCGGCGATGCCGATGTAGTTCCCCAGGCTTTTCGACATTTTATTGACGCCGTCCAAGCCTTCCAGTAAAGGCACTGTCATGATGATTTCCGGTTCCTGTCCATAAGCGCGTTGAATCTCACGCGCCATCAATAAATTGAATTTTTGATCAGTCCCGCCGAGTTCGACATCGGCTTCGAGCGCAACAGAATCGTAACCTTGCACGAGTGGATACAAAAATTCATGGACGTTGATCGGGACACCATTTTGATAGCGTTTAGTGAAGTCGTCGCGTTCCAGCATTTGCGCAACAGTGGCTTTTGCAGTCAGTCTGATGAAGTCAATGGGCGTGAATTGATTCATCCATCGGGCATTAAAATCAATGATTGTTTTTTCCGGATCAAGCAGCTTGAAGACCTGTGTTTTATAGGTTTCGGCGTTCTCCGCAATTTGCTCAACGGTCAATGGTGGACGTGTCGCGTTACGTCCGGTCGGGTCTCCGATTAAGCCGGTGAAATCTCCGATCAGAAAAATGACATCGTGACCGAGCTGTTGAAAATGCCGCATCTTGCGGATCAAAACGGTATGTCCCAAATGCAGATCGGGAGCCGTCGGATCGAACCCAGCTTTGACGCGAAGTTTTTTGCCAAGCTTGTCGGCTTTGATTAATTTTGCTTTGAGGTCTTCGGGGCGGATGACGTCAACTGTGCCTTTGGTCAGGTAAGAAATCTGTTCGTCAATTGTCATGTCAGAAAATGGGAAATTGCTATTGTTTTTTGAGTTTTGAGGAAAGTAATTCTCTTAATTCATCAAGCTGCGCTTCATTTTTTAAAGCACGCTTAGGGATCATATTGAAAACATCCTGACGATAAATTAAGAGGAAAGCGTCAGGTGTCTCCATCCAGGTTTGATAAAATTTCCAATCAAGATTTGATTCAATTCCATGCAGCAAATAATGGACTCCGAATTTATTGAAGCTCACGAAATGTTCTGCTTGCAGGATTGGTTCCCGTTTCCATCTTTGCCTTAATCCGAGTCGCCGATAAAACGGAGTACAGAAGAAAAAAACACTCGCAAAAAGAATTACTCCGCAAAGCACTGGTGGCAAGTTAAGAACATAAAAAACGAGCGCGCCAATCGCAAAAATAATGGCAGCGGCCCGTTCAGGGGAAAGAATTCCATAATAGGAAAGCATGTATCGCTCTGCCGCAAAATATTCTTTCCAGTCCAGATGAAAGCGTAATTCATAAGTCATTGTTTGACTCCTTCACGGTAGCCCAGCCGGGTGCGCGCGCTTAAATCTGACTGCTCTAAATTGACTCGAATGGTGCGCCACCGACCCGCGCTTCGAGAATTCGAAGATTCATACGCGATGGTGTATTGCTTATGTAATTCGTCAATTAAGTCAGTAAAAATCTTCTTCAACTGTCCGCGACTCGTTGTAAAAAATCCACCGTTCGCCGTGATGTATCTGCCACCCGTTTCTTCTGCTAATTGTCGCAGTGCCGTGGCGCCTGATTGGCGTTCAGGCGAGCGCTTCGCTTCACCTTTCGTGTTCACCAAATCAATTGAATAGATTGCGACGCCGGCTAGAAATGTATCGCGTCCCGCTTCGTGCAAAGTCTTCTGGCTGGTCGTATCCGCTCCATCTGAAATCAGAATTAAGACTCGACGACGCTCAGGCCGTTTCTTTAAATCCTGCGTAGCGCGAAGGACAGCATCGTACATCGGCGAATCTCCCTGCCCGCGAAGCTGTTTGAGTAATGGTTTCAGGTCATTAATGCTGGAAGCGAAGTCGCGGATTTGCTGCGCGCCTCCTTCACCAAAAGTGTAAATTGAAAGCACGTCGTCAGGATCAAGCCGATTTGCCAGATCAAGAACAGATTTATTGATCCGATTCAGATCGCTGGCTAAGGTGCTCCCCGAAGTGTCGATGACGACTGCGACTGCGAGCGGCGCATCTTCATTTCTGAAATCTGTAATTTCCTGACCTTGTCCATCTTCTAGTAATTTGAAGGCGCGTTTGTCCAGCCCCGTTATATATTTCCCTTTTGGATCTTTGACGGTGATATTAATGATGACTTGGTCGGTAGTCATTTTAATCACGTCAGTCGCTATACCTTCGACTTCCTTATCGACTGAATTGAATAATTCAATGAACTGATCGCGCATCTGCCCGGTGATGATGAATCCATTATCCTTGAACGTTTTACCAAACAGCGACAAAAAATTTGGATCGGTTTGTTTCGCCGTGGGTGCGTGACAGATCGTGCAATCTGTTCGCTTTTCAGCAACTGATCGTGGATCAAGCGCGTAAAGATTTTGATAGCTTGGATGGCCGATGGTTTGCCAGGCTCCCAGCAAAAGCAGGGAAGTGAGCGCGAGAATTTTAATGGTTCGTCTGGTAGTCATAATTTTTTCCCAAGGGGAAGTAAGATTTTGCCATAAGATGCTCAATGCTGAAAGTTAGGCGTTAGCTAATCGTGAATCAAAGTAGGTGCAGAAAAAATAATTTGTTATTCTAGAATTGTAAAAAATGAAAGGCGTTTTGATTCCAGAATAAGTTTCTAGGACTATTGATTAAGAAGCTGGGTGTAGTTGATCTGGTTAAATTGTTTCAGAAATTAAGGAGAGTAACTTTAATGGCAGTATCAAGAAAACGAAAACCCACAAAACCAGAACGTCGAACAAGGCCAAAATGGGAAGGCTTTGAACGGTTAGTTGCTGCTATCCATTTAGCTGAGGCAAAGGGTGCAGCAGTTACTTGGAACAAACATATTGATGGGCGTCAATTTGACGTAATTATCAAGTTCAAGGCAGGTTTCTACGATTACTTAACTCTTATTGAGTGTAAAGATTATAAAAAAGCCGTTCCCGTAGAAAAAGTGGAGGCTTTCGTTACGAAAGCGAAACATCACCAAGCAAATAAAGCGATAATGGTCTCGCCATATGGATTTCAAAGTGGGGGGAAGACCGTTGCAAAAAAAGAAAATATCGAATTGTTTAGTCTAAAACAAATTGAAGAGTTGCCTGAGGCTACGTTGATTGAAATTCTTCACTCTTATGTTGTTATTCAGTTAGTCGGTTTTCGTTATAAAATGGAGCCAGCCTTTATTTTTTCTCAAAGCCCTGAAAAGCTCAAACATGAGTTGGATAGCATTAAATTAAGTGGATACCCAAAATTAGAAAAATTGCTTTATCCTATTACCCAGCTTGTTTCACCGGTCCCATTATTTGGTGTACCAGATTTTGGGGGATTTAAAAGAGCTACAGCTTCTCCACAACGCGGTAGCTTCCAATTGATGATGAACACAATGCTCTCCCTTGATAGTAAAGAAATGCCTGTTTCAGAAATATTATTTTATTATTGGGCAGAAACAGTCAAACTCGTTGACGTTAAAGGGGTTGACCCTACGATATATTCTTCTTTAGCAGGAAAATTTGAATATAAGGATGAACTAACTGGTAAAATATTTAATGTTGACGGAATAAATTTGCCATTAGGCATTGATACAAAATTTGAAGAATCAAGCTACTATTATAACCCACACTTTAATGGTTTTTCGTATTTCTGCGAGAGCCTTGATTGTGATAATAATAGTGTAATTTTGATACTTTTAGAATCAATTCAGCACGGACAACTGTACAGAGGAGAGGTTAGAGAGCCGGCAAGTACTTCTACAAGCTATATTAAAATAAAAGACGAAAACGAGCTAATGCGGTTGGAAGGGTTATTGAAGGAATTTTTAGTACTGCGAAATAGTACGCCACCAAATAGAATTACGTCGAACGCCAGAGGTTGGGTAACTGATTTTAGATAGTATAAAATCTATTAAATCATTTCCATTTTTTAAGATTTTCAAATGAACTACATCAGCGTGATATTATTGTTCTCTTCTCACGGTGAGTGCATTTCAAGTTAAAATAGGAATTTAAGAATGGAGCCGACTATCGGATTCGAACCGATGACCTTCTAATTACGAATCAGACGCTCTACCAGCTGAGCTAAGTCGGCTTAAATTGTCAAAAGGCGTGCTTCACGAATTCGAGATAGTACAATACGAGTCCCGCAGCGTCAAATTGAAAATAATCTTATTGGTACGTGATTTTGCTCAAGTTGCATTACAATGAAGATGTGAAAAAGAAGAATATATTCCGGTTAAGTCGAATTTGTACGTCAGTTCTGATGTGCTTGTTTTCGTGGATGGGAGAGGCGAAGGACAGCCTAACTGATTATCCTTCGTTTTCAAATCAGCAGTATCAAATTGACTTGCAAGTTGATACTTCGACGCAAACGTACACGGGGCGCGAAATCGTCCGGTTTACCAATTCGACGCGCCGCGAACTGGATCAAATCAATTTTCATTTATATCCAAATATCGGAATGGAAGAAGATACGTTTCCGTGTCTTTCGGTGCAGGGAGTTTCGCTGCGGCCATTTCAGTATCAGCTTCGTAAAGGTGAGTCGGTTAGGTTTGCGCTTAAGGCCCGAAATTCAGTTCTTCAAATTAAATTACCCTTCAAGTTAGCTCCTGGTAAAACTCTTGAATTAATCATTGATTTTGCTTCGCATGTCCCGCGACTGCAGCGCGAAGAAACGACGTTGCTGGCTAATTTTTTAGAAGAAGCCAGCGATGCGATGAGCGATGATCAGCGTCGTCGCGACTCCAGAGATATTTTCTTCGCCTGTGATCAAACGATGCTGCTCGGATATTTTTATCCACTGTTGACCGCGCCGGATATGACGACGACGGATCAAGGCTTAGCTGTTGGTGTAGGCGGCATGGTGAGTAATGAAGTGGCGAATTACGAAGTCAATGTAACGTTAGATAGTGATGTCACTGTCATCGGTTCTGCGCCCTTAATCAATTCGAAAATTAAAGAAGATAAAGTTAAAGTGATGACGTTTGCTGGCGAAAATTTACGTGGATTTGCGCTGGCTTTTGGAGAACATTTCAAAACGATTCGCCAAAAAGTCGGAAACGTTGAAATTGCGGTTTACCATGCTGCCGGTGACGAAGTAGTTGGAGCAAAAATTTCGCAGTTCGCGGCAGGTTCGATGACGAGTTATAGCCGAGCCTTTGGAGATTTTCCTTTTCTGCAACTCAATATCGTAGAGTTGCCGCTTCCGGCTGGATTCGGCGGAATTGAATTTCCTGGTTTAGTGGTAATTGCGCAGGCTTATTGTATAAATTTCGATTCGCCCGAAGCTGCGCGGCTGCCCGGGATGATTCGCCAACAAGCTGATGTCGTTAAAAACGCGCTTGAATTTACGACGGCGCAGAGCATTGCCTTTCAGTGGTGGGGAAATTTAGTTGGGAGTGATTCGCAAAAGACTCCGTTTATGGATGAAGCCCTCTCAAGTTTCGCAGCGACCTATTATTACGAATCCGTTTACGGCAAAGAGGTGGGCGACCAAACAATCAATCGTCAATTAAAATCGGCGTATCAGGTCTATCGTTCACTGGGCGGAGTTGATTTTGAAGTGGCCAAACCTGCCAAAGATTTCCGCAGCCTCCTGCAATTTTCTGCCATCGTTCAGGCGAAAGGCGCGATGCTTTTTCACGCGCTGAGAAAAGAACTTGGCGACGAACAATTTTTTGGAATTCTCAAACAATATAGTAAAAATTTTCGATTTCGATTTGCCAGTAGTAACGACCTCCGAGACGAATTTTTGCTGGCCTCAAATAATTCGAATACTGTGAAATCTCTCTTTCAGCGGTATCTAAAAGAAAAAAAAGGCGATGAAGATTTAGGGAAACCTGAGACGATGTATTTCGGTTCCGAAGAGAAACCCAAAGGAAAGAAAATTAATAGAATTTTAGTCAAGATCGGGCGTGCTGCGATATTGCGGTATTAGTTCAGAGTTACGCGTGAACGTTTTTGACAGGCTATTAATAAAAAACGTACACGCGTAACTCTGAACATTATCCAGGAGGCCACTGCAACATTCTTCCTCCCAGCAAATGAATATGCAGATGAGAAACGCTTTGGCCTCCATCCACACCGGTATTAATCACCGTTCGAAATCCATTCTCGGCAACTCCTAATTGATTGGCAATTTTAGGAACCAGGCGCAGCAAATGCCCTAATAATGCTTCATCGCTCTTGCCAGCATCGTTCAGCGAATCCAGATGCTCACGCGGAATAATTAAAACATGAATCGGTGCTTGTGGCGTCAAGTCATGAAAAGCGATAGCCTCGTCATCTTCGTAGACTTTAGTTGCCGGGATTTCTCCAGCTGAGATTTTACAAAATACGCAATTTTCTTCGGACATGAATTTTCCTTTCACTAATCGGTTACAGCTTGATTATTTGCGGATCATTTTCTGGAGTAATTGTTCTAATTCGAGAGCAAGCGAGGCTGCATCCTGAAAGCTTCTTAATTGGCGAACGATAGTCCCATCAGGCAAGACAAACCGGATGTCTGGCAATCCCTCGACACCGAGCTGGTTTGCGATCTCTGGATATTTATCAGTGTCAATTCTGAGAAAAATCGTCTGTTCCAATAACGCTTTTACTTTCGGGTCGGGAAACGTAAGTCGTTCCAGTTGACGACACGGAGCGCACCATTCTGCATTTAAGTCCAGCACGACAGGTTTGTTTTCGGTTTTTGATTTGGCAAGTGCATCGTCCAGTAAAGAAAAGCCTTGCGGCAATTTCTTTATCGTCAGGGGTGTTGATTTATTAATGCCTGAAACGACACGTGCCGTATAGCCAGATTTCTTCACCGTCGCAATTAACAGCTTCGGATCCGCTTTAGCAGGATCATACGTTATGACGAATTCGTCCTGATCGAGCTTCATCTTGATCATCTTGACAGCGTCAAGCCCTTCCAGGGCTTGTTTGACCGATTCCGGTCAGGCCATTCAGACCGCCCCACTTTTACTTTTCTGGAACCCGTCAACATGCAGGCGTACCGTTTTTATTGATAAACTCTGATGTGATGCATGTTTTTTCTTCTGCGCATCTGCGATTACAACCAATATGAATGCGAACAACAGAAGTGATATTATTTTTGTGATCATGGTAAGCTCGTTTCAATTTTGACCAGATAATGAACGATTAACTATACGTCATCATTACTTGAATTAAAAAATTATGCTTGATTTACTATCATATCGTGAGCAATTTCCTATTTTATCGCAATCTGTCTACCTCATAAATCATTCCCTCGGTGCGATGCCGTTAACTGCCCGTACCCGAATGCTGGAATACGCCGACACGTGGGCGACGCGCGGTGCCAGAGCCTGGAGCGAAGGCTGGTGGGAAATGCCAATCACTGTCGGTAATAAAATCGCGTCCATTATCGGAGCGCAATCCGGCTCTGTGACGATGCATCAAAACGTTTCGATTGCGCAGGCAATTATTATTTCCTGCTTCGATTTACAACGGACCACACGCAAAAAAATCGTGTATGAAGCGCTAAATTTTCCTTCGGTCATGCACGTCTACGATGCGTACGCCAAAGAAGCCGGAATTGAAATCGTTCGCGTCCCTAGCGATGACGGAATCACTATAAATACAGAGCGGATGGTCGATGCGATTGATGAGCAAACTTTGCTTGTTCCCATTTCGCACGTCCTTTTCCGCAGTGCATATATTCAGGACGTGAAGCCGATCATTGAAAAAGCGCACGAGGTTGGAGCAATGGTCATACTTGATGCCTATCAATCGGCGGGCACGGTTCCGATGAATGTGACAGAACTCGAAGTTGATTTAGCGACAGGTGGTTCAGTGAAGTGGTTATGCGGCGGGCCAGGCGCGGGATGGCTTTATGTGAATCCAAAATTAATTGACAAGCTTGAACCGAAAATTACTGGTTGGGCGGGGCATAAATCTCCCTTCGAGTTTGAGCCGGAGCTTGAATACGCCGACGACGCGAACCGCTTTTTGCAGGGAACTCCGGCAATTCCGGCATTGTACGTGGCTTCGGCGGGCTACGATCTAATCAATGAAATCGGAGTCGAAAGAATTCGTGAACAATCCATCCGACAAACTTCGTGGTTGATTGAAAAGGCATTGGAGAATGGCTGGAAAATTAATTCTCCAATGGATGCAACGCAGCGTGGCGGCTCAGTCATTATTGATATTCCTCACGCACAGGAAATTGTGCAGGAACTCGAAAAAAGAAATTTCATCGTGGATTTTCGACCCAATGCCGGAATTAGAATCGGGCCTCATTTTTTTAACACCGATGACGAAATGGCTGCATTGATTGGAGAAATCCGTAATGTCAGAAAAGAATCTTAGGATAAAATAATTTTTTTAGACTTTTTCCAGACTGGTGTACTCTTACAGCTATCCCTGTAGTATCGGCAAGATTCTTTAAAAAGTTAATTCCCCAATTGTAGTATTAAATTACGCACTAAACATCCAGGAGCTACTTATGCGCCCATCAAAAATTCTTGAAAATTTCTTTTCGTCTGGCAGTCCGCGAATTTTCAAGTTGATGATTTGTTCAATTTTTTTATTCACATTGATTGTTTTCGTAGTTAACGAATCTGGTTCCAGCTTTGTTGCCGCCGCTGCCAGTGAAGCGCAAGACGAAAATGGAACCCGTCGCACTACAAAAGAAAACTGTGAATTTTTACAGAACCCTGTCAGCCCGAAAGATGCCATGCTGCGTCACCGGGAAGGATTAGCGCGGACGATTCAACGCTACACACCTGAAGCCGCAGGCGATGGCAGTATCGCGCTAATTGATCCGCAAAACATCCCGCGCAAGAATTACATTGATACGATTCTCTTCGACAAAATGGGAGCCGACAGCATTCAATCCGCGCCGATTTGCACTGATGAGGAATTTATTCGACGTGCTTATCTTGATCTGACCGGACGGATTCCAGCCGCCAGCGATGTGACAAGTTTTCTCGCCAATACCGCTGCGAACAAACGCGACACACTCATAGATTCGCTCATCGGATCACCAGAATATGTGGATAAATGGACAATGTTCTTTGGGGATTTGTTCAGGAATACATATCGTTCCGTCCACATTGTTCGTTACAGCGGAGCGCGTGATGCCTTCTATAATTACATCAAATCCTCGGTGCAGGCGAATAAAAGTTATGCGCAAATCGCGACTGAAATGATCACTGCTAATGGAGATAATTTTGTGGAAGGCGCCACGAATCACACTGTTGGCGGATTTATTTCGATGGGGCCGACACAGGATTCGATGGATGGTCGCGCTGTGAATACGGCTAGTATGTTCTTAGGGATCAATTCATTTGATTGCCTGTATTGCCACGACGGTGCGGGACATCTCGATACCGTGAATTTATGGGGATCGAAAAAAACGCGGATGGAAGCATGGGAATTGGCCGCATTTTTTGCCCGCACGAATATGGCGCCAACAGTTCTTTCAACTACGCCGAATTATCGTAAATATACGATTACGGAACGTGTGACCGGCGAATACCTGCTCAATACAAATTCTGGAAATCGGACAAATCGAGTAGCCATTAACGGCGTGAGTTCTGTTGCGCCGAAGTATGTTTTTAACGGTCAAACACCCAACACCGGAGAAACTCGCCGTGTTGCGTTAGCACGAATCATCACTGCTGATAAGCAATTTGCCCGCGCCGCCGTGAATTACATTTGGGAGAAAATGATGGTGGAAGCATTGGTTTCGCCGTCCAATACGTTTGATCCGGCGCGGCTGGATAAGGCGGCGCAACTGCCTTCAGGGTGGAGCTTACAACCTGCAAATCCTGACCTGCTTGAAGCGCTCACGAATGATTTCATCGCGAATAATTTTAATTTGCAAAAGCTGATTGCAACAATTTCCAAATCCAATATTTATCAGCTTTCAGCGCAATATCCCGGCAGTTGGAATATTTCGATGATTCCTTACTATGCGCGGAAATATGCTCGTCGCCTGGAAGCCGAAGAGGTTCACGACGCGATCATGAAAGCCACTGGGATTGGGGTTACGTATCAACTGAGAGATACGCTGGGAGTGAACACGTATGCGGTCAATTGGGCGATGCAATTGCCTGATCCTTCGGAGCCGCGGACTGGTGCGGGGAATGCAGTCAGCTTCCTGAATTCCTTCGTGCGTGGAGATCGCGACGTGAAACCGCGCTCTTCAGAACCTTCGATTCTGCAATCGCTGAACCTGATGAATAATTCATTCGTGATGACCAGAATTCATAATGCGAATGCTGGTTCGACGGTCTCTAAACTGCTGGCGAATACTGCCATCACGAATCAGGAAATCATCACGCAATTGTATTTGAATACACTTTCGCGCAATCCAACCAGTGACGAAATTAACACCTTGAATTCGGTCTTCACGACGATGACAAAACGTGAAGCGGCGGAAGCAATTCAATGGACAGTCCTGAATAAAATGGATTTTCTTTTTAATTATTAAAAACTCCCCTCCTGTTTTTAGGAGGGGTGCCTGCAAGGCGGGGTGGTAAATGCCTGCGAAATGCTAGCACCCCCGTCACCTCCTGGGAAAGGAGGGGAGCCTCCAACTACAAGGTGAACACCTATGACGAACCATAATCAATACGGACATATTTGTGAAATTTGCGCCCCTGAGCGTTCGGCGAACATGTTGCTACGCGGGCCTGATCTTGGTCGCCGCACATTCTTTAAATTAGCCGGAGCCGGAATCACGGGAAGCTTTTTGGTTCCTACATTATTTAAGAGTGAAGCCAAAGCCGCTGCCGATTTGCACTTAAAATCTTCGGCGCGAAATTGCATTTTCATTTTGCTGACAGGCGCTCCAAGCAGTGTTGACACGTTTGATTTGAAGGTTGGCGCGTGGACTCCGGCAGATTTTAATCCGACGACTTACAATGGGTATTTATTCCCGCAAGGGCTGATGCCGAAGCTGGCTGAGCAAATAAATCGTCTGACCGTGATTCGCAATTTACGCGCGCCTGCGCTGGTGCATCCGTTGCAACAAACATGGGCGCAAATTGCTCGCAGCCCAAGTTCTGCGCTGGGAAAAATCGCTCCAAATATTGGCAGCGTAGTCGCCAGTGAATTCGAATCCAAAAGAACTGCGACGCAAAAATTGCCGGTTTTTGTGTCGTTGAATACAGGTGGCGGAATTGTTGGTTCGGGCTATTTTAATGGGCTGTACGCTCCTTTTGATGTAACTGCGAGCGCGAATGGATTAGGGAATTTAGCGAATGCCGATGGGCAGGCAACCTTCGATAAACGGTACAACATTTTGCAATCCGTTGATGCAAAGTTGAGGACAAATTCACCCCTGGGCGATGACGTATCAACGATGGGCGCTTTTTATACGCGCTCAAAAGAAATGATGTACAACGCTGAAGTTGATGCGGTTTTCAAATTCACCGCCGATGATCAGACAAGATTTGGGAACACTGGTTTTGGAAATTCGTGCATCGTGGCGCGAAATCTGGTGCAGTCAAATCAAGGGACTCGCTACGTCCAAATCAATTTTGGAAACTGGGATCATCACGACGATATTTACGACAAAGCCGATCCAACGCGCTTGCATGGAATGGCGGCAAATTTAGATAACGGACTATCAAATCTGATGACAGATTTAGCTGCGCAACCTGGACTTAATGGTGGAACTTTGTTAGATGAAACTTTGATTGTGATGATGGGTGAGTTCGGTCGCACAACCAGTGCGCTGACCACACAAAGCGGACGCGATCATTTCTTTCAGCATTTTGCGGTGATGGCTGGTGGCGGGGTTCAGGGCGGCAAAACAATTGGTACAACGAACTTTACTGGCAGCTCGGTGCAAGACCCTGGTTGGTCGCAGGGACGTCCCGCTCAATACGAAGATATTGCGGCGACAATTTATTCGGCGTTAGGTATTAATTATTTTACCGTGAGAACAGATGATCCGTTCGGACGCGGATTTGAATATGTCCCGTTTGCGAAAGAAGGCGCGTGGTATCCAATTTTAGAAGCGTTTCCAGTGGATCGGGCGGCACAAGCGCGCAGCAGAGATGTGAATTCAACGACGAGACGCGACACGGTTTCACGTACGAGGCAGTAAGCGTTCAGAGTTACGCGTTTA
>JAYTCQ010000232.1:0-43091 GCA_043736395.1 Blastocatellia bacterium | reverse complement strand
CAACTCTTCCTGCTCTTCCGCTGTCAACGTCTTGATGTATTTCGTAGGTGTTTTCATACTCTACTGATTCTACCTCAAAATTTTTAGTGAGGTGCTTACTTATGAATAATTGCAATTTGTATACCTGTAATTGATCAGCAAATGTGTATTCAAGGCGAACACAAGGTTTAGGCATAGGCTTTGCAAATTGAACTACGCAGGTTTGTATTTTTTTAATATAGAAATGAAGCAAGTTTCGTCAGGCAAATTATTTATATCTGCTTTAAATCTTATAATTGCATTCAAATGCTAATTAATGACTTATTCGATCTGACAGAAAAAATTGTTGCGGCGCTAAAGTTATCCGTCACATCTGAGCAAATCGAACAAACAATATCTAATCCTGAAAGTCTGGCCAGCAGGTTCCTCTCAATGATGTCAATGATTCAAAAACTAAGGAATGAATAAAAGTATGTATAAAGCTCATGAAGCTTAATTATTCTGAGGTAATTTAATGGCCGCAAAAGTCGAAGTGAATTCCGCATCCGTCGCTAAATCTGAATGGAGTTTTCTAACTTTATTGAGTGGGATGTTCGAATGGTTTGGAGACTTGGGTATCTTCGTCTGGAAATTTATTCGCGCTGCTGCAACGCCGCCATTTGAAGGCAGGGAGTTCATCCGCCAGATGGATGAAATTGGAGCAAAATCGGTTCCTTTAGTAGCTTTGGCTGGAGGTGCGATTGGGGTTGTTTTATCCATGCAAACGTACGATAGCCTGGTGCGGTTTGGGGCTAAAGCTTATCTGCCAATGATCATCGTTATTTCCATCATTAAAGAAAGTGGGCCAATTATTACCGCGTTAGTGATGAGCGGTCGCATCGGCGCAGGGATCGGTGCCGAGCTGGGTTCAATGAAAGTGACGGAACAGATTGATGCGATTGAGGCTTCCGCAGTGAATCCACATGGCTTTCTCGTGGTTACACGAATTATGGCCTGTATGACGATGGTTCCCTTGTTAACTCTGGTGGCTGATTTCTTCGGAATTCTAACGGGATGGCTCGCAACTTTGTTGACTGATAAAACGCCGCTTCAACTGTTTATTAATGATGGATTTGAATCGGTTGGTTTTGATGAATTGCTTCCTTCTCTTGGTAAGGCACTAATTTTCGGTTTCATCATTGGCCTGATGGGTTGCTTTCAGGGAATGCGGGCATCAGGAGGAACGGAAGGTGTCGGACGCGCTTCGACCAGTGCTGTCGTGCTTTCATCTTTGTTTGTGATTCTGGCAGATGTGGTCTTAGTGCGATTAATTCTGGTGTTTTTTCCAGGTTAGTAAATGGGTAAGAAATCAGTAAGGTTGTTTATATGGAGCAACAAAATCATTCAGACGAAATAGCCGTTTCGACCAAGAATTTGCATAAAGCTTTTGGTGAACAAGTAGTGCTGAATAACGTGAATTTAAAGGTTCAGCGAGGCCAGACATTTTTAGTGCTGGGACGCAGCGGTACGGGCAAAAGTGTGCTGCTGAAATTGCTCATTGGATTGCAAAAACCGGATGAAGGCAAGATTGAAATTTCCGGCACAGAAGTGACTTCGCTGCCGCTGAATGAATTAAATGAAATGCGCAAAAAGATGGGATTTCTTTTTCAAAATGCCGCGCTGTATGACTCTTTGACAGTTGAAGAAAACGTAGCCTTTCCGCTGCGTCGTCATACGAAAATGAAAAGTAATGAAATCACAGAACACGTCCGCGAATTATTAGCGCGGGTCGGCATGGAAGACGCTTTAAAAAAAATGCCTGCTAACATTTCCGGTGGTATGAAGAAGCGGGTGGGGCTGGCACGGGCACTGGCGCTTGATCCAGAAATCATGTTGCTGGATGAACCGAATGCCGGACTTGATCCAATTACGGCGGCAGAAATTGATGATTTGATACGTGATTTACAACAGGAGCGTGGCATCACTTCCATCATCGTGACACACGATATGCGCAGTGTTCATACGATTGCGGATCGGGTCGCCATGCTCAATCAGGGAAGCATTGTGATTGAAGGAACACCGGAAGAATTAGAACAAAGCGATGATCCCTTTGTCGTGAGCTTTATGCAGGAAAAACAGGAGAAATAATTATGTCCAGAACTGCGCGGTTAGGAGCTTTTATATTTATCGCGTTGATCATTTTTGCCGCTACCGTTTTCTTAATAGGCGAGCGGCAACTGCTCTTTAGTCGGACTTATACACTTAAAACAAACTTTGCGAACGTGGTAGGACTCGATGTCGGAGCCCCTGTTCGCACGGGTGGTGTTCGCATCGGAACTGTCAAAAAAATTCAGTTACCAAATCGTCCCAGCCAAAAAATTACGATTGAAATGCAATTAGAAGAGGCCACAAACACCGTTATTCGAAAAGATTCTGTAGCGGCGATTGAAACGGAAGGTTTGTTGGGCAGCAAGTATATGGAAATTACTTTTGGTTCCGCAGAATCTGAACCAGCGCGTAATGGTGATCTTTTGCCGAGCCGTCCTCCGCTTGATTATGCCGACCTGGCTCGCAAAGCCGGTGAAACCATTGACTCCGCGCAACAGGCAATTAATACAGCCAGAGAGGCGATTGATTCGTCTAAAGGCGCTATTGAAAATCTCTCGGTCGCAACTGGCGATATCAAATCAATCACAAGCAAAATTAATAGTGGTCGAGGAACGATTGGCGCTTTCGTTAATGATCGGACGACCTTCGATAATATTAATGCCACGACTGTGTCGTTACGCGAAATCATGGGAGAGGCTAAAGTTGGGGTCGTTTCATTTCAAGAAAATATGGAAGCGATGAAGCATAACTTTTTACTACGTGGATTTTTCAAAGATCGGGGATATTTTGATTCTGCTGATTTGACGAAAAATGAAGTTGACGCGCTTCCCGCCAGTACACCATCCAGGAAATTTACTCTTCCCGGCAAAGGCCTTTTCGACAAAGCGGATAGTGCAAAATTGGATAAGGAAAAAATGCTGAATGAAGTTGGCAAATTTCTTGAAAGCAATCCTTATTCATCTGTCATAGTCGCGGCTTATACCGGAACACAAGGTAGTAAAGAAGAAAATTTAACACTTTCGCAAGCTCGTGCTTCAGTTGTACGGGAATATTTGATCCAAAAATTTAAAGTGGACGATGCGCGGATTAAGACTTTGGGGCGTGGAGAAGACAATGAATCAGCATCAAATCAAGAGGGGCGAGTGGAAATCTTAATTTATACAGATGGAGAAAATCGCGTTACAGAATTGAAAAATAAGTAAATCACCATAGTTAGTTTTGGGATTTAAAAGTTACAAATTATAAGGAGGAATCTTATGCCGGTTAGAACAGCAGAAGCAGAATGGAAAGGAACTGTGACAGAAGGTAATGGCACCTTGAAATTAGGTAGTGGAGCATTTGAGGGAGCTTATTCCTATCGCTCACGAATGGAGGAAGGCGCGGGAACAAACCCGGAAGAACTGATTGGGGCGGCGCACGCCGGATGTTTTTCTATGGCTTTATCCGCGCAGCTTTCGAGTGCACAGATTACGCCAACCCGTATTCATACAACCGCTCAGGTGCGGTTTGATAAGGTTGAAGGCGGGTTTTCAATTACCCGGATTGATTTGAATACCGAAGTAGAAGCACCCGGGCTGGATGATGCTACTTTTCAGCAGCACGCGCAGACAGCAAAGGTAAACTGCCCGGTTTCAAAGGCCTTGGCTGGCACGACGATTAACTTACAAGCCAGGCTTTTATAATTTACAGCTCAGGTTACATTAATGAATACAAAGGAGATTTAATGAGTTATCCAAATGAAAACCCATCGCTCCCGGATTTTCCAATCCCGGAGCCTGAACACCCAAATCCAAAGCTCCCGGATTTTCCAATTCCAGAACCGGATGGCCCTTTTCCGGGTTCACCTGAACCGAAGACACCATCGCCTTATGATCCGATGGACCCGGTCTCGCCCGTTCCGCAACCTTTCATCGAACCTTAATCGCTGAGTTGAAAAACGGGAGGAAATAATTATTTTCTTCCCGTTTTTTCTCCTTCAGATTGACGAACAGATTTCTTACGTCCTGAACCGCTTTTTTTGCCTCCACCATCAATTTTATTCACCGTTGCCCAGGCACGTGCTTCTGCTTCCGGTTCCGCTACTCCACGTTCGCGGTAGCTTTCTTCAATATGTTCAGCTTGTCTTTTCTGTTTATGTGTATATTTTGATTTATCTCCCTGCGGCATCATTGCCTCCTTTTAGATTTTATAAAATGATTGTTCTGGCAATTCCAGACTACTACATATGTGAATGCATCAACTGTGCCAAATCAATGAGAGATGGCGACTTTGTATGAATAAATAACAGTAAGAAAAATGACTGTTCGATTTTAAATCGAGATGTACGTAACTAATACGGTTTGATTCTTGGTAAGTGTTAAATAAGGGAAAATAGGTGTGGCATTCAATTTGCATAATTATAAACGTGATTAGATTAGTAGTAAGAAGATCACATCTTAATTGAACAGGCGATTTGCTACCTGGGGGCAAGAGGTAGCAGTGGTCGACAAACTGGCAAGACTTCTGACTCGTTTGAGCAGTAATGAATGAGTTCTGAGGAATTGCCAGTTTGTCGAAATTTTTTTATTGTGTAACGTTTCTTAGGAAGTAAAAAAAATCACGAATTAGCATAGAACTGTTCAATAATTAGGCTAATAATTTTATATAGGAAGTCTGTTTGAAGATTTCTGAGAAGAGTGTTTATGAGCCAATACGAAGAAAATTTCGAGTCATTAGGTCAGAAATGGGGAACTGAAAATTCATTATTTGATCGTGCTAAAAAAACCACTTCTGAAAAGTTGCGTCAGGCTGCACAGACCTTGCACGAAAAGAGTGAAAGTAGCAGCGGACAATTAAACTCGCAAACAAAAGAATTAGAGCTTGGTAAGTATGGTCATCAAGCGGCTGATTGGTTAGATAAAACGGCTGATTACGTTAGTGACGTAAATTCAGATAAGATCAAAAAAGATCTGACAAAACAACTTCAGCAGAATCCTGGTCGCACTTTGTTGATTGCCGGGGGGGTTGGCATAATATTAGGGGCAATCTTTAGACGTCGCTGACTCAATGTAAAAATTGGGTAAGATAAAAAAGCAGCTTGATTATCAATGATCAAGCTGCTTTTTTAATATGTGAATGAGTTAAAAAAAAATCAAAGCTACAGTTGGAAACTTAGAATTTTTATAACAACAAGGCCGTCCTGAAATTTTTCAGGACGGCCTTGTTGCCTCTCTCATTCAATTTATCAGGAAGCGAGATGCTTTATTCCTGCTAATAATTAATAGTCACCAGTTATTGTTTTTCTGCCTGTCTGCTTGAATATTTCCCTAAGGTTTTAGCGAATTCACGGATTTCGTCAGGCGCCGTGCGTTTATTCTCCTGAAGAACTTCTTTGGCAGTCGCTTCTTCTCCATAAACACTCTTCATGTCATCTTTATCAACAGTAATCGCGACACCCTTTAACTCTAATCCGGCAAAGACACCGCGACTACGTGAGTAGGACAAAATTTGTGATTTCAGCACTATATCTGTAGAAGCGCCGACTTGACGACCGACCGGGCCAGCAGCTACTGAAGCGTCACCGCCCAATGTGAATTTAGAGGAAAGCAAACTATTCACACCTTCTTTATTCATAAAGAGCATGACAAAATCTGTGGATTGCGCACCGATTTGCGGGCCGATGCTCCCACCGCCAAGATTGAGGAAAGCAGGCGCGCTCCAGCCCTGCGCGGTGCGACAACTAACAACGCCACGACCACCTCGACCACCAACAATAAATCCAGCTTTGATCACCGACGGAAAAACTGCGACGCATTCTGCTTTGTCGAGAATTTCAGTTGGAATAGCACTATCTGGCGCATTCATAATTTCATTAAAAACGCGTGAAGCTTTATCGGATTGCTCAGCTCCATCTTTAAATTTTTCATCTTTCTTTTTTTCTTGTGGGTTGGCCTGACTTGGTAAGTTGGAAAATACCATCAAACTTAGTGTCATACATATCGAAAACAGTAATTTATTTTTCATAATCTTCTCCTCGTAATTATTGGTGAACTATTTGTGAAGGGCAGCTCAAATTATTAATGATAGAAATTCTATCAGATTATTGTGTATTGATTTCAAACACCAGAAATTCTTTTTCACCTTATTTTTTGTCATATCAGCTGCAAAATTCCAGCAGATAAGCAAAAGAAACCCGAATCACCTGGAATTGCCTCACCAGTATCTGAACGTGCAATTTATGAGCCAAAGCTGTGGCCTTTAATTTGCTCCTTTAACTAAGTAATGATGAAACTGTATGGTGTGAGAACATAAATCCTCATTTTTACTCGAATAAGTTTCTCAGAGTTCGTCACAATTCCCCCTTCTCTCAAGACCATTAGGAATGGAGCAAATTATGAAGCAAGCAATAAAACAGGTACTAACCTTATTAATAGCTGTACTTTTATCCAGTAATAACTTTTCAGTCTTAGCGCAACGCCCCTATCGGGTTAATGATCGACAGTTAGAGCAATTGATTACAAGAATTGAATCACGTTCTAAGTCTTTTCGTCGGGAAGTGAATAATTCACTTGATCGGAGTCGGCTGAATGGGACTAATCGTGAAACCGAAATTAATAGTTATATTGGTGATTTTGAATCTGCCACGAATCGTCTAAAAGATCGTTTTAAAAACAGGCACTCTGTGAGCAGTGATGTTGAAGACGTCATGATGCGAGCGCGCTATATCGACAGTTTTGTGCGGATGAATTTTCGTAATTCAAGCGCTGAGACGAATTGGAATACTTTACGCTCGGACTTAAATAATTTAGCTCAGTATTACAACGTAAAATGGGATTGGAATGGCGCTAATGATCGCGGTTCTTATTCAAACTCAGGGAATAATACCAACGAAAATTCGTGTTTTACAGGGACTTATAAATTGGATTCTTCCCGTAGTGACAAGACTTCTCAAATTGTCAATCGTTCAACAAATAACGTTGACAGCCAAAATAGAGATCGAGTTCGCGATAATTTAGAACGACGATTAGAAGCACCGGAAATGTTGGTGTTAGAGCGCCGTAACTCATCAGTCACAATCGTTTCACCACGCGCTCCGCAAATGACATTAGAGGTTGATGGGCAAACGCGGACTGAGCAAAATGCTCAGGGACGCAATGTCAGTGTGAGGACATCTTTTAATCGTAATCAATTAAGTGTCACGACCACCGGAGACCGTGGAAATGATTTTAGTGTGACGTTTGAGCCAATTGATAATTGTCGTCGTTTGCGAATGACGCGGACGATTTCAAATAATCGTTTATCGCAACCAGTAACATCACTAAGTGTGTATGAAAAAATTTCCGATCAACCACAATTTGACACGTATGCCAGCAGAAATGATGCTCCGTCAGAACGGCAACGCAATAATTTTAATGTGCCGGATGGAACCGAAATGATGGCGGTGATGGACACTGATCTCAATACAAAAGAAGCTCGTGATGGTGATTATTTTACGATGACTGTTCGGACTCCGCGAGAATATGAAGGTGCTGTGATCGAAGGTGCTGTCACAAATGTAGAACGTTCCGGGAGAGTAACAGGTAGAGCAGGAATCAGCTTAAATTTTGAGCGTATTCGTTTACGAAATGGGCAAACTTACAATTTTGCCGGAATCCTGGAAAATGTTCGCACCACCGATGGGAAAACAGTTCGAATTGATCAGGAAGGCAGCGTTCAAACTGACAAAAGTCAAACTCGCGATACTGTCACTCGAACCGGTGTTGGGGTGGCTTTAGGAGCAATTATCGGAGCCATTGCCGGAGGCGGCAAAGGAGCTGCGATTGGAGCTACAGTAGGAGCTGGCGCTGGCGCCGGTTCGGTGATTGTGCAGGGACGCGATGATCTGGAACTGAAACGAGGAACAGAGGTTACTTTGAGAGCCAGTGCTCCCCGGTAATGTTTTATAAAGGTTCGATATAACTCACCTAAAAATGCGGTGAATTGGCGAAAGCTGATTCACCGCATTTTTATGCTTTTAAAGTTTTGCAGAGGAATGCGAGTAGACGGGCGACAGTCGTCGGTAGCTTCCTGCTCAGACGAACCATATAATTTGCAATCTTTGCCCTACCGACTACTGTCGCCCGTCTACTCGCATTCCTCTGCAAACCGCATTAAGTACCAAAAAAAGGGAGCTGTTATCAGCTCCCATCAAATCCTTCACCCAAAAGAAAAACACTAAATTGTTGTTTTACGTTGTGTCATCATTCTCAATAAAGAATTGATTCCTGCGTGTAAAAGTGCATAAACAATGAATGCAAAAACGTATGATAATTCTAATTGATAACGTCCTACGCCAACGCTTTGAACCAAAGATTCGAAAGGTCCTAAAAGAGGAGCACTCAGGGTATCTATGAAACGTCTGAACCCTGCACCTCGACGCGCGCCCATTAGATCAAGCAGGATTTGTAAAGCGATCAAGCTGTAAACAATATAAAAAATAAAATCAATAACCTGAGAAATTCGAGCCGCCGTTCTAGCGCGGCTGACTTCTACTTCAGTATTTGAAACTTCATTGAAAGTCTTTTCGCGCATTTGCTGACCAAGAATTGCGGACTGCTGCTGTTCCTGCGGAGTGGGTCGTAACGCTTGATCGCTAATATTGTTGTGAACTTCGCCTCGAATCTCGTCTTTAACTGCTTCATACTGAGCGAGGCGATTAGCTTCATTCTCAGCCAGATCATTAATATTGGCCATAAGATTTTCCTCTTATAAAACCTAATCTAAAATTCCACAAATAACGGCAATGAGTAATATTAAAAGCAAAGAAATTACGGACATATGATTTTAATTTTTATTCAGCTTGCAGTTGACCGCGTATCCGGTGTCATAAATAAGGCAGCAAATGATTGGCGTACGTTCGTCTGTTGTTGGCGACGGCTTTCGATCCAATCTTTGGTGGTTTGAATAGCTTTGCTGGTAAGCATGGCACGTTCATGTTTTTCAGTTACCAACTTAGTTTCTTGCTCTTGTTTTAACAGATTTTCTGCAGCATCTTTTTTTATTAGTCTTGTTTTGTTAATCATTTATTCCTCCTGATATTGTCAGATGACATGGTGTGAGCAAGATTCGTGCCGTAAAGATTTAATTTCATTCAAGATCTTTATCGGTCGTTTAGGAAATAAAAAGTACGGCGTTAATACAGTGGTTAATGGATAGTCAATTCATGTGTATTAACGGAAGTCAGTGGAAGTGGGTTAACTGTCGAAAGTCTTAGTATTTAGCGGGTTAGAAGGATTTCAATGTCTGGTATGACCCTTGCACTGTTCTTAACTTGTGAGATTTATCGAAAGACATTTAAGGGGGAAATCACTCACTAAGAAGCAAATCACGCCGAGACTGATTTACCACAATGTCGGACCAATTGAAAAGATGGCATATTAGTGTATTGAAAAGTTTTTATGAATGAAGGGTTCAATAATGAAATTAAACACGACTTGAACTCACTTTCTGCTTTGGCGGTGGATGATTCTCCGGTAGAGATAAGACTTCAAAAATTATTGACTAACGTTTGTAAAATCTTGCAAGTGCCTGCTGCAATTTTAATCTTAACACCGGAGTTTTCCCTTTTGCCTCGAGTCGTAATAGGAGGTACTGATTTTCATCAGGTAGAGAAGCTAAAATTAAATTCTATCCAAGCGGAAAGTGAGCAATGCTTTGCTGAAATTCTTAATAACGAAGCTTTCTCACATGCCAGCAACGACAGTTTGGTTTATTATGATGCCAGCAAAATATTAGGTTCAAAATGTGATTTTTTAGTAGTTCCATTGTTAGCAGGAACACAAAAAATTGGTGCTCTTCTGCTGTCGAATCCAGTTGGGGAAATAATTTGCGAAATGAAAGCCAGGTTTTACATTGTCGTAGAACAGTTATGCTTATTACTTTTATTATTTAAAGCAGGCAATCAAGAATCCAGTACATTAGCTAAAATAACTGATAAGGATTGGATCACGGAAAAATTTCTGGCTACTCTTTCTCATGAACTACGAACGCCTCTCCACGCTATTCTTGGTTGGGCTAATCTTTTACAGCATCCATCAATGGATAAAGAATTAAGATCGCAAGCCTTGAAAACGATTGAGCAAAATGCCCGTGCCCAAAATTTTATTATCAACGAATTGCTGGACGCTTCCTATAGTTTTAAAAAGCAGGCGCCATTGCACAAACGTCCTGTTTTAATTACCTCGATTTTGCATCACGTAGTAAAATTATTACGATTTGAGGCCGAACAAAAGGGAGTTTTATTTTCAATTAATATTCCTGACAGTTCCGATTATGTGATGGCCGATCCAGAGCGTTTGAGCCAGGTTTTTTGGCATCTGCTTGCGAATGCGATCAAATTTACTGCGGATCACGGGACGATTAATTTGTCGGCACAACGAGTCAATGATTCATTCGAGATCACTCTAACAGATTCGGGAATTGGTATTGCGACAGGTTTTCTGCCTCATATTTTTGAACCCTTCCGTCAGGAAGAATCCGATACTACTCGCAGTTTTGGGGGACTTGGGTTGGGTTTATCCATTGTCCGTCACCAGATCGAACTTCACGGTGGGAAGATTGAAGTAAAAAGTAACGGCAAAAAACAAGGCACAAAAGTTTTGGTTCGACTACCTTTAGATTTGCGAGCCGCCCGAAATAGCGATTTAGAAACGAAAATTCTCAATGAAAATGGGAAAACTAAATATCAAGAGCTGGCAGGTTTACGTGCTTTGTTGGTTGATGACGATGCGGATTCCATAGAAATTATAAGCTCAGTGTTGCGAAACCATCAGGTCGAGGTTCGAATTGCTCAAAGCGCTGAAGATGCATTTATTAAATTAAAAGACTGGCATCCTGATATTTTTATTTCTGATTTACAAATCCAGGGCATTAATGGTTATGAGTTAATGCGTCACCTTCGCAATTATAATTTTAAATTTCACCAGCGAGTAGCTACGATTGCCTTAACGGCATTTTCCTGTCCGGCAGATCGTTTAAAAGCATTATCCGCAGGTTTTCAGACACATTTACCTAAACCTATTGATCCGTCAGAACTATTGGCAGTAGCAACCAGTTTGGTTCAGTCCGAAAAGCTTGCTTTGAGCTAATAAGGTAAAATAATGAAGAATGAGTTCTCTGACCGTCTAATCCTGATGGTTGATAATAATGAGAGACGACGAAAATTATTGCAGTCATATTTGGAGAAAGATAAAAATTTTAATTACTCTTACGTTGATCGAAACACTGGCGCTGAAGCATTAGTTGTTTTGTCTGAGCAACCGGTGCAGGCAATTTTTATTGCTGCTCAGTTGCAGGATATGTCAGTCCTTGAGCTGCTGCTTTCTGTTCAAAAAACTCATCAAAATATTCCAATTCTGGTAATCGTGGAGAATGAATCAGATGCTATGATCCCACAACTTCTTGATGCTGGTGTGAGTTTTTGTTTATCTGAATCACAATTAACTCCATTGTTATTAAAACAAATTTTGTCTGCGGTTTTGAATAATCAGTACAAGTCTCAGGTCAACGGAACGCAAAATAATAATCCTGGACAAAATACCGAAGAGCGACTGCAAATAGCTTTTGAAGTAGCAAAAATGGGTTATTGGGAATGGAATATTCAAAAAGACCAGTTTCGGTGGCACGGACAAGCAGGTAAAATTTTTGGTTTTCAGGATCAACAATCAGATGTTGATTTAACTACACTCCTATCGCGTATTTACCCTTCTGATCGTGATGCCGTTACGCAGGCAATTCAGAACTCAATAAAAAATGGAGAAGACTGTAATGTTGAGTTTCGGATTCATGATGACGTGCAAGACATCCATTGGTTGAACGGAAAAGCTCGCACACTTTTTGATCGCGACAGCCATCCTGTTTTGATGATTGGCGTAGTTCGGGATGTTACTGAACGCGCTACTTCTGACTTGGCTTTGAGTGCCAGCCAACGATTAAATCAAGCTATCCTGGATTCATTACCTGAACATATCGCCGTTCTGGAAAACAACGGAAATATTGTTGCTATTAATAAAGCCTGGCAAAATTTTGCTATCGAAAACAACATTAGTCCTAGTGCTTTACAAAACACGATTGGCACTAACTACCTAGAAGTTTGTGAAACAGCGAAGGGCGAATGCTCGGAAGAGTCTGACATCGTAGCCAACGGGATCAGGTCAGTTTTAAATGGATCAATCGATCATTTTCGCCTTGAATATCCCTGCCACTCGCCGACTAAGCAGCATTGGTTTTTATTGCAGGCAACCCCATTAATTCACGAAGATGGCGGGGTTGTGATTTCACATTTCGACATCACCGAACGCCGAAAAATTGAAGCTCAATTGGCAACACTTCTCTCAAAAGCGCAAATAGCGCGCGAGAGTGCGGAAAGCGCCAATCGTGCGAAGGATGAATTTATTGCTCAGATTACACATGATTTACGTTCGCCGCTGAGTGCCGTACTTGGATGGACAAAAGTTCTTAAAAATAAAAAAGTCAACGAACAGGTGCGAGACGAAGCGCTTCAGACGATTGCCGAAAGCGCTGAAAAACAGGCGCGATTGATTGAGGATTTGCTGGACATTTCTCGTATGACGGCAGGCAAGTTGCGATTGGATGTACGTCCTGTTTCGCTGAGTGCCGTGATTCGTTCAGCGATGGACATCATGCAACCGGCATGTGACGCCAAAGGTATTCATTACACCACGGAGCTGGCCACAGATGCGGATGATGTCACGGGTGACCCGGATCGTTTAGAACAGGTCATCTGGAATCTCGTTTCAAATGCCGTAAAATTTACTCCAAATAAAGGACAAATTAAAATACGTTTGGAGCGTGCCGATCCATATGTTTGCATCACAATTTCTGATACCGGATGCGGTATTAAACCTGAACATTTACCTTTTGTTTTTGAGCGTTACTGGCAACCCGATTCAGGGAGCGGCAAAAGCAAAGCGGGACTTGGTTTGGGCCTTTCTCTGGTAAAATATATCGTAGAATTGCACGGCGGCACGGTTTACGTGTCTAGCGAAGGACAGAATAAAGGAACTACTTTCATTATTAATTTGCCATATCGGGCGGTACGCTTAAACAATAAAGAAGAAATTCCTGAACTGATATCCCAAAATGTGCAGAAAAAATTTGATCAGTTACCTGAACCCCCTTTGTCATCTGAAGCGCTGAGTGGGATATTTGTACTAGTCGTCGATGATGAGCCTAGCGCTCGTGAATTAGTCGCAGAAATTTTGCGTCAACACGATGCAGAAGTGGTGACCGCCGCTTCCGCCAAAGCTGCTTTTGAAATTATTCAATCAGGACGCATTCCTGATTTGTTAGTTTCGGACATCAGCATGCCAGAAGAAGACGGATATATGCTGATTAGTAAGATTCGCCATCTTTCGCCTGACATGGGAGGTTCCATTCCGGCTATTGCTCTGACAGCTTTTGGACGGATGGAAGATCGTGTTCGCGCCTTGAGCGCAGGCTTCCAAATGCATTTACCCAAACCAATCGAGCCAGCGGAATTAGCACTTGTGGCAGCAAATTTGACACATCGGGAAATTAAAAATTTAGTTCAATTTTAAAAATTTAACTTACATTGTGACGATAAAAGGAGTGAAGGAGAACTTATGTCCATCGCAAAGATACTAGTAATTGATGATGACCCGGCGTTGCGCCGGTTGATGGAATTTAATCTTAACGAGCTAAATTTTGATGTTCTGGTAGCTGCCAATGGTGAAGAAGGATTGCGCATCGTCTCAGAGCAAAATATCGACATTGCACTCACCGATTTAAATTTACCGGACGTAGCCGGCATTGATCTCGTTAAACAAATTAAAGCCAGTTCTCCGACGACCGAAATAATTGTGATTACAGGTTTTGGTTCGACGAACAAAGCCGTAGATGCCACCAAAGCCGGAGCCTTTTATTTTCTCGAAAAACCTGTCGACTTTGATGAACTGGCTGTATTAATTGAAAAGGCTCTTGAACGTCATCAGCAAAATTTAGAACTTACCAGGCTCCGAAGTCATCTGGCTGAACGCACTTCCTACTTTGATATTATTGGTCGAAGTAAAGCTATGGAAATGGTGTATGAAACCATTGAAGGAATTGCCGAATCTGAAGCAAACATCCTTATCATTGGTGAGTCAGGCACGGGAAAAGAGCTGGTAGCCAGCGCTATCCATTATCGCAGCCATCGGGCAAAAAAGCCGATTATGCAGGTAAACTGCGCCGCTTTGCCTAAAGAGTTAATTGAGTCAGAATTATTTGGACATACGAAAGGCGCGTTTACAGGGGCGCATGCAGACAAAATCGGCTTAATCGGGCGCGCTGCCGGTGGTAGTTTGTTTCTTGATGAAATTGGTGAAATGCCACTTGAGTTACAACCAAAATTGCTACGTGTTTTACAGGAACGGGTCTATTACCGGGTCGGGAGTGAAAAACCACTTGAGGCCGATTTTCGCTTGATCTCAGCCACAAACCGCAATCCGCTGGAAGCTCTCAATAATGGGCATCTACGTGAAGATTTATACTATCGCCTGAATACAATTGAAATTCATGTGCCGCCGTTGCGGGAACGCCTGGAAGACATTCACTTATTGGCTGATCATTTCAGGCAACGTTACGCAGAACGTTATAACCGCAATATTAGCGCCATCTCTGAACAGGCTTATGAGCAAATGTTTAACTACAACTGGCCTGGTAATGTGCGTGAATTACAAAATGCACTGGAGCGAGGCGTTCTGATGTGTCGAGGAGATAGAATTGAAGCGCATCATTTACCCTTTAAACAAACAGCCTCTAACCCGATTCCCGTGACGATTCCTACCTCTCCTGTCATAAGTCCGGTTCCTGTGAGTAATGCAATTCCAGTAACGGCTGAAATTGCTGCAGTAACTGTAAGCCCTGCGATTGAGCACAAACCTTCCCCTGCGATTGACCAAACAATTGAAGATTTGTGTACTTTGATCATTAGTAAAGTTCCTGAACCCAAACCTGATTCTTCGATGAATGAGTTATTCAGGCAGATAGAAGTTTACTTAGCTCACGCTGCTGTCAAACGCACAGGTGGTAATAAGCAGGCTGCTGCCAGCCTGCTTGGTATTTATCGTCCCCGGTTATATAGCTTATTACGAAAAGAATCTGAAACTGCGGAAGTAAACGAAATAAGTGAAGAAAGTGAGAATGATCTAAAGTTGTCTGCGGCTGTCTCACACGATGCCGGATAAGTTATTAAATAGAATTTGACTCTATCAGGTTGTGCTTCACGTGCATCAGGCCATAACGTATTCTTGACTTAATTGTTCCAAGCGGGAGGCCTAATTTTTCCGCAATTTCTGTTTGTGTCATGCCAAAATAATAAGCCATGGTCAGGACTTCTCTCTGAGACTGGGAAAGCTTGGTTAATGCTGCCTGCACCCGCTTACTATGTTCAGTCACAATACTTTCAGCCTCAGGACTTTCATTTTTCGAAACCAGTCTCACAGCATTTTCAAAGGGTTTATATCGATATTTAAGCCTGTTTTCCTGACGTAAACGATCAATGGAGCGACTGCGGGTAATTGTTACCAGCCAAGCTAAAAATGTGCCTTTACCATGATGATAGTTGTGCGCCTGTTTCCAAATTTGGAGATACACTTCTAAGGTAACTTCTTCAGCGACCGCCTGATCCCATAAAATTTTGAGCGCTAAATTGTAAACGATATGTTTGGTCAGGTCATAAAGTTTAGCTAGCGACTGTTCATTTCCACTTGCAACTTCATTAACTAAAGAGTCTGGAATTAATTGCGAGATACTGTTTATTTCTGTAACTTTAATTTTGGGAGGGGTGGCCGTGATCATAGCTTATATTTAACCAAGGGCTTGTTAAAAAACATTTCATTTATATAAACTTACCTGAAATAATTTTAAGATAAATAGATTTTGGGTTCTTTGGGATTCTCATTAATGGGGCTTTTATGAGTTTCATCTGTCGGTAAAGTCAGGGGTTCTGGTTCAATGTCAGTAGGTGGCACCGGAATCCGATCTTCATCCTTTTCAGGAGGTGTGGGAAATGGAGGAATAGGTTTTTGCGGTGAAATATCATTAGATGAGAAATTGATTTTCATAAATTAAGAATAAAAATAATGGTTAATGTTGATGCTAAAATATCAACTTATTCGTTAAAAATGTCGCGATATAGATGTCATCAACACTAACCTTAATTAAGCTATAAACTTAAGCGCCTTGTTTCTTGGCGTTACTTGAGTTTTCTTTTTTAGAAGCTTGATTCTTTAAGCTCCCCTTATCATTAGGCTTACTTTCTGAGCTTGCCTGAGCCTCATCTTTAAAATAAAGTTTTCCTTCGTCTTCGGTTGTTGCTGGAACAACTGCAAAAAGCAGGTCAGCTAATTCATCCGCGTGTTCTTCTTCTTTTTCGAGGATTTCTTCTAACAGACGACGAGTAGTAGGGTCTTTCTCGCCAAAGAAACGAATCATCTCACGATATGATTCAATAGCTATGCGTTCCGCTATTAAATCTTCACGCATCATATCGGCCAGGGAATTGCCTTCGACATAATCGCTATGACTATTTTTTGCAATTGCTTGCGGACTCATTTCAGGTTTGCCGCCGAGTTGCTTAATACGTTTGGCAATAGAATCAGCATGCTCTTGCTCTTCAATCGCATGTTCCAAAAATTCTTCTGCGACACCGGCGGAGTTAATTCCTGTGGCTGAAAAGTAATGAAAACGATAACGCAACACGCAAACCAGTTCAGTGGCAAGCGCGCCATTTAAAACAGAAACAGCTTCCTCTTTATCGAGATTATAGTCGCTGGTGACAGCTCCTTCTTCGATTTGCTTACGGGCATTGGCACGGATTTCTTCAATATTTTTAATTACGCTCATTTTAACCCTCTTACGATAGATTGATTTTTATTTACTAATTTTAGAGCTTCTCTATCAACTTAAAACAATGTCGTAGATAACACAGCTTCAGATATGCAACTTTTATGCCCTGATATAGTGTTGTTAGAAGCGCGTTAGAGGTTTAATAACTTAATATTTTGAATCGAATGAACTTTTATCATACGTTGACCTGTACTCACTCCCTACATTAATCAAAATTTACCTTATATTCGTATCTTTTTTATCAGATAGAAGGTGTTAAGCCTATATTTGCGACGAATGGTATGAGTCTTGCAGTTTTAATTTGTGATGATCTTAAAAATAAATTTAAGTTGATAGAACGAATTCTATTAATCATATTCAATTTTTATTGCGTAACATTTGAATAGGGTTAATTAAACCGTATTTACTCTCTTGAACAGATAACAAAGATAGAGAGAAATATGCCATTAAGAAGGAGAAAGCTAATATGTGGAACAAAGATGAAGTTGCAGGCAAGGGAAAAAAAATTAAAGGTTCAATTAAAGACACTGTCGGTGAAATAACAGGAAATAAAGAACTTGAAAACGAGGGCGAAGCAGATCGTGCGGAAGGCAAGGTCCAAGAAGGAGTAGGCTCAGCTCGACGTAAGGCAGGAGAAACAGTTAAGAATCTCGGCAAAAAAATTGCCGGTAAATAGTTATCTTTTACAGAATCAAACGGATCGAAACGATTCTGTAAAACTTGGAGGAACAATGAAAAATATATTAATGTACACAACTTTATTATTTGTATCTGTGGTTAGTTTTGTCGGATGTGACACAATGAATACCCAGAATGGAACTCAAACTGGTACTAATACCACTAAGGCAGTAGTCATGAGCGATTCTGACATGGAAGGCGCCATCGAGACTAAACTTAATTCAGATGCTCAATTAAAAGCTGCTGATCTTGATGTAGACGCTGATGCTGCAACGAAGACAGTCACATTGTCAGGAACTGTCGAGAGTCAGGCCTTGCGCACAAAAGCGATTGAAATGGCTAAAAGCGCACAAGCCGGATTAATTATCACTGATAAAATTGATGTCAAACCAAGAGAAGTGTCACGTACCGAATACACTGATGAAATGGCGCGAACGGATCGGACAAAAGCTAAAGGTGTTGGAGAAACAGTTGGTGACTCGGTTGATGATGCGTGGATCCATACCAAAATTGTGACCAAATTAATTGGTAACTCAACGACGCCGGAAAGAAAAATTAATGTAGATGTAGTCAATAATATGGTTACTTTACGTGGTGCGGTTGATTCAGCTGAACAAAAAGCTGAGGCCGAACGTGTAGCTAAATCTACTGAAGGCGTTAAGGGTGTGAAAAACATGTTAACGATTAAGAAGGTATAGTTTACCGAAAAATATTCTTGATTAATTAAGAAGGTTGTTTCAAGCAACCTTCTTTTTTTTGTTAGTTATAGAGAGTGACAGAAGATTCTAGAAACTTATAAGTTACCCACCTGCTAATTAGCTGATTTCAAATGTTACATCAACGGTGCGGGGCAGAGAGCATGGAGCGCAACCTTTAGCGTAATGGTATTAATTTAAGGAAAGCTTTTTCTACTAACCCAGCAGTTCACAGCTGGAAAGCATGATCATTAATTGCGTAGCCCAATTCGTTGGGCTTTCTCTGCGGCTTAAGCCCTTGTTTCCGGGTGCTGAAAGCGCCGCTTGAAAATTTACATATTACTAGCCCAGCCGTGAATGGTTGGGCTAATGGAAAAATATCTTTCACCCGTACATAACTTAATGCCATTACGTTAAAGATTGCGCTTCATGTTCCCTGCAATTCAAACATTTAATCAGTTAAGTAATAATTTTGCAGCATTTTCGTTTTTGCATTGATGATTTTTTAGTGGATAGTTGTCACTGGGCAAGCCGCTGCCATCGAAATAAAAAATGAAAAATGGAAACTCGTAGATGGAAAATGAAAATGCCTGAAAACCTTTGCCGTTGTGCTTGTATTAGTTACCAGATTACGCTACCTATTGTCAGAATACTGATTCATAAAATTCATAACCTTCAGTGTAGTAACGAAGCGGGGCATTTGGTAATCTAAAGTTTGAACTCTGAGCGTAACTATATCTAAAATAAAAAAGATCGGGAGAATAACTTATTCTCCCGATCTTTTTGGCTGATTATTATCTGATTATCTTGGGTTGGAATTCATACTCGTCTTATCACTAATCACGATTTCAACCCGACGGTTTTGCTGTCTACCTTCGGCTGTATCATTTGTAGCGATCGGTTGAGATTTACCAAAACCCTGACTGGTGATGTTATCTTGCTTCAACCCACAATTACCTAAATATGAAGAAACATTTTTTGCTCTTCGTTCAGATAAGGATTGGTTATACTCCTCACTACCTTTACTATCGGTGTGACCTTCGATCACTAAATTATAACCACCAGCGACAGTTAAAATTCCACATACCTTGCTCAGCTTTTCTTTCGCTTCTGGTTTTAATTGATCTTTATTGAAATCAAACAGAATGTCAGGAAGATTGACAATCAAGCCACGCGCCGTTTCTCGAGTTTCAACCACTTGGTTAAGAGCTTCACGCATGCGTGAACGGGCAGCATCACGCTCCTGTTGGGCTTTGGCTGCCTCGGTTTTAGCGGCTTCGGCATCTAACTGTGCTTTTGCTTTGTCAGTGGCAAGCTGACCCGCCTGTAATTGTGCCAAGCGAGCTTTTTCTTCAGCTTCTGTTGCGCGACGGGCAGCCTCTTCCGCTTGTTTCACAGCAGTATTACGAGCTGCCGTTTCCATCGCCAGTTCCATGGCTTTTCGTTTCGCTTCTAATTCAGCCCGTTCAGCATCCGTTTGAGCTTTTTCGATAGATGTTTTTAAGGTGCTAATTTCGTCAGTGCGAGTTTTACGCTCGCTGTCTAAAGCCGCCTGGAATGATCTTTCTTTAGCGCGCTTCTCGGCATCTACGGCTAAGCGAACTGTTTCGTGACCGTAAGTCATTAGTATTTTTTTATCTACTTTTGCTTCAGCCGCTTCAGCCGTTTTTTTCCATGACTCAGAGGCCTTTGCGTATTCTTCCGGAGCAAATTGTTGAGCATCCGCACGTTCCGCCAACAATAACGCGACTCTGGCTTGTCTCACATCTGAACGCGTCTCACCTTTTACTTCTGATTCACTGTTTAATGTTTCTTGTGAAGCGCGGTAAACGCCATCGAATCCACGATACTTGATGGTAGCGGTTTCAAGCATTTTACCAGTCAAATTGTTTGTCGGTCGCGTATTTTCCATCACCACGAAATGGCTGGGAACATCAACCAAAAAATGTGGTTCCGCGGTGACAAATAGACCAAAAGTTTCAAGTGTTGAGGTCACATTCAACTTACTGCGATTTCCTTGCAGGATAAATTCACCAACATTGTCCGTATGTCCTTCCGGTGAAACAACCCACAGTACATAGGTTGCATAATCGCCACCGAAAAAAGCCGCAGGCTTCATTTCGTCAATTTCCATTTCGATTTCAGTGGAACCTTTTTTGCGCTGAACTTTTGCTTCACCACTCGATTTGGGAAGACGAGATGTTCCTTTGAATTTTACGCTCAAAGATGGGCCTTCGGGATAGCTGATTGCTAAAGCTGAAGTCGTGCTGGTAATAGGTTTATCTATTTGAGCTTGAGCATTGATTAATGATCCAGCCACAATCAATAGCAGTAAAATCAAAATAGTAGATAGTGATAAATTTGTGGTTGCTCTCATAATACGGTTCCTAATTGGTAAACTAACGATGTGTTCTAAATAATTCTTTGAATTCCGTGGAGCGTAGCCGTTTCATACCCGTTACAAACTCGCCTGAAAAAAAGTCGTTAGGGGAACTCGGCTACACTCACAATAAAACAATCGCAATTTGTATGCCGAATGAAAAAGGCTGGCTTCTTGATTAAAAGTCTAGTGCGTTCATACAAGAAAAATAGGAAATGTATGTGTGAAGGACAGTATTGCAGTCTACCAATACAACTATAAAGCTTGATATTTATTAATCGAGGGATAGATGCTTCTATTAAGAGCAAAAATATTTTTGAGGTTAAAATTTAGACCCAAAAATTTGATGGTAAACATTAAATTCTAAAAATGCGTATGAAACTTGCCGCTGTGTGTTAGTAATAATGAATGTTAAATACAACAGTTAATTATAGTTTATGCTGAAGATAGTCTGGTAATCACGTTGAAACTAAAAGGGAAGTGTCACCGAACAACGATAAGTCTTAAAATCAGTAAAATCATCAGCTAATTAAAGGCTTTAATGGCATATGTTTTGCATACAAATTTCATGTAATTATTTAGGTTTTCATTTATATACTAAAGATCACGACCCCTCATCTTCAAAAAAGATAACGATACGCCGCTTAGAATCAATTTTTCAGATTTACTTTGCTCACTTAAATCAAGCTGTATGCTGTTTAAACCAGAAAAGAGTGCCCCCTTAATTTTCATCCTTGCCTTGTTATTGTTAGCCTTAATTGGGGTAGGAGTATATCAAAGCTTTAGAGACACCCAAACTTTATTAGCTCTGGAAAATCATACGCAGGAATCGTTACTGGTTTTACAAAAACTACAAATTTCTTTAGTTAATATCGAAACGGGAGTGCGCGGATATGTGTTGAGTGGAGATGAATCATTTCTCGAACCATACAACAAGGGCACTAAACAATTTCAAGAAAATCTAGATCAATTACGCCAACTGACCGCCGATGATGACCTGCAAAAAGGGCGAGTGGAAGTCTTGCAAAGACTCGGGAATGATAAAATTTTGGTCTCACAAAAATTTATTAATTTGCGACGTACAGCTGGTTTCCAAGATGCTCTGAACTCGATTAAAACGAGGGAGGGGCAAGTCATCATGGAGCAAATTCGCGCTCAGGCAGACGAATTTGAACAGGCAGAACTTCTCCACTTAAAGGGTCGAAAAGAATCATTGCATGCTCAAATCATTCGGGCTAGATTTATTATTTTGACAGGCAGTACTTTGGGAATTATCTCATTAGTGTATACAAATTTAATGATTGTGCGACAGCTTCGTCGCCGTAAAATTACAGAAAATGCCTTGGCCGAAGCTAATCTGTTACTGGAAAATCGTGTCGCGGCTCAGATGGAAGATTTAACGAATTCATCCGGGGAACTGAAACTAGAGAATATTCGTCGTGCTGTAGCCGAAAAAAAAGAACGCAATCAGCGCGAATGGTGGCGTGTGACACTGGAAAGTATTGATGATTGTGTCATCACCACTGATATCGAAGGCAAAATAAATTTTATCAATAAAAAAGCGCAGCAGGTTACCGGATGGACAGCAGAGGATGCCGAGGAATTACCACTGGAAAATGTTTTTAAGATTGTTCACGAAAAAAACAGAGAAGCGATCGAAAATCCGCTGGTTAAAATATTAGAGGGTGGCGTCGGAGGTAATTTTGCAACTGATGTTTCTTTACTCACGAAAGATGGACGGTATCTTCCGATTTATGATAGCGGCGCAGCAATTCGTGATGATGATGGAATTATTATTGGCACAGTCCTGGTTTTCCGGGATTTCTCGCAACAACGCCAAGCCGAATTGCAATTAAGTACCATTGAGGAACAGCAACGATTAGCTTTGGCGGCGGGCAAAATGGGGAGCTTCGCCTGGGACTTGCAATCCAACAATATCCAAACTGATGACCGGGTTCGAGAATTATTTGGTATTTCCAAAGACGAATCGGTTGTTACGATAGACCCATTTTTTGCGGTTATTCATGAAGATGATCGTTCAGCTCTGGATGCGAATATCAGGGCTGCGATTGAGTTAAAGAACCCTTATGATTCACGGTTTCGGATCAAATTACCGAACGGGAAAATTCGCTGGATCGCCGGCATGGGAAAAGCTGAAATTGACGGTGCCGGCAAGCCCCGATTACTGCGAGGCATCAATTATGATATTACCGATCAGGTGGAAGCAGAAGAACAGCTACGCGACAGTGAGGAGCGTTATCGGTTAGTCGCGGAATCGGCCTCAGATGCAATAATTATTATTGATAACTCCAGCACAATTCTGTTTATTAATCGAGCCGCTGAACGAATATTTGGTTATAAAATAGAAGCCATGATCGGGCAATCATTGACGATGTTAATGCCGGAATATTTGCGCCATTTGCACGAGGCAGGGATTTCCAGGTACGAAGCCACAGGTAAGCAACATCTCAACTGGAATCATCTCGAAATTCCAGGGCTGCATCAGGATGGACATGAAATTCCGTTGGAACTTTCGTTTAGTGAATCTAATATTCAGGGAAAACATATTTATGTGGGTATTGCGCGTGACGTCAGCGAAAGACGGCAGGCCGAAATAGAGCGGTCAGAATTATTGGAACGTGAAAAATTATTGCGTTCAAAGGCCGAGGAATCGAATCGCCTGAAAGATGAATTTGTGGCGACTGTTTCACATGAATTACGCACGCCTCTCAATGCAATTCTTGGTTGGGCACGCATGATGCGCGCCGGAAATTTAGATGCTGTCACCACCGGAAAAGCTTTAGAAACCATCGAACGGAGTGCGGAAAATCAGGCCCGATTGATTGATGACCTGCTGGATATTTCACGGATTGTGACGGGCAAGCTACGGTTGGAAGTGAGGACCATAGACCCGGCTTTATTTGTCCAGGCAGCAATGGAAACGGTTAAGCCGGCTGCCAATGCCAAAAATATTACAATTAATGCAGTTATTGATCAGGACGTGAATTCAATCGCTGGTGACGCGAACCGCTTACAACAGGTCGCCTGGAATTTACTTTCAAACGCCATTAAATTTACTCCCAAAGACGGCTCGATAAATGTTCGCCTCAGCCGTGATGAGTCTCACATTATTTTTGAGGTCAGGGATACGGGACAAGGTATCTCACCTGACTTTTTGCCTTACGTCTTTGATCGCTTTCGGCAAGCTGATGCCACCAGCATTCGCAAGCATGGAGGTCTGGGATTAGGGTTGGCGATTGTCCGGCATTTGGTTGAATTACACGGTGGTCTGATTAGCGTCGAAAGTGAAGGTCTGAATCAAGGTTCGTCATTCACCGTTCGGCTTCCGATCAAGGCGCTTCGTTTACCTGTCAGCGAGGAAACAACACAAATTCTCGTTCAACCCAGCGAAATAAAAGATACTCTGAGTTTGCTAAGCGCTGAACCCATTTTGAAAGGGCTTTGTATTCTGACAGTGGATGACGAAAATGATGCGTTACAATTATTAAAGCAAATGCTGACAACTTATGGAGCCACGGTTATATCTGCGAGTACCGCAGCTTCCGCTCTGGCAATTATCATCCAACAGAAACCTGATTTGCTGGTCTCTGATATTGGTATGCCTGAGGAAGACGGCTATTCACTTATTCGAAAAATCAGAGAACTTGAACAGGGGCAGTTAAGCCGTATGCCTGCGATTGCCTTGACCGCATATGCCCGTCCCCACGACCGCATGCAGGCGCTTTCATCAGGATTCAATCATCACGTACCTAAACCGGTGGAGCCTGCGGAATTAATTACAGTGATTGCCAGTCTGACAGGCAGATTAAATCTTGATCTTGTCTAGGATTGCGCTAAGAACCTGTTTGAAACAGGAATACCTATAACTACAAAACTGTAGAACTTATTATGGCGTAATAAGTAAGCTAAAATTGAATTGCGTTAAAAATTGATTTCCGCGCTTATTGCAAACGGATTTTATATATTCAAATGGGTAAAATTATTTCTTACTTTCTGCGTGAGCTTCCTTTCGGTCGGTTGTAAGCCTCTTTTTTTAACCAAACGATTGTTTTTTTAAGTTGGCTCCAATCTCTAAAAAACACGACGTCATCAAGGCAGTAGGAGCAGCCTAAGGTCGCGTCGGCACTGAAAAGACACTCATAAGCTGCTCCCACTTCGCTAAATGGTGATTACCAACAGCGGCTAAAATACTCCAGCCTCCGGTAGAATTTCTCTACGGCTTGATAAACCTCATAACTACAGGCGCTATCAAGTTTACGGCTGATGCTCCAGCTTGCCTATCGCACGGCCTCCAGAAACCGATAGTCATACATCCATTGTTCATCGGTCGCTTCGCTGAGTACCGAGATACGTCCGGTCGTCATAAAGGCAAGCTTGAAAATCTCCCACTCCGCATCAGTGATGTTGCCCTGCTGGGAAGTGAAGCCCCCTTCTTCCCAGGCAATAACGACCTCGCGACCACCTGCCATCTCGAAATGTCCAATGCGAGTGACGCGCCCATAATGCCACGTATGATCACTCCCCGCCTCTTTTGCTTGTGCCACTCCTATGGCTTCAGAGCTGACGGCACGGAACTGACTTGCACTTTTGGTACTCTTTTTATCTTTTTTGCTAGGCATTGTTTGTATCCTTATAATAATTAATAGTTAATTCTGACCGCTACATATTGTGACTATTAAATAAGTAGCGGTGTTAATGAGAGATTGTTCTAATAAAAATATATAGATGAGTCGCTGGAAAGTGAAGAGTAACCCTAGGAAAATTTTCTCCTTGCTATCTTTTTTTTGAGAAGTAATATTTTGAGAAGTATTAAAAGCGTAAATTCAGCAAGAGAAATGTTGTCTATAACCGCGCTCTCTACTAGTTGCGGTGCTGACTCAATTCGAATATCCTTTTCTGTATGCTGGTAATACATTTTTAAAATCATTCCCCTGGCATAGTCGTTGCTAAGTTGAAGGACTGTTTAGTTAAGATTTTGTAATTTCAGGAAAACGAAATTTATGAATTCAGCCTCTGTTCCAGAACAAGAGTATGTAAAGAATCGATTGTTACGCGCACTACCTATCACAGAATATGAACGCTTAAAACCACACTTACAATATATAAAATTAGAACTCGGGGATGTTTTATGTGAAGCCGGACAGCCTCTGCAATGGGCTTGGTTTATGACCGAAGGAATTGCGTCTTTGGTGTCGGTTACGCTCAACGGAAATGCCATCGAAATCGGGATGGTGGGGAATGAAGGTGTCGTGGGAATGCCGATTTTACTTAAGGGAGAAGCATTGCCTTATCGAGTCAATATTCAATTAGCGGGTTCAGCTTTACGATTACCAATGTCTATTCTGCATAGTGAGTTTGGCTGTACGACGCCACTTTATAAATTGTTTACGCGCTACACTTTTGCCGTCATGGTGCAATTTGTCCAATCCGGAGTGTGCAACCATTTTCATAGCATTAAAAATCGACTTTGCCGTTGGTTACTGATTCTGCACGACCACGCCAAACAGGACACGTTTTGCATCACACAGGAATTATTATCAGAAATGTTAGGAGTGCGACGCGCTGGTGTCACGGTTGCCGCAGGCGCGTTACAAAGCGCAGGTTTAATTAAGTATAGCCGTGGAAAAATTACAATCCTGAATCGTGAAGGAATTGAATCTTTTGCCTGTGAATGTTATGAGGCGGTCAAAAGCGAATTTGATCAAATCTTTAATGTGCCGCAATCGTCATAGATACATAGCCATCAAAAAAAATAGAAAGTAATGTACGCCAGCGTACCGAATTAATACAACAATTCAGATAAGATATTTGACCTGATATAAATGTTTATATTGGTGGTGGTTTGTACTGTAGGTTCCCGCCTGCAAGTAACAAAATCTAAATGCTGAAAACCAGGGATTGTCATTTGTTGCCATAAAAGGTAACAAATTTAGCTTTTTAGAAATTGATCGTTAGCACCGAGAAGCGCTATGCCAACCCCGAACATGAGCAAAGAAATAAAAATCCGGTCGATTCTGCTGATTGATGATTCGCCCGAAGATCAAGCCGTTTTTCGTCAATACCTTTCCGGTGAACTCCACGCAAAATATTTAATTGTTGGCACGGACAATCGAGAGCAGGCATTTAAACTAATCCATACAAATCGGTTTGATTGTTTCATCCTGGGCCAGCTCGCTTCGGATCAGGATCGAATAAATATCCTCAAAGAAATAAAACACGGAGCAGTGAAAAATACTGATTCCGTGATCATGTTATTGGGTGTTGAGAAGCTTGAAACTATTCTGGAGGCTTTTGAGTTAGGCGCTGCCCATTACTTATTAAAAGAAAAAATGAGTGCTGAAAGTCTACAAAATGCGCTCACGAAGTGTCTCGAAAATGTTGAGAGACAGGCCCGGGATGAAGAACAAAATAAATGGAGTACAGCTTTACTTAACAGCTTAAATAAAGGAATCATCGCAATTGATATCAATGATGAAGTGAAGTTTATAAACGCGCCAGCAGAAAAGCTGACCGGGTGGACTGCGTCTGAAGCCTTGAATCAAAAAATTACTGATCTCACGAAAATTTTTAAGGAAGACGTTTTCAATACTTCAATCGTTCATAATGAATTTGGAAATGTCATCGGTACAATGCTTGAATTCTCTGAAGCGATTGAACCAAAGCACGTGAAGGAGGAACAGTTATACCTTCAGGAAAAAATAGCGTACGCCTCAGTGGAAGCAGCCAACAAAAGCAAAAACGAATTTATTAATTTGGTTTCACACGAATTGCGGAATCCGTTGAATTCTATTTTGGGTTACACGCGATTGCTGCAACTTCAAAATGACTTGTCGGCCCAAGCCCGGCAAATGTTGAAAATCATTGAGCGGAGTGGCAAAACTCAGTTACATCTGATTAATCTTTTGGTTGATACCTCAAAAATGATTGATCAAAAGTTGAAACTGGAAATTGCCGAATTTGATTTTGTGGCGATGGTAAAGGAAGTCCTCGAACTCCTGCGCCTGGTAGCGGATTCAAAGGCGATTTCGATGACATTCGAAATTCATAATCACGCGCCAAATGTCTTTGGCGATGCAGAACGTTTGCACCAGGTCGTCATGAATCTAATTTCGAATGCGATAAAATTTACTCCAGCCTACGGAAAAATTGAGATCCATCTAGATCGGGAAGAGTCGGAATTACTTTTGCAAGTGACCGATTCCGGGAAAGGATTTCAATCAGATTTTATCCCAGTGATGTTTGAACGCTTTAAGCAAAAATTTGATAGTTATCACGACGGTTCTGTTGGCTTAGGTTTAGGATTATCTTTAGCCCAACATCTAATTCAATTACACGGTGGAACCATCAAAGCAGAAAGCCCCGGCCTTGGACTCGGAGCTAAATTCACGGTTTCCTTGCCAATTGCAGCCTTCAGTGACTCTGTGACTAATGTTGGTTCAGGTGAAACTAAAGCCATTTTAAATTCAAAATTATTGGCAGGAATTAAACTGCTCGTCGTTGAGAATGATGAAGATTCGCAAGAGTTATTACGAACGATTCTAACAAACATGGGAGCTGAAGTTACTTTGGCAAATAATGCCAGGCAGGCTTATGAACAATTATGCACAGTTGAACAACCCTTTGGTTATAACCTGATGATTGCTGACATTGGCCTGCCAGACGAAGACGGATATAGTTTGATGCGAAAAGTTCGCAATCTGCCACATCACAGTTCAATTGAGCTTCCTGCCATAGCTCTGACAGCCTACTCACGCGTTGAAGATCGAATTCATTCTTTACGAGCCGGCTTTCAGGTTCATATTTCAAAACCTGTTGATCCACTGGAATTAATTACAATTATCGTGGCCCTGATTAAAAGTTAAAATTAGAAAGATAAAAAATTCATGTATGGATTGAAAACACTAGTGAATGATTAGAGTGCGCTAGTTTGATTAACATGCCATATTTCTGGTAATTAAGGTCACTTCTATTAAATATCATTTAATTCAGAAACGGCATAAGGATTGCCTCAACTTAACTATCATTAATATTTATTTCTGAAAGTGATGAAACAATAGGAATCTCATCTCAGAAATTTTTATAAATTTATTACATATTGCTAAGTGAGGTAGTTATGACATATCCAGAAACAAATACAAATCAAAAAACTGAGGCCAATTATGAAAAGCCGAAAGCTAAGCCGGAGCCGATAGAAAATTGGGAAAATGAAGGGGGAAATGTGGTTCCGACCAGCACTTCACCTACTATTTTGTTTCCCACAACTGAAAAAGAAGAATTCCATCAGGAAAGCCCTAATGACTCGAAATAGTGGTATACTCAGATAGGAAGAAATTAAATAATAAGCCTATCTTTTGGCACAAAATGATTTTACTTCTTAAAAGTTTTTATTAATATTTGGCGGTTATTAGATGACACAATGAAATAGCCAGTCATTGTGTCATCTAATCATAAAATCGAAGTCTTTGTTAATGGGTAAGCACAATTAGTGGATGGAGAGATTTATAAAATCATCCAAAAATTAAGCTGGGGCTAAGTTATTGTTGTAGAGGTAAAAATAATTTTAATATAAATTTTGTTCTTAACCTTTATCATTGAAATAATGTTATCTAATTAAATTTTTATATTTGGCAAAATTTTTTTAGAGAAACCTCACAATTACGTTTTCCCTAGGATTCTCCAAACTGAGATTTCAGATACTTGGAATTGTAGTTTATATTCTTTAGTATCCCATAAAACTTAAGATTATAAAGCGTTAGACTATTATCTGCCGCTCGGCATAGTTGTTACAATTACCAATCCGAAATCATGTATTTGACAAATAAATCCGACAAGAATAAAGATAGAAATAAGTCGCTCATCGCTGAGAAATTTTTAGAGCAATAGTCTGCGTTTAAAAAGCGTCTATCAAACCGTCTGGACAAAAAACTTTGATCGTAAAGATAAGGTTAGATCTCACACTATGATTCTTAACTTATTAAAAACTCAAACAAAAAGACATCACGAACAGGTGGAAGCAACGCTTGATTTACGCAACCGTGTCAAAGACATCAATGGATACCGCGATTTATTAGCCAGATTTTTTGGATTTTATGCCCCTTTGGAGCTGCGCCTGGTTTCAAATCTGAGTACTGCCGGATCGGGTTTTGATTTAATCCCACGGCATAAAACTCCCTGGCTTCGAATGGATTTGACCGCACTGGGTATTGGCGATGAGCAGCTCAGTCAGATTGCATTGTGCCAACACCTGCCTGTTGTGGAAACACCTGCGCAAACCCTTGGCTATCTATACGTGGCAGAAGGTTCGACGCTTGGTGGACAGTTTCTGGCACGTCACTTTGCGCAAACTTTACAGCTTGATGAGACAAATGGGGCGGCTTTTTTTCGCGCGTATGGTGAAAACACCGGCAAGATGTGGCGCGATTTTGGCGCAGTCATCACTGAGTTTGCTGCAACCGACGCCCACGAATCAGAAATCGTTGAGGCGGCAATTGAAACCTTTGAAAAACTCGATCATTGGCTGGGGGCATAGGCTGCCAGCCAGCAATAAATATCGCTTCGCCGCGAGTACGCTTGTTGCCAATTAAAGTTGTACATCCATCAACTCATTCAACGTTGCTCATACTACGTTGACAGGTTCCCCACCTGGATTTCAGAAAGAAAAGATATGAATGACACTACTACAGAGACAAACAATAAAATTGATTTGACGAATTGTGAGCGCGAACCGATTCATATTCCTGGTTCAATCCAACCGCACGGAGTGATTTTAGCGATTGCTGAACCAGCGCTGACGATTTTACAGACCAGCGCAAATTCAGCTGAGATGATCGGTTTTACGCCAGAGGATTTGATTGGCGAATCGTGGGAGAAAATACTGGCAGCAGACAGCGTCGAGCATCTTAAAGCGCATGTTTTGCCGAAAAAACTTGAAGCTTTGCCGCACTATTTACCGCCCATGAAAACGAATTCGGGCCAGGAATTCGAAGCGATTATTCATCGTTACGAAGGCTTACTGATTCTCGAACTGGAAACGAAACCGACTGAACCGCCGAACGTTCCACTGGAGCTTTACGCTTCATTGAAATCAACGATTGCGCAGCTTGAAGGAACTTCTTCAGTAAAAGAATTTTGTGATCAGGCGGCACAGCGGGTGCGTGAATTTACCGGCTTTGATCGCGTCATGATTTATCGATTTGCCAACGATGATTCAGGCGACGTGATTGCCGAGGCCAAGCGCGATGATCTCGAATCGTTTCTTGGTTTGCATTATCCGGCCTCGGATATTCCGAAACAAGCACGGGCTTTATATGTCAAAAGCTGGCTTAGATTTAAAACTGATAACGATGCCGAGCCGGTCGCGCTCGTGCCTGAAATCAATCCGCAGTCAGGAAAGCCCTTAGACATGAGCTACGCCGTTTTGCGCAGTATGTCGCCAATTCATACCGAATATCTGCGGAATATGGGCGTGCAGGCAACGATGTCTATTTCGATTGTCAAAGACAATAAATTGTGGGGTTTGGTCGCATGTCATCACTATGCCGCGCCGCGTTATGTGGCGCACGATGCGCGGATGGCGTGCGAATTTTTAGCGCATTTGTTATCGCTGCAAATGTCGGCCAAAGAAGAAAACGAAAATCACGAATACGTTCAGCATCTCAACACGCGCCACGCCGAACTCGTCGAAGCGATGGCGCGGGCAGAAGATTTTCCGCAGGCTTTAATTAAGGACGAAACGAAATTTTTAAATTGGATTGACGCCAGCGGCGCGGCGATTGTTGTGGACGATGATGTTTATCTTTTGGGTACCACGCCGAAAGCCGAAAACGTCCGTAAAATCGCCAATTGGTTAACCGAAAACACGGGCGAAGAAATTTACGCAACCAACAATTTTCCTCACATTTGCGTCGATGCCGCCGATTGCAAAAAATTCGGTGCCGGAGTTTTAGCGATGCGTTTGAGCCGACATCAGCCGCATTTTGTTTTATGGTTTCGACCCGAAATTTCGCAGAGCGTCAACTGGGCCGGTGATCCGACGAAACCTGCTGAAATCGGCGAGCTCGGCGACCGTCTGACGCCGCGCAAATCATTCGATTTATGGGTTGAAGAAGTCGCAGGAAAATCGGCACCGTGGAAACAATGCGAGCAGGATGCCGCCGCGAATCTGCGCCGTTCGATTTTGGAAATCATCGTGCGCAAGGCGGAAGCGCTGGCGAAATTAAATGCCGAACTCGAACGCTCGAACATCGAACTCGATTCGTTCGCTTATATCGCTTCGCACGATTTGAAAGAGCCGTTGCGGGGCATTCACAATTATTCACATTTTTTGATTGAAGGCTACGCCGACAAAATTGATGCCGACGGGCAGGAAAAGCTGCAAACGTTGATGCGCCTGACACAGCGGATGGAATCACTGATCGAATCTCTTTTGCAGTATTCGCGCATTGGCCGGACGCAAATTACATTGACAGAAATTGATCTGAATCATCTGCTGCGCGAAACGCTCGAGATGATTCATTCACGCCTCGTCGAAGGTAATGCCGAAGTCCGCATTGCCAATAACCTGCCGATGATTCAAGGCGATGAAGTGTTGCTGCGCGAAGTGTTTACCAATCTGCTGACGAACGCTGTCAAATACAATGACAAAGAAAATCGCGTGGTCGAAGTCGGATTTTTGGAGTCTGAAATCCCGACGTTTTTCGTGCGGGATAACGGCATCGGTATTGCAGTCAGACATCAGGAAGCGATTTTCCGCATCTTCAAACGACTTCATGGACGCGAACATTTTGGCGGCGGAATTGGCGCGGGATTGACGATTGCAAAAAAGATTATTGAACGCCACGGCGGAAAAATCTGGCTGGAATCTGTCCCTCAGGAAGGGACAACTTTTTATTTTACGTTGGGAGCGGGATAGCAAAATAGTTACTTGGATCAGTAAATATAACTTGCCGGTAACTTTAGCTGGTGGCTAGGAAAAGATAAATTGCCACTAGCTTTAGCTAGTGGACGAGTTGAAAAAAGAAAAGGCTTTAGCCGAATATCTGAAAAATAATTTTCCTTATCGCTTTAGCACAAATTAGGCTGAAGCCAATTGGAAGTTTATTTACAGAAATTCGGCCCAAGCCGAATTATTCTACTAGCTGAAGCTAGTGGCAATTTATCAAAGCAAAAACAGCGTTCAAATAAAAAATTATGTCATTCGTCAAAGTTTGGATACATTTTGTCTGGTCAACGAAAAATCGTGAGCCGTATTTAACGGACGAAATCAGGCAGAAAGTTTTTCAGCACATTCGCAAAAACGCGCAGGAGAAAAGTATTTATCTTGATTTCATTAACGGCTACACAGATCACGTTCATTGCTTGATTTCTTTGGGAACTGACCAGACTTTGGAAAAGTTGATGCAGTTGATAAAAGGCGAATCATCGTTTTGGATTAACAAAAATAATTTGTGCAAGACAAAATTTGGATGGCAGGACGAGTATTTCGCAGTTGGTGTCTGTGAGTCAAATCTTGACAGTGTGAGAAGATACATTGCCAATCAGGAAGCGCATCACCGAACGAAAAGTTTTGATGATGAGTTTGAAGATTTCTTGAAACGCGCGGGATTTGAAAACTTTAAGGACAGATAAAATTAGGCTGAAGCCGCCAATCGTTTGGGCTAAAGCCAAGCGGAAATTTTCTAAAACAGAATTCGGCTAAAGCCTCTTATTTGCTGCAATCTTCCACTAGCTAAAGCTAGTGGCAATTTAAAGAACAAAAGCAGCAATTAACTGACTAGAAGTCATCCCAAAACCTATTTTTCAAGCATCATTTACTGGGCTTTTCGAGGTTTGGGATGACTTCTAGAACCAAGAGCAATTAAAAAGACAATCGGTGACTGGAGTAAGATGACGATGAATGAAAAAATAATAATCTTAATTATTGAGGACAGTGATGAAGACTTTGCGGCGATTCAATGGGCCTTACAAAGAACCGGACGTGACTATTCTATCAATCGTTTTTCGAGTTCTGATCCCGCGCTTGAATATCTGCGAACTAACGAATCTCCGGCAATCATTTTCCTTGATTTGAATTTAAGTGGAACGAGTGGACATGAAACCCTTAGAATTATAAAAACGGATCAGAAACTGTGTATAATCCCCGTTGTCGTAGTGACTACTTCGACTGACCCAAAAGACATTCAGTTTTGTTATCGCAACGGCGCTTCAGGGTATATTAACAAGCCAGTAAATTTTGAAAAATTTAGTCGTTCCTTAGAGATTTTAATGGATTACTGGTTTGAAGCCGTAATGTTGCCATAGAACCATAAACGCAGGTTAGCCTGCGCGTAAATTTTTCTGACGAGCAACTACAGTCGGCGGCGTTCAGCGGGCTGGCAGCCTGAACCGTGAATTAATATGAGCAAGCAATTACTGAAAATTCTAATCATTGATGACAGCTCCGAAGACCGTGCTGTGTTTCGTCATTTTTTACAGAAAGACGACGAGGTTACTTATTCATTTTTTGAAGCGGAGATGGGCGCAGCAGGCCTTGAACTCTGTTCTAAGCAATCTCCTGATTGTGTTTTGCTGGATTATCAGTTGCCTGATATTGACGGGATCACGCTGCTTGCCATGCTCAATCCTGACCCGCTTCTACCGACCTTGCCAGTCGTCATGATGACCGGCGCCGGTGATGAATCGCTGGCCGTGAAAGCTCTCAAAAGCGGCGCGCAGGATTACTTAGCCAAAGGCCGAATTACTGCTGAGCAATTGCGTCACACCATCCATCGCGCGATTGAAAAAGTCGCCGTTCAGCGTGAACTGGCCAGTCAGCATCAACTGCTCGCCGAAAGCGAAGCCCGATTTTTCGCCGCCTTTCATAAAAGTTCCGCTTTTATGTCAATTGTTTCTGAGGCGGAAGTTAAATATATAGACGTTAACAAGGCATCTTGTGAATTATTCGGCGTCGCGCGTGAAAACATCATTGGTCGTTCGCCGGCTGAATTCGATTTTTACGCTGACCCTGCGCAACGAGTGGCGTTGCGGGAACTACTAAACCGTGATGGTTACGTCCACGATTTCGAAGTGAAGTGGCGGACGAGAAGTGGTGAAATCCTCATCCATTTGCTCAATGCCGACCGGATTACAGTCAAGGGGCAACCTTGCCTTTTTGTTGTCAGTAATGACATCACCGAGCGTAAACAGGCAGAAGAAAAACTGCGCTCCTCGGAAGCACGCTTAAAACTCGGCATCGAAGTTGCCGAATTTGCGATCTGCGAAATTGATTACACGAACCACACGAATCATCTTTCCAAAGAAGCTGCAAAACTTTTTGGTTTGGGCGAAGAGGAAATCACCGTCCCGCGCGAAACGGTTCACGCGACTTTTCATCCTGACGATGCCAAAGAACTCGCGCCAATTATTGCTGAATCATTAAATCCCGACGGCGAAGGTTGGTTTGCCCGCGAGCATCGCATCGTCTGGAAAAACGGCGAAGTCCGCTGGCTCAGCGTCCGCAAACAAATTTTCTTCGACCGCACGACGAATCCGCCGCGGCCCGTGCGCGGCATCTTAGCGGCGCGGGACATTACGGCGCGCAAAGCGGCGGAAGAATTACTGCGTGTATCGGAAGAACGCCTGAATCTGGCGATGACGGGCGCAAACATCGGCGCGTTCGACTGGAATATCAAAACGGGCGAGATAAACTGGACAAAAGAAACCGAACAATCCGCCGCGATGCCCGCCGAGGCATTCGAGAATTCGTTTGAGGGATTCATCAAACTTATCCATCCGCTCGACCGCGAGATGCTGCAGCAGCGCATCAACGCCGCGCTCAAGGACGGCGATTACGAATGCGAATTTCGGATGCTCAAAGGCGACGGCACGATTCGCTGGGTGATCGGCAAAGGGCGCGTCTTTTACGACGACAAGGGCGAACCGGCGCGGCTCGTCGGCGTGGACATTGACATCACGAAACGTAAACTCGCGGAAATTGAACTGCGTGAAAATCAACGGTTCACGCAAAATATTATCGAAACCGCGCCAAGCGTGATTTACACCTTCAATCTGAAAACAGGCATCCCGACTTATCTGACCGATCAGGCGGCGACGGTTTTGGGTTATTCGTTTGACGAAGTAAGAGATAAACAGCCGGATTTTCTGCGAACTTTTATGCACCCGGAAGATGCAAAGTCGGCGCAAAAACATTTCCGGCAGCTAAGTCAAACATCCAACGGCAAAATTTTCGAGTTCGAGTATCGGATGCAGCACAAATCGGGCGAGTGGCGTTGGTTCCGCAGCCGCGACCGCGTTTTCAAGCGCGACGAAAACGGCACAGCCGAAGAGATTCTCGGCATCGCGCTCGACGTTACCGAACGTAAAAAAGCGGCAGATGAAGTGCGCGAGAACGAAGAACGAATGCGGTTAGCGACCGAAGCGACGGCGGTCGGTATTTGGGAATGGAATGTCATCACCAATCAAATTCGCTGGGATGCCCGGATGTTTCGCATTTACGGCATCGCGCCGACCGAGGGCGGAATTGTTCCTTATACCGCGTGGAGCGAATCCGTCTTAGCTGAGGAACTGTCACGACAAGAAGAATTATTGCAGGAAACGGTGCGTCAGGGCGGACAAAGCTCCCGCGAATTCCGAATCCGGCGTAATGACGACGGCGCGATTCGCTACGTTCAAGCCGTCGAAACCGTCCGCCTGAACGATGACGGACAGCCGGAATGGGTTATCGGAACAAACCTCGACATCACCGAGCGCATTCAACGCGAACGAAATCTCGCTTTTCTCGCCGATTTGCATAAGGATTTCGCGCCGCTGTTAAACGCCGACGAAATTTTGCGTGTGGCGGGCGAACGCATTGCCGCGTATTTGAATTTGACCAATTGCTCGTTTGTCGAAATCAACGAAGCGATGGACACGGCGCACGTCGTTCACGATCAACACGCGGCTGGCGCGGTTAATCTGGCGGGCGTTTATCCGATGAAAGATTTTCATTCCGCCGAAGAACGCGCCGAAATGCTCGCTGGACGCGCCATCGTCATCAACGACACGGGCGCAATGCGCGAACCAGAAGCCGCCGCCCGTTTCGACGCACTCGGCATCCGCGCTCTCCTAACCGCGCCGTATGTCAGCGACGGACGCTGGCGTTTCTGCCTCTGTGCGATGCGCGATAAGTCCGGCATCTGGAGCGAATCCGAAGTCGAGCTGCTGACCGAAATCGCCGCCCGCATCTACACGCGCATTGAACGCGCCCGCGCCGAAGAAAAACTGCGGATTTCGGAAGAGCGTTTTCGTCGCTTGTTCGAGTCGGCGAAAGACGGCATCCTCATCCTGAATCCCGACACTGCCCGCATCGTTGATGCCAATCCTTACATCGCCGAGTTGCTGGGTTACTCACCCGCTGAATTGATCGGCAAGGAACTCTGGGAAATCGGTCTGTTCAAGGACATCGAAAAGAGCAAAGCCGCTGTGCAGGAATTGCAGGAAAAGAAATATATCCGTTATGAAGACCTGCCGCTCGAAACCAAGTCCGGGCGACGCATCAACGTAGAATTCGTTAGCAATGGTTACGCTGAAGGCGATGAAACCGTCATTCAATGCAATATCCGCGACATCACCGAACGCAAGATAGCGGAACAACGATTGCGTGATGAAGAAGAACGCTTTCGTCTGCTGACGGAAAACGCCAAAGATTACGCGATCATCTTTATTGATAAAGAAATGCGAATTACGCATTGGAATACAGGGGCGGAGCAGATTTTAGGCTGGACGGAAAAGGAAATTATCGGCCAATCAGTCGCCCTTATTTTTACGCCGGAAGACCAAATAAATAAGATTCCCGAAAAGGAAATTGCCATTGCCAAAGAAAAGGGACAAGCCCGTGATGAGCGTTGGCATCTTCGTAAAGACGATTCGCGTTTTTATGGTTTCGGCGAAATGATTGCCTTGCGCGATGAAACCGGAAACCTGCGCGGCTTTGCTAAATTGTTCCGTGATTTGACTGAGAAAAAACAGGCGGAAAACCGTTTGCGCGAATCGGAAGAAAAATTCCGCGCTATTTTCGATTCGATTGACGAAGGTTTCTGCATCATCGAAATGATTTTCGATGAAAATCAAAAGCCGATTGATTATCGTTTCGTGCAGGCAAATCCGGCGATGGAACGTCTCACCGGACTCAAAGATGCAATCGGCAAAACTGCCCGCGAACTCATTCCCGACCTCGAAGAACTTTGGTTTGAAGCCTATGGCAAAGTTGTGCTGACGGGCGAACCAATTCGTTTCCAAAATTACGCCGAATCAATGAACCGCTGGTTTGATGTGTATGCCTCGCGCATCGGCGATGAATCCAGCAACCGCGTCGCCATTGTTTTTAATAACATCACCGAACGTAAAAAATCGGAAGAATCCTTACAAAAAAGCGAAGCCGAATTTCGCACGCTCGCCAACGCCGTCCCGCAAATCGTCTGGGTTACTGGCGCAGGCGGTGTGATGGAATTTGTGAACGAACAATGGACGGAATTTTCCGGACTGGATTTGGCAGCCACTGATACACCCGAAATCGTTAACGAAGTGATTCATCCCGATGACCGCGTTTTGATGAATGAAGAGTGGCGCAAAGCTTTTGCCGAGGGCAAAGGCTTTGAATTCGAAGCGCGGATGCGCAATCAGAAAACCAAGGAATATCACTGGTTTTTAGTCAAAAGCGAACCTAGTCGTGACAGCCAGGGCAACATCCAGAAATGGTTCGGTACTTCGACGGATATTACCGTCAATAAAGATGCGGCGTTAAAATTACGCGACTCCGAAGAACGGCTGGAGCTGGCAGTAAGCGCGACGCAACTTGGCATCTGGGATGCGAATTTAATTACCGGAGAATCTTACTGGTCGCGGCGAAATTACAGGATTCATGGGATTTCATCGGAGATCGTGATTACACCTGAATTTATTAATAGCGAGATTATTCATCCTGAAGATTTACCAGACTGGCGGGCAGCAATTCGCGACGCTATTAACCCAGAAGGCAATGGATTACTTAAATTTGAACATCGAACGATCTGGCCAGATGGAACTGAACGTTGGGTGTCGGTGCAGGGGCGCGCTCATTTTGCTGAGGTTGGCGGCTTTCTTCGCGCCATCCGGCTAGCCGGTTCGACCCTTGATATTACGCAACAAAAACAGTTTGAAGCCGCGCGTGAACACTTGCTCGTTGAAGAACAGCATCTGCGTGAAATTGCCGAAAGCCATAATCGTGCCAAAGACGAATTCCTGGCGGTGGTCTCACACGAACTGCGTAATCCGTTGAACGCGATTCTCGGCTATACGCATATTCTTCGTTTGAATCCGCATGACGCTGACAAAGTCACAAATCACACGGAGATTATTGAACGCAGCGCCCGCATGCAGCAGAAACTAATTGAAGACTTGCTGGACACGGCCCGCATCATCAGCGGGAAACTCAAGATTGAAACCATCCCCGTTGATTTGCATCTGATGATCGAAGATGCCCTGACAGTGGTGCGTCCGGCGGCTCAGGCGAAACGAATCAAACTAATTACCCAAATTGAACATAAATTGCAGAACATCATTGGGGACAGCTCTCGATTGCAACAAATCATTTGGAACCTGCTCCAGAATGCCATTAAATTTACGCCGGAAGGTGGTCGGGTTGAATTAAAGACTGAATTTAGTGAAGAGCATATTCATATCATTATCAAAGATTCCGGGCAGGGGATTAAGCCGGAATTTTTATCATCTGTCTTTGATCGCTTCAGCCAGGATGACATGGCGCGCACACGACGACACGGTGGGCTAGGCCTTGGTCTGGCACTCGTGAAGCAACTCGTTGAATTACACGGCGGGAAAATAGAGGTTCAAAGCGCAGGCGTGGGCATGGGAGCAACCTTCATTGTCACCTTACCACTGCATGTAACTCAGTTTGCCGAGCAGTCAACTCCGATTCCTGCTATTTCTGAAGTTTATAACGATTCAGGGGTTATTCCGCTGAAAGATTTACCACGTCTCGACGGCGTTCACGTGCTGGTTCTGGATGATCAGGAAGAGGCCCGACTAATGGTGGCCGCTACCTTGAAAGAACAAGGGGCGACAGTGACAGTTGCTGATACCGGCATGGCAGCCCGGGAATTTTTAGCAGCTCATGAATTTGATATTTTTATCTGTGATGTCGCCATGCCAGACGAAGACGGTTATGAAGTGATAGGCAAGATTCGCGCTCTTGAAAATCAGCGTGGCGCGGCGCGTTCGCAGCGCCTTCCAGCCGTAGCCTTGACCGCATTAGCGCGTCCCGAAGACCGCCTCCAAGCATTGAATGCAGGCTTTCAAATGCATGTCGCCAAACCAGTAGAATTAGCAGAATTAATTATGGTCATTGTGAGCCTGACTCAAAATCGTCAGAGAAATAAGGTAGAGCCTTAAGAGTTACGCGTGTACGAATTTTAGAAAAACGTATACGCGTCAACGCGTAACTCTTAACGTTCGCCGCCTACGCTACATAATTATCCCGCATAGATTTCACCTTATTGTACGAAAGTTGAATAGCCCGATATTGTTGCGATACCGTTTCCTGAACATCGCTCGGCAAATCTTTTTCTAAAGCTTTTTTATATAAGTTCACAGCGGCATCTTCACCTGTTTCACACGCGGACATGATAGCTTCATCACCTCCACCGAGTCCGGCCTTCAAATTAATCCAGGCGCGATGAATTGATCCGGTAGTACTGCCGGTAGTCTCCGGCTGTCCACCTAAACCTTGCACTAACTGCTGCAACTCGCCAGCATAGTTTGCGCGATGCTGGCTTTGTTCTAAACAGAATTTTTTCCAATTTACCTGACTGATATTTTCAGACGCGTCGGAAAATCCTTGCTGACCATCGCGACAAATTTCAATCAGATCATTGAGAACTTGAATTACTTCATTTGGGTTGGCGGTTGTGTTGTTCATGGTAAGCCTTATATCGTTGTGTGCGCCGTGACAGTAGGTAGCCCGCGCATCAGCAAGGGCAGCCTCGATAATGTGTCCTATTCCGGCCATCTGGACACCTTATCAAAAGCAGCCCCTGCTGATGCGCGGGCTACTGTCACGAAGTCAGAGACAAATGAGATTCATAAAATAAAAAAAGCAGTTATTGCTAACTGCTTTTTTCGGCTCTACTATTTTTTATCGTTTAAAAATGTCATAAGCCAGGGTGGTTAAGGCGTCCATTACTGGCGGCACCAGACGGCTGGCCCGTGAGCGGGACGAATAAGAATTAGACAATAAAAGTCCAATTCCGATTCCTGCACCCAGTGCAATCAATGACATCGTGGCAGGATTTTCACGACCATAATCCATCGCCTTCTGATAATTTTCGGTGATTGCCTGATTCGTTTTATCGTACGCCTCAGTGGCTGTTTGTTTGGCTGAATCAACTAATTCGCTGCCTTTATTCACAATTTGATCTTTGATTTCAGAGCCTTTTTGTTCGGCAGCAGAATAAGCCTGAGAAGCAGCCGACCCTGAAGTCGAACCAGTTAAACCAATATTTTTATTTTGTTCCTGTGTTGTAGGTTTCGTTTCCATAATGTTTTTTCTCCTATAATTGAGTTTGGATATTTGAATTAGAAGTATTTGAACTTGATTTATCGCTCAAATAACTAGTAACAGCCTTTACTGCGAGAGTAATTAATGCGCCTTGCACCACGTTCTTTTTCGGTGTGGCAGAATCTAACAACGTACCAAAACGGCTCTGCGCCTGATCGAAAATAGTCTCAGCGCCATCCGCCAGGGCATCCATAATTCGATCTTGTGGAGAAGCCTTGCGCTTAAATAGATTGGCCACCAGCAAGCCCGCGCCAGTGGCGATTCCAATCGCTACAAATGGATGAGCGGCAGCATGCGTGCGCCAGTCAACAGCTTCCTGAAAGCGATCATCAAGACGACTGATAGTGCTTGAAATAGCAGCTTTGTGCAGTGAAATATCTTGTCGAATTTCCTCTGGGTCTCGCTCTGTTGTAATGTGATCAACTGTTTGTGCTAAAGATGTATTCATTGTTTTATCTTCTGTTAGTTAGGTTGATAAGTTAAATATTGTATCTAATATTTTATTCAGGATCAGATGAAGTGAATTCCTTTAATCCTATCCAGATAAATAAGCCGCCCGTCACCAATATCACGGCGCCATAAATTAAGGCCGAAGTTGTTAGCCCCAGATACTGAGAAAGATAATTTATCAATCCCAGACTCAACATAATTAAACTTAAAAATAGCAGCATGACGCCGGATATAAGTTTAATCGTCCCACTCTTATAGCTTTTAACTTTCTCGAAAATCTGGACAGTCACCAGCTCCAATTCACTTTTGGCTAAAGCCACAGAGTGCTCAGCAACTTCACCCAGTAATTCACTCACTGATAACTTGGATGACGAAGTTAAATTACTTGTATTTGAAGAACCTTCGATAACTTGCACTTATTTTCTCCTGGTAAAGACTGCACCTAAAAATAATCCTGTCGCACCAGCAATAAATAAACTCTTTGACGGATTTTGGCGGACTTGATCTTCCACCTCATCCCGTAATTTTTGCGGTTCCAGGTCTTGAATATAATTGGCAGATTTATCTAAAAAGTCCGCAGTTTGCGCTCCAACTTCTTTTAAAGGTGATGTTGGCGATTTTCCAGTTTGAACACGTAATATCCTGGTAAATTTTTGAATTTTAGAAGCAACGTTTTTGGTGAAAATATTAAACCTTGACTTGGGTTTTTCGGGTTTCTCACCAACATATAAAAACATAACGTTGTCGCTAGTTCTTTCTAATTTTTCCATAACTCATACTTCCTAACTGCATTAACTTTTGTCATAAAATAGTTTCGAAAGTTTGGTTGCAATCAGTAGGCCAAAACTTATTACCAAGGATAAGCCATTTATTTACTAAGGGTTATGTAAGGAGTAGCCAGTATTAGTAGAGGTTGTGTAATCAAATCGTACACTTTGAATTTGAGTAATGCAGAAGTAAAAGAAATAATGGCTGGAAAAGCGAATTAACCGAATACACTTTTAAGAAAAATTGAATCAAAAGGGTTATAAGAGATAGCAAAAAATGGCTAGGTACGTAAATTGCATTTACCAAATCGCACTGGAAATTGGTAGCAAATTAATCTTTGCGGGCAAGCCCCGTATTTCTGGAGGATATTTATATGTTGTGGACTGTTTTAGCGATTGTTTTAGTTCTTTGGCTATTAGGGTTTGTTGGCGGAGTAGGTGGAAGTCTGATTCACGCCCTTTTAAGCACCTCACTAAAAATTTTGAGGTAGAATCAGTAGAGTATGAAAACACCTACGAAATACATCAAGACGTTGACAGCGGAAGAGCAGGAAGAGTTG
>JAYTCQ010000231.1:0-10536 GCA_043736395.1 Blastocatellia bacterium | reverse complement strand
CAACTCTTCCTGCTCTTCCGCTGTCAACGTCTTGATGTATTTCGTAGGTGTTTTCATACTCTACTGATTCTACCTCAAAATTTTTAGTGAGGTGCTTAGCTCCGATTAGGACAAATAAAAAAGTTTTATTGCGCACATCAATCCCTCCCGATCCAAACGCTAGTTATGGAAAAAATATTAATGAAATCAATGATCCGAGCGTAATCGCCACGCCGTAAGGAATCGTATGGCGATCCGGTGTGACCTCATATCTCGGCATCTTCCAACCCGGCAGGAATCCGACCAGAATTACATAAACACGCTGCAATGTAACGCGGGCGGTTCCCGTGTAAAGCATCGAAATGATCGCCAAAACACCTCCCATCAATACAACAATTACGAATGTTTTGAAGACTAATCCGATCCCTAGAATTCCACCGATTGCCGCGAATAATTTCACGTCTCCCGCACCGAGCGCACCGAAGAAATGTAGTAACAGCATTAGACAAAAGGCTGCCAAACAACCCTCAACACTCTGCAATAATCCGTTCCATCCATTCCAAAACGCGTTTACTGCTAGACCTGTCAAAAGTGATGCCAGAACAATTTTATTTGGAATCCGCCGATACCGGACGTCAAAATAAACAATCAACGCTGTGAGCGGGAGTAACAGGAACGATACAGAAATGAAAATCTCTCTAGTCATTTTGATTTTGAAGAACCGTTAGAGTTCACTGATACGTCTTTCCCGCATTGCCATATTGAGTCTGTAGTTCCAAAGACCACTTAGTTTAGATATGATAAATTTGGAACTACAGATTTGTCTGGAACAATTGCCAGGAATACAATTCTCCAAGAAAGATTCCGGCTTCTATGAAGCTACGCCCATCTCCGTTCCAAGCTGAGTGATTTTTGTCTTAATTGCGGCTCCTATATTGCTAAAAACTAAGCCAATCCCAACTACAACCAAGGCCGCCGCAATTGCATATTCACTTAATTCCAATCCAGTTTCATCACCAAAAAAATTCTTAATCGTTTTCATTTCAAAACCCCTTTCAGTTAAATTAAAGTAATAATCTACTCGTCCATCCAAGCCATCCTCCACGCAGTGCAGAAGACACAAGGATCATAAAAAGAAATAGCAGAAGATATAATTAGAAGATAAGTAGGTAACTGCCCAAAAATAAGCACACTTATCCCGTACCCAAATAAACCATCTACGATAAGAGGTCTTACTTATTACGACAAGTAAGACGTAGATACACCTATAGCGACAGCTTTTGAGCTGAAAATCGTATTAGTTCGAAATAAGCCTTCGAGTAACTAAATGATTATGAGGAACCGGAAACCGGCAAGTATACTTCCCAATATCATGTGAGGTTACTCCAACAACTTTTTCAACAAAATCAATGACCGTTCACTGTAAATTCAAAATATGGATCAAAAATAAAATCAGCTAAACCTATTAAAAAGGCTATCTTACCGATTAATCGAATTGATTCCAATTTCAAACGCTGATGTTGAGTCCAATGAGCGTAAAATAAAAAGAATCGTAAAGTCTGGACGGCAAAGGGGGAGAGTAGATATCCAAACTTACAAATCAGAAAGTGAGAAAAACGCAATTTATCAATATAAAATATTGATTTAAACCCAGGAAAAATGGCTAAACTCACGACTATTAATACAACATGTTTCGGCTACAACAGAATATTAAGAGTCAATCACTGAATATTAATTAACAAAACTTTATAAATAATTAATGGGGCTACTATACCAATACTAAATATCCAGTGCAATAAAAATTTCATACTTTTTGGGTTAATAATTATTAAAATTAAGAATAGTCGCATGGTGCAAGCGCATGAAGTACAAGCTTTAGCTTGGTAGTACTTCTCATCACTGTAAAGCCAAGCTAAAGCTTGTACTCCAAGCTATCCTAAAAATTAAACTTATCTATATTCCCCTGATTAAAAATGAACGGCGCACCCAAAATTACTTCATCATTTTTCACTTCAATTTTTCCGAGGCGATTCGCAGATAAATCTTTGCTGCCGGGTTTCAATTCACCATTAACAACTGCCCGCGAAGCCAGCACCGTTAGATAGCCTAAATCTGTCGTATTCCATAAGATCACGCTTTCAATTACGCCTTCGTGAACATAAGCTTTACATAAATTCGGCAGCGACAGTCCCATGACTTTGACATCGTTGCGGCCTGATTGTTTGACAGCTTCGGCGGCTCCGGGGACGGCGGGAGCGGCGATTCCCATGATTAATTTGACGTTCGGATACACCTTCATAATGTTCTGCGCCTCAGTGAAAGCGCGGTCGCGGTCGTCATCGCTGGGCTTAATTCCGACGAGTTTCAAGTTCGGAAATTTTTCAGCGAGCCGTGCTTTGATGTGAACAATCCATTCGTTCTGATTCGCGGCACTGAGGCTGCCGGTGATAATCGCGAATTCGCCGGAGCCGTTCATCATCCGTCCCGCTTCATCCACCAACGCGTAGCCGATGCCTTGCGGCGTAGCCTGATTAATCAAAAAATCTCGCGCATCTTTTTCAGCATCCGCATCCCACGTCAAAACTTTGATGCCTTTTTGTCGAGCCTTACGGAGCACGCTGGAGACAGCTTCGCGGTTTTCGACGCTAACGGCGATGGCGTCTACGCCGCGTGTGATCCATGCTTCGACGACTTCAGTTTGCTTCGCGGGATCAAGGCTCGTCGGGCCGTCCCAGAGTAATTCAACGCCCAGCTCTTTCGCGGCCTCTTCGGCTCCGATACGGCAGCTAACGAAGTAAGGATCGCCCTTTGCTTTCGGCATTAATGCGATGGTCAGCTTTTTATTTGAAGTCGTAGGAACAGCCGCAGAATTGCTCGCAGTCGGAGCCGGAACTCCGCTTGTAACTAATGATCGAATCAGCATCCAGTTGCTGCCCGCGATGATTAACGCCGCGCCTAAAATGACTGCGCTGAGAATTGCCACGTGTGAATTTTTCACTTCGAATTCCTCGGTAAGATTTTCTTGAATTGTTTGTGGACGCGCCGAGCGGTGATGCGCGACGCGATCAATGAAAATTGTAGTTAGCAATAAGACGCCGGTCAGGATTCCCGCCAGCTCTGTAGGCTGTCCGCTGAGCCGCAATCCGTTCTGCAAAATCACGACAGCGAATAATCCAAGCACTGTTCCCTGCACCGTTCCGCGTCCGCCAAAAATTGATGTACCACCCAGCACAACAGCAGTAATCGCCATCAATTCATATCCCGTCCCCGCATCGGATTTTGCTTGTCCAAGGTGCGCCACGTAAATAATTGCGGCGACGCTGGCAACGAAGCCGGACAGAACGTAGACCCACGTCAGACGCCTTGCGACAGGCACTCCGGCGTATCGCGTACCTTCGGCAGAAAAGCCAATCGCGTACAAGCTCCGCCCGTAAATGCTGCGATGCAGCCACCACCAAATTCCGATGATGGCGAGCAATAAAATAAATAATTGCGGAGGAATAATTCCGCCTAAATATCCTTGTCCCCAGAACAAGAATTCTGATGGAAATCCACGATAACTTCCCAAACCTTGCGTGACACCTTCGGCAAGTCCACGATAGAGCGAAAAAGTTCCGAGCGTCACGATCAGCGGCGGCAGATTTAATCGCGCAATCAAGTACGCGTTCAGCCCCCCGCCTAAAATTCCAAGCACTAAAGCTCCGAGCGCCGCGAACGCCAAAGGCCAATGCGCATCGTGCCATAATCCACCCATCGTCACCGCCGCGAGACCTATCATCGAACCGACTGATAAATCAATTCCTCCGGTGATAATCACGGGAGTCAAAATTAACGCGAGCAATCCGATTTCTACGCTGAGTCTGACAATTTCAAAGACATTATTTGACGATAAAAAATTATTTCCTGTAACGCTGAAAATCGCGCATTCAACAATCAACGCAATCAGCAAAGCCCATTCTTGATTGGGGAAAAGACGCGTCCGAAGAGGCGGGAGCAATTGCGGATTTTGGATTGCGGATTGCAGGGAATTTTCGTTCATCGGTTACTTTACTCCTCCAAAATTCCGCAATCCAAAATCCGCATTCCGCATTCGACTTAATATTATGTCCGACGCGAGAGCCGCCAGAATAATTCCGCCTTGAATCGCTTTTTCCCAGAACGGATTGATGCCTGCAAAGGTCAGCGCAGTACCAATCGTGCCGAGCAAAATTGTACCGATTAATGTTCCAATCAAAGTCCCGCGTCCGCCTGTAATCATCGTACCGCCCACGACTACGGCGGCGATGGCTTTCATCTCTAAACCCATCCCTGAATTACTAGGGATAGAACTAAAACGAATCGCATTCAGCAATGCAGCGAGCGCCGTCAACGCGCCCATCAATGCGAACACGAAAAAAATCAAACGCGGCGGATTGATGCCTGCTAATCGCGCGGCTTCGGCGTCAGAACCTACAGCGTAAATTGCGCGTCCTGCGCCTACGTTATTCAAGCCCCAACGAAAGGCGAGCAACACGATGATCGCAATGGCGACGATCAAAAATTGTCCGTAATTTTGTCCGACGCCGAACCATTGAAAGCTGGATGGCAAATCTTGTACCCACGCGCCTTCGGTGATCCATCGAAGCCCATCGCGCCAGATTACAAGCGTCGCGAGGGTGACTACAATGGCAGGCATTTTCAGGTACGCGATGAAGTATCCATTGACGGCGCCAAACATCGCACCAATCACCGGAACCAATAAAATCAGCATCGGCATCGGCAATCCGGTTTTCGCTAAGGCTCCCGCGAGCATACTAAAAACTGCAAATTGCGAACCAACAGAAATATCAATTTGCCCACATAAAATCACCATCGTCATCCCCACCGCGATGATGAGAACAGGCGCATTCGTTACCGCTAAATCACGCCAGTTGGAACTGTTGAAAAATGAAGGTGCGACAATGCCGACGAAAATTAGCAGTCCGATGTACGCGGATAACACCGCGAGTTCGCGTTGATTACGGGCAGATTTTAAATTTGAGAGGAGCATTTTCTTTTGTACGATGAACTGCTAGTGCATCGAAAATTTCGGCTAGTTTCTTATTCTTCTTCGTGAATTTGCGTCAATCCAATTTGCCGCTTATCACCATCGTAAACCCAAATTTTTGCTGACAGTTTCATACCAACCTGAATAACACGAGCATATTCTTGAGGCACAAGTGGCACAGATGAGGCGATTTTTGTAATTAATAACAATGCGGGAAACCCTGGCTCGATTTTCAAAAAACAGCCAAAAGGATAAATAAGTTCAACCTGTCCTAATACCTCAGAACCAAGTGGAAATTTTTCTTGTATTTGCTCCCATTCATCTGCCCTGCAAGGATCTAGGCAATCCCCAAAGATTCTCGAAAAATCTTCAGCCATATTCAAAAAACTATCTTCGCGTATTGGCATACATTATTAATTTACTTTTCGTTACTTGTAGTTGATTCCCTCTGCCCTAATGCCAACGACAAAACTTTCTGCTGCGTAGCCTCTTCGCGATCCAGAATTCCTGCGATTTTTCCGCCGTGCATGACTGCAATTCTGTCGCTCATACCCAGCACTTCGGGCAGTTCGGAAGAGATCATCAGAATCGCCATCCCGCATTCGGCGAGATCGCACATCAGCGAATGAATTTCGGCTTTTGCTCCAACGTCAATGCCCTGTGTCGGCTCGTCTAAAATCAATACTTTCGGCTCCGTAGCCAGCCAGCGACTTAGCGCAACCTTTTGCTGATTGCCGCCTGACAGCGTGCTCGCAGTTGCAAAAATCGCCGGAGTTTTCACGGCTAATTTTTCGACGTATTCTTTCGCGAGTTCGCGTTCGCTGGCGAAATTTATGGCGCCGGAATTGGAGATTTTGTTTAGCGAAGAGAGCGTCATATTTTGACTGATGGGAAGTTCTAAAACTACGCCGTGCCTTCGCCGATCTTCAGGAACGTACGCGATACCGTGGGCGATGGCTTCGCTTGGATTCTTAATTTTCAGGGGCAAATTATTTAATAAAACTTCGCCTTCATCCACTTGAGTTAAGCCGAAAATTGTTCGTGCGAGTTCCGTTCTTCCGGCTCCGACAAGTCCAGCTAATCCTAAAATTTCACCGCTGCGAATTGTGAGATTTATGTTGCTCACGCCCGCCGCTGCACTGCTTAGATTTTTTAGTTCGAAGACAGTTTCGCCCAATGAAACTGGGCGTTTTGGAAACACGGCAGAAAGTTCACGTCCGACCATCAGGCGAATTAATTCATTACGATCTACGTCTGCCATCTGCTTCGTAGCGATAGTATCGCCGTCGCGTAAAACCGTGACGCGATCCGCAATCAGCGGCAATTCTTCGAGGCGATGCGAGATGTAAATAATCCCAACGCCGCGTGTACGAAGTTCACGAATGACACGAAAAAGATTTTGTGTGTCTTCTTCTGAGAGTGAAGCCGTTGGCTCATCCATGATCAAAATTTTTGCTTCGGCTCCAAGCGAACGCGCTATTTCTACGAGCTGTTGCTGCGGCATTGAGAGTTCGCTCGCCAATGCTTCAGGATCAATTTTCGCGCCAACTTGCGACAATAAATTTTCGGCAATTTGGCGACGGCTGCGCCAATTGATGCGGCTCCACAATCCTTTCCGTTCCATCCCGAAGGCGATATTTTCAGCGACAGTTAATTCAGGAAAAAGCGCAGGCTGCTGATAAATTGCGGCAATGCCCAGGCTTCGTGCATGCTGCGGAGAGTTCGTATTGACGGGGGTTTCATTGACAATGAATTCTCCGCTGTCAGCTTCAAGGGCTCCAGTAAAAATCTTGATGAGCGTAGACTTCCCTGCGCCATTTTCCCCGATGAGCGCGTGGACTTCACCCGCGCGTAATTCGAACGAAGCGGATTTTAGCGCGTGTACTCCAGCGTAGGATTTTGAAATATTTCGAGCTGAAAGCATGTATTTTTTGCCGCAAATTTCCACGAAATCTTCTTCACCACAAAAAGCACAGAAGGCGCAAAACTTTAATTAATTATTTTGTGTCGTTTGAGCTTTTTGTTATTGATAACTTCCTAAAAACTTCGTACTAATTTACGGCTAGGACTTCTTCTTATCTACTTAATCTGCGACTGAGCGTCGCCGTCAATTTTTCTAATTCACTAACTTTCATCAGCTTCGCGGCAACGCCGAAAATCAAGGCTCCAACGCCAACCGAAATTGCTACGGTCAGGATGCGAGCGATTAAGTTTTCGTGTCCGAGAAATTGCCGCAGATGAGCACTCACATAATAACAGACAAAGCCCATCAACAAAGCTGCTGCGGTCACTTTGAGAAAAGTTAGTAACAATCCCCAGCCTTCGATGCCGTTCAGTTTTTTGCGGAGAAAGAAAAATAATAATGAGAAATTGATGATCGCGACGGCGGAAACTGAGAGAGCTAGCCCGCGATGGCCAATGCCGAAATATTCGATGGAAATTTTGGCGACGAAGTAATTTGTGATGATCGAAAGGACGCTCGCAATCATTGGGATGCGCGTATCTTTCAATGCATAAAACGCAGGAGCTAAAACTTTGATCGCTGAATACGCGGTGAGTCCAACGGCATAATACATCATCGCTTCGGCGGTCTGGGTCGTGTCCGAAGCGGTAAATTTTCCTCGTTGATAAATTAATCCGATGATTGGTTCGGATAAGACTACCAAGCCAATCGTCGAAGGAATGGTCATCAACATCGTCAAGCGCAACGACGATGCAATCGTTTTTCTAAAGTCATCTAATTTGCCTTGCGCAGCTTCGCGGGCAGTTTTCGTAATCGTCGCCGTGGAGATCGCAACACCAAAAACTCCAATCGGGAATTGAATCAATCGGAACGCATAATTCAGCCACGACACCGGGCCTTCGCCTAAACTGGAAGCAAAATTTGTACTGACTAAAACATTCACTTGCACAGCTGCCGCACCAATAATCGCCGGAGCCATCAACACCATCACTTGTCGCACGCCGGGATCGGTGAAGCTGAGCACAGGTTGCCAGCGATAGCCGACTTTGCGCAGGCTTGGCACTTGAATGAGCCATTGCATCATCCCGCCGATGAGCGTTCCAATTGCCATCCCGACAATCGCGCGAGCGGCGGATGATTGACTCAGTTCTGGTTGTTGACTGTGCAGAATTGCGTAAGAAATTTGCGAAATATAATCAGGTGCAAAAAGGTAAGCACAAAATAACCCGCCGCAGATTGAACCGACATTGAACATCGTCGAGGCAGATGCCGGGACGCCAAAAATTCCTTTGGTATTGAGTACTCCCATGGCAACCGCCGCAAGCGAAATCATCAATAAAAACGGGAACATGATGCGCGTCATCTGGACGGCGAGATCGTAAGTCAGCTGCGCTTTGACGGGATCAAATGTTCCGCGCTGCGGTTTCATGTCCATTAATAAATGAACAATCTGTGGAGAAAAAATAATTCCCAGCAACGCAATGATTGATAGGAGAATGAACAATCCATTGTTGACTAAATTCGCCAAACGCCATGCGGATTCTTCGCCTTCGTTATTTAATTTGCTGGTAAATGTTGTCACAAAAGCGGCAGAGAGTGCGCCTTCACCAAACAGATCACGTAGTAAATTCGGAATGCGAAACGCAATGATGAAAGCATCTGTTGCGAATCCGGCTCCGAAGAATGCTGCGAAAATTAATTCACGAACTAAACCAAGTACGCGACTGCCCATCACTGCCAGGCTGACAATGCCGGCGGAGAAGGCTACGGAGCGAGGTTTAGAATTATTGGACATAAGTTTCAGGAATTCACCACAAAAAGCACAGAAGGCACAAAATTATTTATTCAACTTTTGTGCATTTTGCGCTTTTTGCGGTGAATAATTCTTCGTGGAAATTTGCGCTAATTCGCAGCAAAAAAGCTATTGCGGATTCACCAACTCCAACATAATTCCCTTCTGCGTATGCAGACGATTTTCGGCTTGGTCATAAACAATAGAACCTTTCTCATCAATCACAGCTGCATCCACTTCGTCGCCACGATGCGCAGGCAGGCAATGCATAAAAAATGATCCCTTCGCTGCTGCTTTCATCAATTTTTTCGTTACGCGAAAGGCTGAAAAAATTTCGCGACGCTTTTCCGTTTCGGATTCCTGTCCCATCGAAGCCCAGACATCTGTATAAACAGCATTGGCTTTTTCGACTGCAGCAAATGGATCATTCACGACGGTGATTTTCGCGCCAGTCACTTTGGCTTGTTTACGCGCTATTTTCAGAACTTCGGCATCAGGTTCGTAGCCCTTTGGAACTCCGACGCTGATGTGCGCGCCAAGCTTCACGGCTCCGAAAATTAAGGAATGACAAGTGTTATTTCCATCGCCAACATAAGCGATTTTGAAGCCCTTCAAGTCGTCGCCAACTTTTTCGGTGAGTGTAAAATAATCCGTCAAGCCCTGGCATGGGTGCGACCATTCAGAAAGTCCATTAATCACGGGGACGGTAGCAATTTTGGCAAATTCTTCCACAACTTCGTGGCTGTAGGTTCGCAGCACAATTAAATCTACCCAGCGCTCTAAATTCAACGCCATGTCTTTGACGGATTCACGTTCGCCAATGCGGACGCCTTGATGGTCAAGGTAGACACAGGAAGCTCCCATTTGCGTGGCTCCCAAATCAAATGTGACGCGGGTTCGCAAACTCGGTTTTTCAAAAATCAGGGCGACACTTTTACCGGCTAAAGCTTCAGCAAATTCGCGCGGATGAGCTTTGATAGCTGCTGTTGTTTTGAAAATTTGACGAACTTCTTTTGGCGTCAGGTTAGAAATTGAAATCAAGTCTTTCAAGGCAGCTTCCTCAAAAAAGTAAAGCAAACCTTTCAGTTTGCTGTTTAAATTTCCAGTTGAAGGGGAAAATTAATGTTGGTTAACGGAGGTACCCACGTCGTTCAATCCGCGCTAAATCGCCAACTAGACTGCGAAGCTTTTCATGCATCGCCGCTCGACCAGCATCTGAATCAACGCAGGCGGAAAGTGAAGCATACGAGAGCGCAATCGTGTGATGCTCTCCCGCAGCACTATCCACTTCAGCAATCCACACGGAATTTTCAGCGCTTTCATTCCAGGTAACTGAATTTATTTTAACGGCTCGCTCAATGGCAATATTGCGCAGTTCCGCATCAGCCCATTGCCGCCCTTTTTCTACTTTTTCATTTATCGAAGCAGTACTCATTATAATTGCTTATCTTCTTCTATGATGACGTTGATTATGTTTTGAGTAATGAAGTGGCATGAGGTAACAATCTAATGATCGCTTTCAAATTCTCTTTTGCACCACGCACGCTACCCGGCAAATTAATAATCAAAGTTTTATTTCTGATGCCACAGACCGCTCTTGAAAGAGAAGCCAGCGGAGTAATCTTAATACTTTCTGCTCTCATTAACTCGGCTAATCCACGAGCCTCTCGATCTATAGTATCTAATGTTGCTTCCGGCGTAATGTCCCGACTCGAAAATCCTGTTCCACCTGTCGTAATAATCAAATCCACCTGAGCCTCGTCTGCAAAATATCTC
>JAYTCQ010000230.1:0-29449 GCA_043736395.1 Blastocatellia bacterium | reverse complement strand
CATGCACGATTTCGATCTCTACGATGATGTGCTGGAAGTCTGCGCTGGGCTTTGGAATTTCCAGCTATCTCGTTGATTTTAAATGTCACAACAACTCTAATATTTCCTGGCTAAATCGTGGGTTAGTTAAAATTATGATTTGGGATGATAAAGCTGCCGAAGCTGATTTTACACAGTATCGTAAGCTGGAAAAGAATTCACTGACAGAGCTTGAATCCCGCCTGGCTGAAATGAAAAAACGCCGCGAATCTGAAAATAATTTGACCGCAAATCGGAATTAAATGCTGAGTGGCAGCAGTAACCACTAAAAAAATAAGGCCGGAGAAAAATAATTATTTTTCTCCGGCCTTATTCATGGTGTAACAAAACACAATATTTTGCAGCAAAGAAATAGAAATTGAATGCCAACCTGTTGCCCCGACCACTTGAATCTAAAATTTAAAATTGTTATAGATGATTAATTCTTATCGTACCTTGAGAACTATCTTTCATGAATAAAGTGAGTATATTTTATGCCCAAACTTAGCGCTTTCCCCAAATGTTACATGGATGATTTATGCGTCACGAAAACGATGACGTTATTTGATTGGATTGATCTCGCGGCGACGCTGGGCGTGGATGGCATCGAGATGTATCCCGGATTTTTTGCGAGCTTTGACACTGATTATGTCACGAAAATTAAGCAGTACGCTGACTCGAAGGGCCTGGAAATTCCGATGATGTGCTGTTCGCCGGACTTCACGCAACATGATCCGGCAGCTCGCGCCGAGGAGCTCGAAAAAGAAAAATTCTGGATTGATCTCACAGCGCAGCTCGGCGGAAAATTGTGTCGCGTGTTGACAGGTCAACGCCGCGAAGATGTTTCGCGTGCAGATGGCGTACGCTATTCCCTCGAAGGAATTAACGCTGCGATTCCCTACGCTGCTGAACGCGGCATCGTCCTGAATATGGAAAACCATTACAAGGATGGTTACTGGAAGTATCCCGAATTTGCGCAGCATCTGGATGTCTTTCTCGAAATCATTAACCAAATTGATTCGCCGTGGTTTGGCGTGAATTTTGATCCGTCAAATTCGATCATTTGCGGCGAAGACCCGCTTAATGTACTGGCCGCCGTCAAGCATCGCGTAGTCTCGATGCACGCGTCAGATCGTTATTTAATCAGTGGCACGATTGAAGATTTGAAATCACAGGACGGCTCACTGGGCTATGCAAAAAACTTACGGCATGGTGTAATCGGCAAGGGAATGAATGATTACGACGCAATTTTCTCGACGCTGAAAGGCGAGGGATTTGACGGTTGGATTTCAATTGAAGACGGCGAAAATGGGATGGACGAGTTAAGGGAATCCGTACAATTTTTACGCCAAAAAATTGCGCAGCATTTTTAAGTGTACGATAGGCGTCTCGCCTGTCGCTTTTACAAAACAAATTTTGAGATAGAAAAGAATTTAGATTATGCGTTTAGAAAATAAAGTTGCAGTTATCACCGCCTCCACCGCCGGAATGGGCGAAGGTATCGCCCGGTTGTTCGCCAGCGAAGGCGCGAGTGTCATCATCTCTGGTCGAAATGAAAAAAACGGTCAGGCAATTGTCGAAAGCATTATCGCTGACGGCGGACAAGCTGTTTTTCAGCGCGCGGATGTCACCAACGAAAGCGAATGTCGCGCCTTAGTTGATCGTGCTGTTGAGGTCTATGGAAAAGTAGATGTCCTTGTTAACAATGCAGGTGACAGTACCCGCAGTACCATCGAAGACACCACCGTTGAATTATGGGATCACCTCTTTGCTGCCAACGTACGCGGAGCTTTTATCTGTTCCCAGCAATTCGTCAAACACAACATCGAACGGCGTGCCGGATCAATTGTGAACATCGGTTCTGTGAATGCTTACATCGGTGAACCAAAATTAATGGCGTATTCTTCGGCCAAAGGCGCATTGATGACGTTCACCAAAAACAACGCCAGCTATTTGACGAAACACCGCATTCGCGTGAATCAACTGAATGTTGGATGGACGGAAACCCCGAACGAACATGCCGTCAAATTATTAGAAGGGAAAGGTGAGAATTGGTTAGAAGAAGCTGTGAAAACACGACCGTTTGGGCGACTGTTATTGCCGCTGGATATTGCCTACGCCGCGATCTATTTTGCCAGCGATGAAAGTGAATGTATCACCGGTTCGGTGCTTGATTTAGAACAAAACCCGGTGGGCGCTTCGCCGAATTTGTAAGTTTTATCTGCGATCACTGAGAATACAGAGCGAGAGTGTTACAATACGCTGATGGAACAGGATGAATTGGAAAAACTCGTACGCTCTTTTCTCGCGTCTTCGCGTGAAACGGAATGGGTAGAGTTCAAGCATAACAATGCTGATCCTGAAGAAATAGGTGAATATGTTTCTGCGCTCGCCAATTCTGCTGCGCTGGTCAATGAACAATCAGGCTACCTTATCTGGGGCATAGACGATTCCACACATCAGATTCTTGGCACTTCCTTTAAGCCTCATTACACCAAACATAAAAATCAGGAACTGGAAAACTGGTTAGCAGGAACGTTTTCGCCTCGCCTTGATTTTAAAATTCACGAACTTGAGATGGATGGCAAACCTGTTGTTGTCTTTACAATTCCAGCAGCAAACCATACGCCCGTTCGTTTCAAGGAAGCAGAATTTATTCGCGTTGGTAGCTACAAGAAAAAACTCAAAGATCATCCCGAAAAAGAGCGTAGTTTATGGGCAAGTTTTCAGCAAAGAAATTTTGAAAATGACCTGGCTCTTGAAAATATTTCTGCCGATCAGGCAATAGGTTTGTTAGATTATCCTGCCTATTTTCATTTGACCCAGCAACCGTTGCCCGCCAATCGGGACGGCATTCTGAGCCGATTTATAGATGAGAAATTTATCGTAGCGCAATCTGACGGTGATTACAGCATTACAAATTTTGGTGCAATTTTATTTGCCAGAGACCTCAACCGTTTTGGTCGTTTAGCACGCAAAGCCGTTCGTATAATTTTTTACAGGGGAAAAGGTCGCGCCGAAGCAATCCGCGAAATGCCCGGCAGCAGCGGCTATGCCATCGTTTTCAATCAGGCAGTTCAATACATCAACGATCACCTTCCAGTACATGAAGAATTACAGGAAGGAACCTACCAACGCGAAGTGCGGATGTATCCTGACATAGCACTCCGCGAGTTATTCGCGAACATGCTGATTCATCAGGATTTTTCTATTCGAGGTGCAGGTGCTGCCGTAGAAATTTTTGATGATCGTATCGAATTCATAAATCCTGGTGCGCCGTTAATTGATCCGATGCGTTTTATTGATAAGCCGCCGCGTTCGCGTAATGAGGGGCTTGCTGGATTTTTGCGACGAATCAATATTGGTGAAGAACGCGGTACGGGTATTGATAAAGTAATCATTGCCGTAGAAGGAGCCAAACTTCCGCCACCCGATTTTAGAACTAAAGACGACAACACCATTGCCCTACTTTTTGCTGAAAAATCATTATCGGAAATGACGGGACAAGATCGTATCCGTGCTTGTTATCAACACGCTTGTTTGCTCTATGAACTCAATGAGCGTATGACGAATGCAAGTTTGCGTGTGCGATTACAAATCGCAGATCGTAATTATCCGTTAGCGTCAAAAATAATTTCAGAAGCAATCAAGGCTAATTTAATTAAAGTCTTCGACTCAGTAAGTGCTTCGAGAAGAGATATTAGTTACGTGCCAGCTTGGGCATAATTTTATGTAGTGTCCATGTAATCAAGTGAAATCAAATGCAATCAAATGCAATCAAATGCAATCTAATGCAATCTAATGCAATCAATGATTTAGCCCAATTTAGACCAAAGATTTTTTATGTATTGGTCATGTAATTCAAACGAGTTTTTTAATGAAATCCACGTTCTCAAAAATCGGCTTCGTCAGTCTTGGCTGTCCTAAAAATTTAGTGGACAGCGAAGTGATGATGGGGCAACTAAAATTGCACGGCTACGAATTGACGACTGACCGCGATGAAGCGGATGTGATGGTCGTCAACACTTGTGGCTTTATTGATTCTGCCAAGCAGGAATCCATTGACACGATTCTGGAGATGTCGGCGTTGAAAGACACGGGCAAGCTCAAACGCTTGGTCGTAGCGGGCTGCCTCGTCGAACGCTATCGTCAGGATTTGTTGAATCAATTACCCGAAGTTGACGCCGTACTCGGAACCAGCGAAATCGAAAAAATTGTCGCCGCTGTTGACCCCGCCGCCGTAGCCAAACAGGACGCCGCGTTTGTGGCTTCCAACAGTTGGATGACGCGTGGGTTGCCGACCTATCTTTACGACGAAAATACGCCGCGCGTGCTGGCTACGCCGAAGCATTTTGCGTATGTGAAAATTGCGGAAGGCTGCGATCACACTTGTGCGTTTTGCGCGATTCCGCAAATGCGTGGGAATTACCGTTCGCGCCGCGCTGGCTCCATCGTCAACGAAGCGCATCAGCTTGCCGCGCAAGGCGTCAAAGAATTAGTGCTGATTTCACAGGATTCTACGCAGTACGGTTTGGATTTAGGATTGAAAGATGGACTCGCGGATTTGCTGAAAGGTTTGGCGCAAGTGGACGGCATCGAATGGATTCGCATTATGTACACGTACCCGAATTCACTCAGCGATGCGACTCTGCAAGTGATGGCGGAAGAGCCGAAGGTTTGCAATTATCTGGACATGCCGCTCCAGCACGCGAGCGCGAATATGCTGAAGCGAATGCGTCGCGGCGGCAATCGTGCGATGCTCGAAAAATTGCTGGGACGCGCCCGAAAATTCGTACCGGAAATTGCTTTGCGAACTACGTTAATTGTTGGATTTCCCGGCGAAACCGAAGAAGATTTTGAAGAGCTGATGCAATTCGTCAAAGACATCGAATTCGACCGTGTCGGCGTGTTCACCTACTCCGACGAAGAGGGTACGCACGGTTTTGATTTGGATCAAAAAGTTCCCGTCAAAATAATGCGTTCACGTCGCGCAAAATTAATGCGCGAACAGCAAAAAATCTCCAAACGCAAAAACAAAGCCATGATCGGAAAGCAATTCCGTGCTTTGTTAGAAGGCGTTTCCGACGAAACAGAATTGTTATTGCAAGCGCGACTTGAAACGCAGGCTCCAGAAGTGGACGGGCATATTTTGATAAATGACGTGCCGGAAGATTTTGCTGGCAAGCCGGGAGATTTCATCAATATCGAAATTACGGAAGCGCACGATTATGATCTGATTGCGCGGATTTTTTGAAAAAGATGAAGGTGTAGTTATAGTGAGGCATTCGTAATGGACAAATTGAAAACGCTTCCTGACGATTGGTTAATAAGTCACAGCGATGAAGTGACAAAGATATTTCATCGTGCAGTTCAAGATGCCTTATGGCGACATAAACAATTAGGGCAATCCATCGCCGTTTCCCGCAATAGCAAAGTCGTCATCATTCCGCCTGAAGAAATTCAGGTAGACGAAGAAATTTTGCAACAATAAAAATTCTATTTCTACTGAGATTTTTCTTCTTCCTCGCCCTTCAGTAAAAGATTAATGTACTGTACGACACCTTTATTAGTAATGCCTTTGTTGAGGCGATCTGTCCAGATGCAGAGCGCTCCTGCCAGTTTGGATTGAATTTCAACCAGCGTCACTACGAAATGATTCAGGTGAAGTTTGGTTCCGCTCAGCTCTAAATCTACCTCTCCAATTTCTAAAATTATTTCAGGACAATGCGCATTTTTTTCAATCTTCGCGGAGATGTTATTCGTGATCAGATAGGCGGGAATGTTGGCGATGGGCTGATTGATTTCCCGGGCAATTTTCGTACGTTCGGCTTCGGGTAATGTGTAGACAAGATTGCCGATCAACGTCCCATCCTGATTTGCCGAAGCCAGCGTGAAAACAGCTGATCCTTTGACTTCTAATTTCTCAGCTTGCGCGACAACAATTTTGCTGGCTGTCGAAAGCGTTTCGGTATGTTTGACTTTGTCCTGTGCAGCGACAGGGATGAGGAAAATACAGACCAGCAATAAAACGCGAAAATTCATACAACTAAAAATAATTATGGCGCAATCAACCAGGGTGAGCAGTTCTAAAACTGAATGCTCGCAACGAGGGGATTGCGCCGTATTTGTTGTCGTTCGCTATCGAACCGAAGCGTAAATTTTGCCGTCGAGTACGGCGACTGTTTCTTTGATGCGATTGTAAATTGCATCTGCATCAATGCCGAATTTTGCATGCAACAATGATTGACTGCCGTGCGGAATTAATACATCGGGCAAGCCCAAGCGAATCACGCGGGGGCCTGCGTACAAGGCATTATTCGCTTCCATCATTTCAAGGATAGCACTGCCGAATCCGCAATTTAAATACGATTCTTCAACCGTTAAAATTAAGCGATGGGATTGTGTTAACGCGAGCAGTAAATCTTCGTCCAACGGTTTGGCAAAGCGAGCATTGACGACGGTGGCGCGGATTCCTTCTTTGGCTAAACGGTCCGCCGCTTTTAATGCCGCGTATGTTGCAGTTCCGAAAGCGAAGATGGCTACATCGCCACTGACATCGGTCACGAGTTCTGCTTTGCCAATTTCGAGCGGGCGAATTTGTTCATCCATTGCGACGCCGAATCCATTGCCACGCGGATAGCGCAACGACGCGGGATGTCCGCAATCAACTGCGGTCAGCAGCATCCGCCGCAATTCGTTTTCATCTTTCGGAGCCATCACGATTTGATTTGGCATGATTCGCAGAAATCCAACGTCCAATAATCCGTGATGCGTTGGGCCATCGGCTCCGGCAATGCCTCCGCGATCCATCGCAAAAGTGACAGGCAAATCCATCAGGCAAACATCGTGATAAATTTGATCGAAGCCGCGTTGCAGGAACGTCGAATAAATTGCGACGACGGGTTTGAATCCTTGCGTAGCCATTCCCGCGCAAAACGTGACGGCGTGTTGTTCGGCAATTCCTACGTCAATCGCGCGCTTCGGAAATTCCTTCATGACCTTGCTCATGCCGGTTCCATCAGGCATCGCCGCAGTCACCGCCGTGACTTTTTCGTCCTGCCGCATGATGTCAATCAGAGCATTAGAAAAGACAGTCGTGAATGAAGGCGCAGTCGCGGATTCCTTAATAAATTTTCCGCTTGAGACTTCAAAAGCCGAAGTGCCGTGCCACGTGGATTGATCGGCCTCCGCAGGCGCATAGCCTTTGCCTTTAACCGTCAGCGCGTGAATGATGATCGGGCCATCGGCTTTCTTGGCTTCTTCAAGAGCTTTTAGTAATGCGCCAGTATCGTGACCGTTGACCGGCCCCATATATCGAAAGCCGAGTTCTTCGACGAAAACTCCGGGTACGATGGCGGTTTTGATTGCGTCTTTGACATCTTTCGCGGTTTGGAAAACGAGGTCGCCAATGCCAGGAATCGCTTTCAGGATTTCTTCAAAATCTTCTTTGAAGCGATGATAAGTTTGCCCTTTTCTGAGGCGCGTCAAATATCCTTCCAGCGCACCAACTGAAGGCGAAATGGACATTTCATTATCGTTGAGAATTATGATGAGCTTTGTTTTCAGGTGTCCGGCCTGATTAATGGCTTCGCACGCCATGCCGGTCATGATCGAAGAATCACCAATGATCGCGACGACGTGATTTTTATCTCCGGCGATGTCGCGAGCAACCGCCATTCCGAGTGCCGCTGAGAGTGAAGTCCCCGCGTGTCCGGCTTCAAATTCGTCATACACACTTTCGTCGCGTTTGAGAAATCCAGATAAGCCTTCGTACTGACGAATCGTATGCAATTGATCGCGGCGTCCGGTCAGAATTTTATGCACATACGCTTGATGTCCAACGTCCCAAACCAATTTATCTTTAGGCGTTTCAAAAGCGTAATGCAAAGCAATTGCCAGTTCGACAGCGCCGAGGCTGGCTCCGGTATGACCTCCGATTTTGGAGAGAGTTTCGATCATGTATTCACGCGCTTCCGCTGCAACTTGTGGGAGCTGCTCCGGTTTGAGTTTGCGTAAATCGGCAGGATCATTAATTTGCTTGAGTAAATTCATAAATTCCGGGTTACCTCGTCAGTGACGAATTAAGCGTGATTCGTTATAGAATCGCGGAATTATAACAGTAGAGAGTCCAAAAAATACAATGGCTTTGGGGGCGAAAAAATAATGAGAGATAAACGTGACAATCCTGACAAATGTAAAATTTTAATAAGAACCAGCAGGTTTTGCGCCAACAGGCATTTGCCCTTTGGATTCCTGAACGATGGCGATTCCAGCACTCGCGCCAATACGTGTTGCTCCTGCCGCAATCATTTCACGCGCCGAAGATAAATCTTTCACGCCGCCTGCGGCTTTGACGCCAATTGATGCACCAACCGCTTGCCGCATTAATGCGATGTCAGCAACGGTTGCGCCCCCTTTGCTGAATCCCGTCGAAGTCTTCACAAAATCCGCGCCTGCTTCTTTCGCGAGCAAACACGCGCGTGTTTTTTCTTCATCGGTGAGCAGCGCAGTTTCGATGATTGTTTTGACGATGGCGCAGGATTCGTGCGCGGCTTCGACTACGGCGAGGATGTCACGGAACACAATGTCATCAAGCCCGGATTTCAAGGCACCGATGTTGATGACCATATCAATTTCAGTTGCGCCATCGAGAATTGCGCGGCGCGTTTCGTAGGCTTTTACATCCGGCAATGTAGCTCCGAGCGGAAAGCCAATCACCGTACAAACCTTCACTGGCGAACCAAGCAATAACAAAGCCGATAGCTTCACCCACGTCGGATTCACGCACACCGATGCAAAACTAAACGTACGCGCTTCGTGGCAAAGTTTTTCGATTTCAGCTTTGGTCGCATCAGGTTTGAGCAACGTGTGGTCAATGTATTTTGCGACTTCCGCATTCGCGGCAGCAGCTTCGCCAAACGCTAAGCCAATGCGCGAAGCTCCGGCATCGAGAGCACACGCGAGTGAATGCGGTGTACATCCGCAATGTGCGTCGTTGCTTGTTCCGTTCAAGCGGGCAAAGACTAAGTCAGTGATTTGTTCGATTAAATTATTTATTTCAGTAGCCATTAGCAACAACTCTTTCTCGGACGCTCTTCATCCGGCGGCTGTCCAGCAGTGAATCCGCGCAACACTTCACGAATGATATGCCACAGATGCCGAACTTGTTGAAGAGTAGAACGATTCATTATTTCAACACTACCTTACGAACAATACTTTGGAACCACGAGAGTGGCAACAGTCTTCGCAACGCCAACAACTGCGCGGAATTCACTTGATACCGCAATTTTCCTGAACCATCTGTCGCCGCTTTAAAAATTACTGCTGCCACCTTTTCCGGCCCCGGCGCAGTCTCGCCAAACTTGTTCATATTCGGCATCGCTTTGTTGACGTAAGCGTCATAGGCCGTTAAGCCGGGCTTCGACATCACATCCATCGAGCGATCATAAAAATCTGTTTTGATCGCGCCGGGTTCAATGATTTTGACGCGGATATTGAAGGGCTGCAACTCGAATTGGAGCGATTCGGAAAATCCTTCGACTGCCCATTTTGTACCGTGATAGAGGCTGTAAAGTGGAAACGTCAACCGCCCGCCCATCGAGGCTACGTTGATAATTGTGCCGCTCCGTAGTTCACGAAAATGTGGAATGATTTCACGGCAGACATTCATCAATCCGAAAACATTCGTATCGAATTGTCGTTGAATTTGTTCGTTCGTCGAAGCCTCAAACGGCCCGACTAAACCGTAGCCTGCATTGTTCACGACTGCAACAATACGCCCGAATTTATTGATCGTATCGCTGATGGCTTGTTGGATGGAATCAAACTGAAGCACGTCAAGACGCATCAAGGTGATGTTGTTGTGTTGTGCCCAATCGCCAGCTTTTTCAGGTGTGCGCATGGTGGCTACGACATTCCAGCCACGTTCGGCAAAATAAATCGCGGTGGCTTTGCCGATGCCAGAGGATGAGCCTGTGATAAGAATTGTTTTGGGCATAAATTATCTTTTCGATTTCTTTCAGGAAGTCACACGAAGAAAAGGGGCGACCTACAGAAAAATGTGCGTCAGAAAAATAAGGCCTCTTGAACTTGAGCATAATCTTTCTGTCTGACATTTTTCTGTACAATCTAAAATCGCTAACCCATCTTCGGGTGCATCGTATGCCACTTCGTCGCTTTTTCATACGCCAACGCAACCCGCATTGGCGTGACTTCGTCGTACAATTTTCCCGTAAACATTATCGCTTGCGGCAAATTATTAATGAAGCCGCACGGCAAAACAGCTTGTGGGTGTCCGGTCAAATTTGTAATCAATAAACTTGCGCTGCCCGGCGCAGGCGAGACGAACGCATCCCAATTTTGCATTAAAGAATCCATCTCGCGCATCAGCAAAGTGCGCGCGCGTTGGGCCCGTAAATATTCAACGGCGGGAATGAACCGCGCTGAACGAAACGAATTAGGCCAATCTCCCGGCGCTTGGCCTGACAGCTGATTCACGCCGCCATCGCGCGTCAAATCATCAAAGGCTGTCGCAGCTTCGGCGGTCAAAATTATTCGCAAACTGTCTGTCGAAAATTTCGGTAATTCGAGCGGTTCTAATTTTGCTCCTGCACTGCGCAGAGCATCCAGCGCTTCGGCGTACATTTTCTTGCGCGGTTCATCCGTGCCGCTTTCAAATTCTGTTTTCAGATAGCCGATTTTCAGCTTAGAAATATTCGTGTCCGGCGTCCAATTGAACGGCACATCCAGCGAAGTTTCATCGCGTCCGTCCGCGCCATAAATCGCATCCAGCACAAGAGCGCAATCTTCGATACTGCGACAAATCGGACCGACTTTATCCATCGTCCAACTCAGCGCCATTGCGCCGTAGCGACTAACGCGCCCGTACGTTGGACGCAATCCCGCTACGCCGCAGCGCGAAGACGGGGACACAATCGAACCCAGTGTTTCTGTGCCGATAGAAAACCCCACCAAGCCCGCTGATGTCGCCGAAGCTGAGCCTGCTGATGAACCACTGGAGCCGATGCGGTCTTCTTCGGGTTGCCACGGATTGCGCGTCACGCCTGCGAACCATCTGCCGCCTTGTGCTAATGCGCCCATCGAAAGTTTTGCCAGTAAAACTGCACCAGCGTCACGCAACCGCTCAACCACTGTGGAATCATAATCAAGCACTTGATTGCGGTAAGGCTCCGCGCCCCACGTCGTAGGAATTCCTTTGGTCGCGAACAAATCTTTGACGCCGCACGGAATGCCGTGCAATGGCCCGCGATATTTTCCGCGCTTGATTTCAGCTTCGGCTTGTGCGGCTTGTTGCAGTGCAAGTTCTTCCGTGAGCGTGACGACGTTCAGCAATTTTGGCGAATATTTTTTCAGCCGCGCCAAATACATTTTCGTCAATTCAACTGGAGAAATTTTTTTGGTGCGGACGAGTTCAGACAATTGCGCTACGGAACAAAAGGCGAGGTCTTCGAGCGAACTGTATTTTGGAATTTCGATTTTGCCCGCTTTGATTTTGCCGCGTTGTGGAATTTGCGTAGTCAATTTTTTGGCAGGCAAAGCCGGATGAAACGAAGTTGCCAGCGGCGTATCAAGTGGCACATTTATTTTGCGCAGAGCTTCATAGCGCGCCAGATTTTGATTGACGTTATTCAGCGCCATCATCTCGTGTGCTTCGGTGAGTTCGATGCCGATGATTTGTTCGGACGTATGCAAAATTTCTTTAGTGATTTTTTGCGGCGTTTGCGGTTGTTGTGCGGCAGCGTCGGCAGTGGTGAGGGTCAAGCTGGCTGCGCCGACGGCAGGTAATGTTTTGACGAATGAGCGGCGGGTGATAGTTCGAATCTTCTTTTTCATATCACTATAAAACTAAGTAGAGGGTACGGTTTTAGATTAAATTTCTTAGATGATTAAGGTTGATGGCATCAATGCCGCTATTTTGCAGGTACCCAAAAAGGCGAGAATCATTGGTTAATACGAGATATTTTTTACCAATGCTGATGATCCCTGCGTCTGCCAAGCCGAATTGGAGAAACTCTGGTTTTTTTGAGATGTCGGAGCTTGATTCGCAAACCTCACCAAATGCGCTGATTAATTGAGAAAATACCTCGAATAATGCTGAGTTGATTTTGTTGGCTTTGTCGTTAGGTTTGAATTGAGCTGCAAAGTCACTAACTTCGGTCAAAATATGAGGCGTGGTGAAAACTTTAGGGAATAAGCCAATAAGCTTGTCTAATAATTGAAAGTCATCCCAACTAAATTCACTGGTTTTTTTAAATTTCGAAATTTCCTCAGGGGCAAATGTACCGATAATATAAAGCAAGAGTAAATTGGTATCAATTAACACTCCTGTTTTATAGTAACGCTGAATTAAGGTTAAAGCGTATTCCGTCACGCAGCCTGTGCCTCTCTTATTTTCATTGAAACAAAATTGCCAGAGGCAGAATCAATCTTAAATACTTTATATATTCTAACGGGAGGTCTAAGCGCATAGCTGATTTTCTGTAAATCATTTTTCGGGTTCATTGGCGGAGGAGCTGTAAAGCCTAAGGTGATTAACCAAAATTTACTATCTTCTGACTGTTCGATTTCTTCCAACAATAGATTATCAGGCTCTTGACCGTAGACTTCTTTAACCTTATCAACGGCTGCTGAAACAGCTTTTTTTGCTTCAATCATACTTTTACCTCTGAAATCATTTTTCTTTTCAGGAAAGAGAATAAATCAAAAGAAGATTACTAACAATAAAACTTGAATTAACTGTAAGAAGCTGGAAAAAATGCTACTTATTTTTGTAGATCCAGATTGTTTTCATTCGCACGTTGTTTGCATTCAATCCGGCTACGGAGACTGAAATCTGGCATGGGAGCAAAAAGAAACAGCAGCCGACAATTGGCTGCTGCTTGCAAAAAATTTCAAATGAAGTGGCTTGATTAAGACTGCAATTCTTTGCCGGGCTTGAAGCGAATTGTTTTGCCTTCAGGAATGGCAACTTCAGTTCCCGTGCGTGGATTTCGTCCGATCCCGCGCTTACGAGCTTTTACCACGAATACGCCAAAACCACGCAATTCAATTCGTTCGCCATTTTTAATGGCATCTTTCATTGTTTCAAACAATGCTTCGACGGCAATTTCAGCCTTCATTTTTGGCACACCTGTGCGCTCTGCAACGTTATTGATGATGTCCAGCTTGATCACAAAATCCTCCGATAATTCGTATTGCTTGCTTCCGCTATTTTTCTGAAAGGTTGGGAACTCGGTGCTATGTAACGAGTTATAAATGCGAAGCGGATTATAGGAAGCTGGCGAGAGGGTGTCAAGAAATGAAACTGAAGAAATTAGAAAAAGTTGAGAAAGTCCTGAAAAACAGCAAAAAGATTTTATGCAGACGACGATTTTGTCTGGCGAAGAGTGACCAGGAAATCACTTTTTTTGAATTCTGTCCGAGGCTTTGCGTAGCGTCGGGTTATTGGTTAGACTGACCGCTTAAGAAAGTCGAGAGAGTCTTTAGGGTCTATTGAGTCTTGAGAATCACAGCTCGCTACGCGTAGCTGACTCTACAGACTTTCAGGACTCTACAGACTCGATAGACTATATATTCAGGAGAATCATGAGCGTCAAATCAGACAAATGGATTTTGCGGATGTGCCGCGAACAGCAATTAATTACGCCTTTTGATGAAGGCTTAGTCCGCGAAATTGCAGGGCGCCGGATTATTTCTGCCGGATTGTCCAGCTACGGCTACGATTTAAGATTAGCCTCTGACGGCTTTCGTGTTTTTTCGCCGATTGCCAGTGCTGAAATTGACCCGAAAAATTTTGACGAAAGTTCGCTTGTAAGCTCACCAGTCCGAACGGGCGATGATGGTTCGCAGTATTGGTTGATGCCGCCGCACACCTACGCGCTGGGAGTGACCGTCGAAACCTTCAACATCCCGCGCAATGTGATTGGAATTTGCTTAGGAAAATCCACCTACGCGCGTTCAGGAATTATCGTGAATACGACGCCGCTGGAGCCGGGATGGAAGGGAAGACTCGTCCTGGAATTTTCGAACTCCGCAGATTTACCTGTCCGCATCTACGCGAATGAAGGCGTCGCGCAGGTAACGTTTTTTGAATCCGATGAAGAATGCGAAACCTCGTACTCAGACCGCAGCGGAAAATATCAGCATCAGGAAGGTTTGGTGACGGCGCGATTGTAAGAGAGTATTTTATCGTTAATTAAACTTGTATTCTTTATATTGAGGAGGGCTTGGCAGGCTTTGTTTTGACAAAAACTCCCAAGCCGATTGATTGATTTTGGGAGACAAATTGTAATAATCGTGATCATGATTTTTTAGGATTATCATCTCAACAGGAAACCCTTGCTCCTTCAAAAAATCTTTTGTCTTCGTGACCTGCTCAACAGAAAAAAATCTATCTTTATCCCCTACGATAAGTCCAATCGGTATTTTACGTTTTGCTCTGGAAGTGAGCGAATCGCTGGGCAGTGAACCAGCATGCACATAGATTGAAGCAAAATATTCTGATTCTAATAAGCCGATTTCTAACGCGAATAAGGCGCCTGCCGAATGTCCAAATAGATACACTCTTTTTTCATCAATTGAAAAATCCCGCTTCACTTTCTCAGTGATTTTGTAAAGGAATTCCGGGCCATCATCCGGGATGTTCCACTCACGAGAGTTTTGCGCGTCGGGACCAATTAAAATAAGATTTTCCTTGCTTGCAATTTCTTTCCATTTTTCCACCAGGGAAAGACCATTTCGTCCTGATCCGTGAAGCAGGATTAGTAGCCCGATAGGTTTTTCGGTAGCAAGTGACGGTGGTACGAAAAGGTAGTAATTTCGTTCCTTACCAAGAACGGAAATCTTCTCTTTCGAAATTCCTCCAGTGGAAGGAATAAGCACATAAAACAGAGTTATCGTGATTAAAACGGATTTGAATAACGTCATAGTCTGTCCCCGCAAGAAAATAGAGCCTGTCAACTTTGACAGGCTCCCACAAAAAATCAAGTTAATTCACATTATTGATGAAGTAAAAACACATCCCAAGCCCAGTGACCAATATGTGTTCCATTTGTATCATCTATTTTAGAACGGTATTTGAATTCATTACCATATTGATCCGTATATGCTCCGCGACTGTTATAGTTCAGGCTAAGAGCAGATAATCCGACGCTTTTAAGAGGAATCAATTCATCAGATTCTGAGATACCATTCTGGTTATAGTCTATCCAAAGTCGAAGGAGTTTATAGATTTTATCTTGATTATCAATAGCCCCATCGTTGTTACCACCTTTGCCTAATCCATCAAATACAGCTAGTGCTGCAAATCCATTACGAGTAGTGGAATAAGGTTGAGGCGTAAAATTACCAAATAACTCAGTACCATTGTCAATTGTTCCATTTCCATTTCTATCAAGGACTAGAAATCCTTCATCAGAACGAGCTTTTGTCCAACTCAGTTTCTCTTTAATTCCGTCCCTATTAAGATCAAACTTAACTCCTTGCGCAAGGTTAGTTAGTTCAAATCCATTTCCTTTTAAATCAATCAGAATCGGGCTATACCCCCAATTTTGATAGTCTCCCATATCGCAATTACAGCTCACTGGATCTGGAACTCCTCCATTGACTGCGCAATTGTCAGCCTGACCCTGATTGCATGATTGTTGATTTTCATTATTCGGATCAGATCTACGATCTTCTGTCAATTTTCCATTAGCTCCTTGGCTTTCTCCTGGTCCCCCGGGACCACCTCCCTTTGTACCTTGGTTTCCTGGTTGCCCATTTCCTTGATTAGCTTGGCCCGCTTGCAGAGCACAAAAACCACCTGCGTCGCTACCTCTATCGCCTGGGACACCACCATTTCCGCCTTGACCAGGTTGTGATCCAGCTCCTGGAAAACCATTTGGACCTGGATCTAAATACGCAGTTACATTTCCATTCCAATTGTGAGGAACAGAAAGAGAAAGATCACCACCATCACCACCATCACCACCTTCACCGCCGTCACCTCCATCTCCCCCATCACCTCCAATTCCACCGGTTCCACCCATTCCGGCAGGTCCCCCCGACCCTCTACCCAAAGGGCAACACCAGACCCCATCTCCGCCAGTACCACCTTTCCCGCCTGGTCCACCCATACCACCCGTTTGACCAGGACCACCAGTACCACCTCTTGAGCCACGTGAGGTAAACATAACACTTACATTTGCCTCGTTGTCTCCTAACGAAATAATTCCGGTTCCTCCCGTTCGACCTTTGCCGCCTCTTCCGCTTTTAGCCGGTGTCGTACCCATTAAACCTGTGAACCCAGTAATACCTGGTTTCCCGCCCTCTCCATTGCCACACTCCCCCGAGTCAGCCTTAGCGGGAATTGCTGTTTGTGCAGCAGCTGTGTTTGGAAGTGGTGATTGAATACCAGCTCACCTATTTCAGCGGGGGTCAAATCCAAACCTCGATCATCAAAGACCATTCCCTTAAATAAGGTGAATAGTGGTTGTGCCTTAGGAAGAAAGCTGGATTTATGGATTTGAGGAGTTTGATTTTGGCTTATTTTCGTTTTCCGCAGATTACCAGATTCTATTATGAATATATAAATGTCATATCCATAACTTTTTATTGCGGGATACTGCCCGTCATATTCTATATTTCTAGCAATTATTACTGTATCTCCGTCAAGCTCTACAAATTCCGGCAGTGATAAAGTATTGGCGATTATTACACCGCTCAATCGTCCTTTCTCCTGCCGGTTTTTTCGGAACTCAGGATACGAGTTAAAATGAGGCTGCAATGTTTTACGCCAATTATCTGTTAGCAGCACATACGGGTTGAATGGCACACCATGCTTTACTAATAAATCTTTGCCCTTCGAGAACTTCTCAACCATGCCTCGCGGAGTCTTCTGTTTTTTCTCATACTTAACGGCAGTAAGGTTATTCGCAGAAGCAGTATTATTTTTTGCAGCTGAATTCCATCGGCTGATAGGAAGGCAAATCATTACTGCAATAATAATTGAGTAAACTAGCCACGTTTGACGATACAGACGAGTTAAAGCTTTTTTCATACTTCCCCCATGGATATTGATCCAAGCATTCTCTTAAATATAGAATAGATGCGATCACTGTATTCTACAAGTAAGAAATATCTTGAATTTTTGTAATCATCTTTATCTCAACATAAATTATGGTGAGTACGGATTTCACAAGTAAATTGAAAATAGCAGCTTTTCGGTAAAGAAGGTTTTACAGCTAAGGACGTCGTTCTTTTATATTTTGTACAGTGTAAATGCGTAATCTGTCTCTTCTAAGATTGTGATGGATGTCGCTCAAGAACAAAGCAGAGTTTTGTCCTTGGCGAAAACAATAGTTAATTTACGCTTATACCTTATAAGCGTATACCACGGTAGCAATTGGTAATCAAGTGATCTTTTCAGGAGGAATCTCCTGATGGGACACTCAGTACGGCAAAAGCCTCAGCGATTAGCGGAAAAGCTGTTGCAAATTCGGTTATCTCTAAATTTGTCGCAGACAGATTTGCTGAGAAAGCTTGGCTTAGAAGAGACGTATTTCTATACGATTATTTCTAAGAACGAGCTTGGGACACGCGAGCCCACACTGATAGAATTATTAGGATACGCCCAAATCGCAAATGTATATGTCGAAGTATTGATTGACGATACGCTTGATTTACCGAATGAAATTCCTAGTGTAAAAAAATACGAAGGGATAAAGCAGAAAAAATAGTTTCATCAGAAACAAGCATGAATCTTCGCCAGTTACTTCTCGCCGAACATTCAAAACCGCAAACGATGCGCATCGTGGCATTCATCGGTGCAGATGAAAAACGTTTTGCGGAATTGATGAATATTTTCTTTGCCGGAGAATATCGCTTAACGCAGCGTGCCGCGTGGTCGTTGAATTATTGTGCTGAGCAGCATCCAGAATTGATTCAGCCGTACCTGCCAAAATTATTGAATTGCCTGAACCGTGATGACGTTCACGATGCGGTCAAGCGCAACATCGTTCGGTTATTACAATTCATCGAAATCCCCAAAAAATCTCACGCCAAAGTTTATTCGCAGTGCATAGATTTGGTTGATAACCCGAACGAACCAATAGCCGTCAGAGTTTTTGCGATGACCGTTGCCGCACGAATTGCGAAATCTGAACCTGCATTGATGAACGAATTACGGCTCATCATTCGCCAGCATTTACCGCTCTCCACTGCGGCTTTTCAAAAACGAGCACAGCAACTTTCGCTTTAATCTAAAATCAAAAACGGAAAAATTTATCCACGAAGTACACGAAGGTCACGAAGGGAAGAACGAAGAAGTGATTGCAGGAAAGGGCTTGTATTTTCTTCGTGATCTTCGTGTACTTCGTGGATAATTGTTTTACTCCTACCTGACTTTGCCGCGCAGCATTGCTAGAATGGAAGCCAAGATGAATACACTTGCCCTAACAGATAGTCATGGACGCGCCATTCGGGATTTGCGGATTTCGATTACGGATCGCTGCAATTTTCGCTGTTTCTATTGCATGCCGACGGAGGCGATGGAATGGCAACCGAAATCTGAGATTTTGAGCTACGAAGAAATCATTCGACTCACTGAAATTTTTGTGAGCCTCGGCATCAACAAATTGCGCGTGACCGGAGGCGAACCGATGATTCGCCGCGACATCGAAGACTTAATTGCACCACTCGCCGCGATTCCCGGTGTCGAAGATTTGGCGATGACTACGAATGCACATTTTTTGCGTGGACGCGCCGAAAGCCTGAAAACAGCGGGTTTGCAGCGTCTAACGGTCAGTCTTGATTCATTGACACCAGATCGTTTTGCCTTGATGACAGGTCGCAACGAATTGTCCCGCGTCCTCGACGGAATTGATGCCGCCATCGAAGCGGGTTTGCATCCGGTCAAAATTAACAGCGTCACGATTCGAGGCGTGAACGACGATCAGGCAATTGGCTTTGCGGAGATGGCGCGGGAAAAAGGTGTTCACGTCCGATTCATCGAATTTATGCCGCTCGACAACGGCAAAGTTTGGCGGCGCGAAATGGTGATGACAGGTGAGGAAGTTCGCGCGAAAATAAATGCCGTGTTTCCGCTGGTTCCAGTTGTTTCAGAAAATTTGAGCGAGACTTCGCGGCGTTGGAAGTTCGCGGACGGCGCACCCGGCGAAGTCGGTTTTATCAACCCCGTCTCTCAGCCGTTTTGCGGACATTGTTCGCGCATCCGCTTGACAGCAGATGGTATGATTCGTACGTGCCTGTTTTCAAACGTCGAGCACAACATCAAACGCCTGCTGCGCGCCAGTGCAAGCGATAGCGAATTAGTAGATTTCATCATCGCTACCATTGCAAAGAAAGAAGACCGCCACCACATCAACGACCCCGAATTTGTACAACCACTTAGAACTATGTCTTGCATCGGAGGATGAATTAAATGTTCAGAAAATACTTCACCTGTTTTTTGATGATCCTGTTGTTAAATTTACAAATCTTCGCACAGACGAAAATTGACAAAAAAGCTGAAAAAGAAGCCGCCCGCGTAGTGCAACTGAAAGCTGCGATGAATGCCGTTGGGATTGGCGATACGTCTCCGGCAGAATTGAAATTGAAAAGTGGCGGGAAAGTAATTGGCTACATCAGCGAAATAAAAGAAGATTCTATTGTCTTCGCCGAAACCTCTTTAGCGCGTACCACAAACATTTCCTATGCTGAAATTAAATCGGTCAAAGCCTATATTTCCAAGCCTCAGCGAAATATTCCCTGGGCAGTTGTTGCCTCAATTACTGCGGGTGTAGTCGTCGCGATAATTGGAATTAAAATCTGTAATGCCAAGGAAAAACGTGGCGAGACCTGTGATACTCCGGAAACGTATTGAAAAAAATCTATGAAAAAAACGATTGCCTCTTTTGGTCTAACATTGTTTTTGGTCTTCAATTTTTCTGCATCTATGAAGGCGCAGAAAATTTATGTTGAAGAACAAAAAATCATCAGCTACGTTGACGCGCACAAAGACGAAGCCGTTGCGCTGCTCGAAAAAATTGTCAACATCGAAAGCCCAACGCAAAATCTGAAAGGCGTCAAAGATGTCGGCTTAGTTTTTAAATCCGAATTTGAAGCCCTCGGCCTCACGGCAAAATGGATTGAAATGCCCCCGGAGATGAAGCGTGCGGGACACCTCATCGCCGAAACCAAAGGAACAAAAGGCAAAAGAATTTTGCTGCTCGGTCATCTCGACACGGTGCTGAGCGGAGAAAGATTTCGACGCGAAGGCAACAAGGCTTTCGGCACTGGTTCTAGTGATATGAAGGCCGGCGACGTCGTGATGCTGTATTCGTTGAAGGCTTTGCAAAATTCCGGCGCACTTAAAGATTCGCAAATTATCGTGATGTTCACAGGCGATGAAGAGGCTTCGGGACGACCACAGGAAATCAGTCGCGGCGATATGTTTGCGGCGGCGAAGCGCAGTGATTTAGCGTTGAGCTTTGAAGGCGCAGTCCGCAACACCGGCACAGTCGGACGACGCGGCAGCAGTTCGTGGTCGCTCGAAGTCATCGGCGAAACCGGACATTCTTCGCAAATTTTTGGTGAACACATGGGCAGCGGCGCGATCTTTGAAGCTTCGCGCATTATCCATCAATTTTACGAACAACTGCACGGTGAAAAATACCTGACCTTCAATCCTAGTATCATCGTCGGCGGCACAGAAGCTGAGCTGAAAAATTCGTCTGGAACCGCGAACGGCAAAACAAATGTCGTTCCCGCTAAGGTCATCGTGAAAGGTGATTTGCGTTTCATCAGCGAAGAACAGAAAGAAGCTACGCGTGCGAAGATGCGCGACATCGTAGCGAAAAATTTGCCGAAAACCTCTGCGAAAATTTCTTTTGAAGACGGCATTCCCGCGATGTTTCCGTCGCCGGAAAATTACAAATTGCTCGAACAAATGAGCAAGGTCAGTGAAGATTTAGGCTACGGCAAAGTCGAAGCTCTTGACCCCGGCGAACGTGGCGCAGGCGACATTGCATACATCTCAAATTTAATTCCGGGCTTGGATGGCTTAGGCGCGAGCGGCAGAAATGCGCACGCGCCGGGCGAGTACGCGGATTTGGAATCCATGCCGATGTTGATCAAAAGAACGGCAGTTTTGATTTATCGGCTGACGCGGTAAAATATGCGCGAGGTAATTATGCAGGCAGTACTAGAAATTCCAACACAGACAGTTCTCACAAAAGCTGAAGTCAACGGCTTTCCGAAGCTGTATGAAATGACGGTGGAAAAATATCATCAACTCATCGAAGCCGGAATTTTTTCCAAATCCGATAAAGTTGAATTGATTGAAGGAAGGATTGTTGAGAGGTTCCCTAAAGTTGCGTTACACGCAACCGCGATGAGGCGGATTACTCGTTGCATGTTTCGGCATTTTGATGAAAAGGCTGTGATTTGGATTCAAGACCCGATTTTATTGAATGACAAATCAGAGCCTGAACCTGATCTGGTACTCGCGCAACTGCCTGATGTTCGTTACATGTTGCATCACCCAAAGCCTGAAGATATTTATCTGGTGTTGGAAGTCTCGGATAGCACGATTGCTTATGATCGCAAGGAATTGGCTCCGTGGATGGCGCAAAATGGAGTATTACAATTTTGCCTGCTCAACATTCGCGGACGAGAATTAGAAGACTACCGTGAACCAGGCGTTGACGGTTATCGTGCGAAACGCACCTATTCTGAAGAAGAAAGTTTTTCGTTAACTGCTTTTCCTGATATTTTAATAAAGGTAAGTGATTTGTTGCCTCCGGTGATGAACCACGAAGAGGCTTAAAAATTATGTCTTTTCAGGGGAGCCGCACGCGCGGCTGAGAGTCTCCATAAGATTTCAAATCTCAAATTTGAAATTTGAGATTTTGCGGAGAGACCCTATGAACCTGTACGGGTAATGCCGTCGAAGGGAGAAAGGAACCAGAAGACTGTTCCGATTTCTATTTATGCGGAGTAGTCTTTTTTATTTTTGAGGTAAATTTATGAGCGAGCAAACATCAGAAAAACAATTGCCAAATTCCGAGCGCACGTACGTCGCAGGCACAACCGCCAACGTGCGTGTCCCGTTCCGCGAAATTTCTCTGAACGTCACCAAGAGCATGAACGGTGCAGTCGAAGTCAATGAACCGATTCGCGTGTACGACGTCAGCGGCCCGTGGGGCGATCCGACTTTTAAAGGCGATGTGCGCGATGGCTTGCCAGCCTTGCGCAGCGATTGGATCATCGGGCGCGGCGACGTAGAAGAATACGAAGGGCGCAAAATCGAACCACGCGACAATGGATATTTGACCGTTGGCGCAGAAGGCTACGCGCGCAATAAAGACAAAGGCAAGCTCGAAGATTTCCCCGGCTTGAAACGTCAACCGCTCAAAGCCAAGGCCGGTCACAACGTTACGCAAATTCATTACGCGCGCAAAGGCATCATTACGCCCGAAATGGAATTCATCGCCATCCGCGAAAACCTTGGACGCCAAAAAGCGTTTGAATCACAAAATAGCGCGCGTCATTCAATGAATCATCAGCACAAAGGCGATTCGTTTGGCGCAAGCATTCCCGCGTTCGTCACGCCTGAATTCGTCCGTGACGAAGTCGCACGCGGACGCGCGATCATCCCCGCCAACATTAATCATCCTGAATCGGAGCCGATGATTATCGGGCGCAATTTCCTCGTCAAAATTAACGCCAACATCGGCAACAGCGCGGTCGCTTCGAGCATTGAAGAAGAAGTCGAAAAAATGCGCTGGTCAACCAAATGGGGCGCGGACACAGTGATGGATTTGTCTACGGGCAAAAATATTCACGCGACACGCGAATGGATTTTGCGCAATTCGCCTGTCCCGATTGGCACTGTGCCGATTTATCAAGCGCTCGAAAAAGTTGGTGGCAAAGCCGAAGAATTAACGTGGGAAATTTATCGGGACACGCTGATCGAACAAGCCGAACAAGGCGTAGATTATTTCACCATCCACGCCGGAGTTCGGTTGCCTTACATTCCGATGACAGCGAAACGCACTACGGGCATCGTCAGTCGCGGCGGTTCGATCATGGCGAAATGGTGCTTGTCGCATCACAAAGAAAGTTTCCTCTACACGCACTTCCGCGAAATTTGCGAAATCATGGCGGCGTACGATGTCAGCTTTTCTTTAGGCGATGGACTGCGCCCCGGTTCAATTGCCGATGCGAACGACGAAGCGCAATTTGCTGAACTCGACACGCTCGGCGAACTCACCAAAATCGCGTGGGAGATGGACACGCAAGTGATGATCGAAGGCCCCGGCCACGTGCCGATGCACCTCATCAAAGAGAACATGGAAAAGCAATTAGAAGTCTGCGACGAAGCGCCGTTTTACACGCTCGGCCCGCTGACAACGGACATCGCGCCAGGCTACGATCATTTAACTTCAGGCATTGGCGCGGCGATGATTGGCTGGTTTGGATGCGCGATGTTGTGTTACGTGACGCCGAAAGAACATCTGGGTTTACCCGACAAAAAAGATGTGAAAGACGGAGTCATCACCTACAAAATCGCCGCCCACGCCGCCGACTTAGCCAAAGGTCATCCGGGAGCGCAACTCCGCGACAACGCCGTCTCAAAAGCGCGTTTTGAATTCCGCTGGGAAGATCAATTCAACCTCTCACTCGACCCCGAAACCGCCCGCGAATTCCACGACGAAACCTTGCCGCAAGAGGGAGCCAAAGCCGCACATTTCTGTTCGATGTGCGGGCCGCATTTCTGTTCGATGAAGATCACGCAGGATGTCCGCGATTATGCGGCGAAAAAAGAATTGGATGAGGCGGCAGCGGTCGAGGAAGGGATGAAAGAAATGTCGGAGCAGTTCAAAAAAGTTGGTGCAGAAATTTATGTGAAGGCTTGAGTGGGGTAAGAGGAAAGAGAAATGCCTGAAGGTTCTCAGGCATTTCTCTTATTCGGGTAATTGCAAGGCAAGAGGTTCGTCGAGAATTCGTTTCAGATCGTCTTGCCAATTGTCGTGCTGATACTGACCTTCATCCAAAACATAAACGCTGAAGCGATTGTCAGGAAAATCTTCAGCCAGTTTTTGCCAAGGAATTTTGTGACCGACCTTGCTAAAATATTCAGCAATAGAGTGCTTATAAAGCGTATCTTCATTACCTTTTAAATGCTTGCCTTTGCTTTCCAGAACGAGCACCGAGGCAACAGGTTTCTTTTCTGTGTTTGCTTCTTGCACGACGAAATCGGGATAAATTCTGTTGCGCCGAAATCCTTGGATATAAAACTGTCCAGACCCCACCAAATTTTTATACCACCACAACACTTTTGGATGTTTATCCAAATAAAGAGCAACCGCCTTTTCGTATTCATTGAAAGCATCCGGCACAATATCGAAAAGTGATTGCTGTATCTGTTCGCCGTTGTCGTGTACTAAACGACGCGGCATTTTTACTTCTACACTCGGTGGAATTTCCACTCGCCCTTCACGACATTCAATAGCAAAATGCAGCTTCTTTGTATGGAAAAGTTCTTCAAAAGCAGCCTTCGTTTGATGATCAGTTTCAGCATTGATTAGCCCAATTAGCTTTCCGTGAATAATAAATTTGACTAATCCAAGCCGACCGTAAAGATTAGGATTTGCTTGGTAAACACATTCTCTGGTTTGATTGACTACTGTGCGCAACTGTTTGAAGCTGAAATAATCAAAAGGGAGTCCTGCCGCTAACCAAGCGGCAACTTGATCATCTGTTTCCAAAATGGCTGCTTCTTGTTCGGTTATAGGTTCCAGTATGTCCTGATCAAGTGTCAATTTGAAAACCGAATCTTTGGCTCGTCGTAAGGGTTCGGTCATATCCCAATCTGCCGCATTGTAGTTGAATTTCGCTACGTCCACTTTGCTCAACAAGTGACGGTAATAATCCAGTAATTCATAGTCTTTACCAGTTTTGATCGCAAAGAGAGGCAGATAAACTTTGCCACTGAATTCGCGGTAGTACGGGCGAAAGCTTTCGCGCATTTGAGCGGCGATTTGCTCACTGACTTTGCCGCCTTCTTCACTGCGATCAATAACGCTTATCGCATCGCCTTCATAGCCTTCTTGTTCCAGTGCTTTCTTAACTTCTTTTGTGATGTCCGAAGCTTTGCGACGCAGGCAAAAAACATAGCTTTGATTGAGTTCGTCGAACGAGGTTCTTTCCGTAAATGGCTGGCGCAAAACGCGCCCGACCAATTGCGTCATGCTTTGCTGGCTACCAGTGTTGTTAAGCGAAACCAAAATGTAAGCAAACGGACAATCCCAGCCTTCTTGTAAGGCAGCCTTAGTTATAATCCACTCAATCGGACAACCTTCCTCCAATAAATCAAGGCCTTCTATATCGTCTTTATCAGAGGTTTTGATCGCAATTGCGGCGGCTGGCACACCCAGTTTTTGTATTAAATATTCTTTTACTTCTTCGCTATGAACAAGACCTGCATCGCGCTGATCTTTGCCCGTGCGTTCGACTTGCACCAACACGATAGGGCGAATTAGTCTGTCACTTTGGCGATAATATTCCGCAGCGTGAAGAGCCAATTCTTCGCGTTTATCTCGTGCTTGCGTCAGGCAATCGCGCCATGATTTTTGATTGGAGTTGGCGATGTTGATGGGCAGCTTAATCATCTGCTCATCAAGCAACTCACGCCCTTTGACGCGTACCAGAATATTGGCTTCTTTGTGTGGAGTCGCGGACAATTCAACAACAATGCTGGCGTTGAATCCTTCAATCGTTTTGCGTGCCAAATCGCTCGTTGCTTTATGACCTTCGTCTAAAATTACAGGCGGTTCATACACACGCACCAAATTACCGAGCGAAGTTTTGACTAAATATTCACCGCTGGTTGCGTCTTCCGCCAACATATCCAAATTGGGGAAATGCTCTTTCAGTTTGCGATGTTCGTCAGGCGCATTTTCAGGCGGGAAATGCTGGACGATATTGCCGCCGCTGTCACGGAAAAATTTCAGTTGTTCTTTTGTTTGTCGGTTAGCACCAGCAAGTTTAAGCAAAAGGATGTTCAGGTTACTACGCATCTGTCCTGGTGTCAGGCGAGAAATTTCGTGTTTTTCCCAAACTTCAATTCGACGTGAAACAGCGAATTCCAAAGACTCACGATAAAAATGTCTGCGGTCACGTAACGCTTTGAGTGTGTCTTTGTAAATCTGATCGCTCGGCACAACCCACAGCACTAAACCTGCACCATTACGATCTTTCAGAATCGTTTTATAAATCTGCCCTAAAATCTGCGTCGCGAGTAATGTCTTGCCGCCGCCCGTTGGCACTTTGATGCAAAACGTGGGCAGATCATAGTTGAGACCGTTGCGACGGGCGCGATAGCTGAAAGGAATAGTGAATTGCTGCTCTGCCTCTTCCCACGCGTCCAGACTAGCGTGACGATTGCCCGCTGTTTGGTGTTTGGAGAGAGCGCCCAGAAAGATATTTACCTCTCGTAACGCTCGTTCTTGATAATGCTTAAGTTGCATTGTTTACTTCAGGTGAAACGGTACTAACATCGGTCGCACTGTGCGTCCGTTTTCTCGTTCGTACTTGGTCAAATCATCACGATGCACCCAAATCTTCTCACAATAAATGACGATATGGCGATTGGTTTCAGTTGCTTCGATAGATTTCAACCAGACCAAATTAAAATCCTGATCGTCTTCGTTGTTCGGTGTGTAGCGCAGGTAATAGCTCACGCCGCCGTGTGCGCCGATCTTGCCCGTCGCACGATTAATTTGCTTAGGATCAAAGTCGTGGCTGGTCTCAGTGTAAAAAATGTATTTGGCAATTTCTTCGTAGCTCGGCAGCTGCTTACCAAGATCGCGGTATTCGCTGAAAAGAGGTGCGCCTAGTCGTACATAACTGAACGAGCCGCCCAAGCCTTCAACCTTTTTCTCTTTGCCGTTTTGGGTTTTGTATTCATAGCCTTTAATGACGCGACGTACACGTTCAGCCGTGATCTTCTGGCAAATGTTGAAGCGGTCTTTTTCGTTCTCCTTAGTATCATAGGGCTGCTGTACAAGTACGACCTTTCGGTTGCCGCCGTCCTGTTGATTTAACGCTAGAACCGCGTGCGCAGTTGTGCCAGAACCAGCGAACGAGTCAAGGGTAATAGAATTTTTGTCTGCGGCAATTTGAACAATTCGACGTAGTAACTCAACGGGTTTTGGAGTTGTAAAAATATCATCTCCTGGCTCCTTGTCGAGCAGTTGCGAAAGGTCTTGTTTTGCGTTTCTAGTGCTGCCAACATCTTTCCATGACCATATCGTTTGGGGAACAACCCCATCTTTCACTTCTGACAGAAAACGCTTAATTCCAGGTCGTACATCTCCCTTTCCCCACCATATCCGATTGTCACGGTCTAGCTCATCAAATTTCTCTTTACTGACGCGCCAGTAACTTCCTGCTGGCGGTCCCTGAATAATTTTTCCCGATGGGGTTTTAATTGAATACAATCCCAGCGAGTACGGATTTCTAGCTGCGAGATCGCTAAGGAGCCAATGTCCGCGAGGATCATTATCTGGGTTCTTGTATCGGGCGGTCATCTCCTCGCTGCGTTCGAGCAAGTTCGGCAACCAGTTCAATGCACTTTTCCCGTAAACCAGGATGTAATCGTGATCTTCACTAAAGTGAATCGCGGTATTCTTGGGGCTGTCCATCTTGTGCCAGATAATCGTCGCTACGAAATTCTCCGCCCCGAAGATTTCATCCATGAGCATCCGCAAATAATGCACCTCATTATCATCAATGCTCACAAAAATCGCGCCATCCTCCTGTAGCAATTCTTTCAGCAAATGCAAGCGCGGATACATCATGCAACACCATTTGTCGTGACGCGTTGCGTCCTCACTTTCCTTGCCGACTGCCTTCCCAATCCATTCCTTGAACTGTGGCTGCGTCAAATTGTCGTTGTATACCCAGCCTTCATTGCCTGTGTTATACGGCGGATCAATGTAGATGCATTTGATGCGTCCGGTGTGCGTGGGCAGTAGTGCCTTGAGCGCGAGTAAGTTGTCACCCTCAATGATGAGATTGCCGTCAAGATTAGGTTTTTCCTTCGCTCCCAACACCGAAAGTTTTTCGTCAAATTCCAGCGTATGATGCGGGACGACGTAATGATAGTTCTCAACGGCGGTCTTGCCCTTGAACTGAAGCACAGGCATGGCTTGATTTTCTCTCTTGCGATTCTAAAATTAAGTTACGTAAAGATCGCCTAGATAATCTATTGCGATTATGACGACTGTTCTGTTATTTAATTTAACATTGTGCTATGAAAGGCTACCAAAAGCTATCAATTGGTAGCGAAAAATAACGAACAATAGCGAATACTGACGAATAATAACGAAAGATGATAAATGGAGCAAAATGTAAACAGCCATTTTAATAAAATGAATACAATCCAAAAAATCGCCATCGTCACCGGAGCCGCACGCGGCATCGGTCTTGCCATCACCAATAAATTTTTAGCCGATGGATACGCCGTAGCGTTGATTGATATTGATGCGGCGACGCTCGCGGACACGGCGGCGGAGTTGCATGGGCAACCAATTCTTGCGGTTGAATGTGACGTGTCGGATCCGCTGCAAGTGCAATCTTCCATCGAAAAAATCACAGCACATTTTGGACGCATTGATTCGCTCGTCAACAACGCGGGCGTAGCGGTTTTTAAGCCTGCGCTGGAAACTACCTTTGAAGAATGGACGCGAGTCATGGCGACAAATTTAAATGGACCGTTTCTTTGCACGCAGGCGTGTGTCCCCGTGATGCTGAAAAATGGCGGTGGTAGCGTGGTGAATATTGCTTCGATTTCCGGCTTGCGTGCCAGCACTTTGCGGATTGCCTACGGCACGAGCAAAGCGGCTTTGATGCATCTGACCAAACAGCAGGCGGTGGAATATGGAAATGCGGGAATTCGGGTAAATGCGGTAGCTCCCGGCCCGGTCGAAACCGCGATGGCGTTGCAAGTCCATACGGCGGATATTCGCACAAGTTATGCTGATGCAATTCCGCTGGCGCGTTGCGGTACGGTGGACGAAATTGCGAATGCTGCGACTTTTTTGTGTAGCGATGCCGCCAGTTTTATCAATGGACAAATCTTAGCCGTAGATGGTGGATTTGATGCTTCGGGGGTTGGGTTGCCGAGTTTGCGCAATTGAGTTTTGAGTACCAAAGGCATGGAATGCAGTTACGGGGAAATAGACCACGGATCAAGCGGATAATGCGGGTCTTCGCGGGTCTGAAAAATCAGATTCGCGTAAACCTGCTTGATCCGCAAAATCTGTGGTCTATTCTTCTGACTTAACTGAATGCCATTGACCTTTAGGTGGTACTCAAAACTCTGAGGATACCAATTTCGTCGCGTCTGGATTAGAATCTTTCTTAC
>JAYTCQ010000229.1:0-2917 GCA_043736395.1 Blastocatellia bacterium | reverse complement strand
TGGTCCACCAGCGCATCGGTGCTGTTACGCAGGTCCATTGAGAATTTGACGCGGCCCGGAATCACGTTATGATTAACGCGACTCCAGAAGTGTCAAACGGAGCAGTCACCGACCCGTCATAATCAGAACCAAGTCCGATGTGTTCAATGCCCGCCACATTCACGGCATGCCGAATCGCTTTGGCAATTGCTTTGGCGTCTGTTCCGCAGGTTGCTGTATCCCAAAATCCGATGCCGATAACGCCTCCGGTTTTCGCAATTCGGCGGAGCTGGTCATCGCTCAAATTTCTACGATTTTCACACGTTCCTTTCACGCCGGTATGCGAAACAATAATCGGACGTGAAGCAATTCCGAGGACGTCTTCGATGGTCTGCGGCGAAGCGTGAGCTAAATCCACAAACATTTTTTTAGCTTCCATGCGCTTGATAATATCCTTGCCAAGTTCGGTCAATCCGCCTTTATTTGCACCGTGCGCTGAACCACTAATTTCAGTATCAAAAAAATGAGCCGGAGACATCATCCTAAACCCGGCATCGAACATCACATCAACATTATCGGCTTTGCCTTCCAGCACTTGCGCGCCTTCGATACCAAGCCATCCGGCAGTGATTCCCTGCTCTTTTTCACGCCTTTTCGAATATGCCTCAAGATCAGCTTTCGTTTTAATGACGGTTAATTTTCCGCTGGAATTCGCGGCGTATTCGTGCAATTTCGATGCCTGAAATAAAGCTCTTTCCTTCAAGCTGGTCAAAGTTTTCAGCGGCCATAAATTCACGAATGCGAGCAGTGTAATGTTGTCAGATTTATCGTCATTCAATTCAATATTCAGCCCACGTGGAGATTTGCTGACAATCGTGAAAGCCTGAAGCGCTACATTTCCTTCGAGCAAGCGAGGCACATCTACGTGTCCGCGAGTTGCGCGCTCTAATAAATTTCGGTTCCAAAGCAATGAATCAGCATGCAGATCCGACACAAATAATTGTTGATGCAAAGCTTTCGCTGATGCCGAAATTTGATACGGCGGAAGCGCGATTGTCGGGTTCAAAGATTTTTCCAATCGGCCTGGAACTATTGTAAAAATTCCCACCAGAACCAGAAATATAATTACAAGCAGGGCTAAGAAGATTTTTTTCATATTGTTTTTGCCGAAGCCTGCACGCAGTCTGGGCGACGGTATGACAGAAGAATAAACAACGGAGAACACGGAGGGCACGGAGATTTTTAGTGAGCAGTAGGAAACATCAGAGGAGCGGACAATCTGCTGTAAATGGTCGCGCTTTTCTCCGTGGTTTATTCTTGAATTAGCGAAACGCACTAACTGCGTGCGGACTTCGGCATTATTTTTTCAGTTCAGGCTCTAGTGTTTTCCAGACATTTTCAACCACAATCGCGATGCCTTTAGGATTCGGATGGATTCTATCACCTTGATTCAGATCAGCCTGAAGCGCCACACCCTGAAGAAAAAATGGAATGAGTTTCAGATTATATTTTTTGGCTAAATCAGCAAATAAATTATGAAACTCGAGTTGATAATCTTCACCCAGATTGGTGGGAGCTTCCATCCCTGCCAGAATCACTTTGATTTTTTTCGCCTGCGATTTTTCAATAATTTGCGCAAGATTTTGTCGCGTTTCCCGCAAATCCTTATCGCGCAGCATATCGTTTGCGCCAAGCTCCAAAATCATAATTTCCGTCTTTGGAAAATCGCTCAACGCCTTGTCAATTCGCGCAGCTCCACCCGAAGACGTATCCCCGGAAATCCCTGCATTGACGACTCTGTACTGAAAGCCGCCGGCATCCAATTTTTTCTGAAGCTCCGCCGGATATGCCTGCGATTTACTCAAGCCGTAGCCTTCCGTCAAACTATCCCCAAACGCCAGAATGATCGGACGATTATCCACCACATTCGTTCTTGGCGGTTCAGAAGGGTTAACCTTTGGTTGTTCAACTAACACCAACTCTTCAGATTTCTTACAGCCAACATTTCCAAGGAGCACAAGAAAGCAAAGCGAAGCGAAAAAAACCGGATATTTGAAAAAGTAATTTAATTTAGGCATATTGTTATATTCACTTGTTCTCTGTCATTCATGGACGGCTCTTAAAATTAACCGACCACCGCCCACTGATCCCCGACCACCATCTTATGATCGAATTAATAAACGTTTCTAAAGTCGTCACCAGCGGTTCCGAAGACCTCACCATTTTACATTCCGTTTCCCTGACAATTCCACGTGGGCAATTTGTTTCCATCATCGGCCCTTCAGGGAGCGGAAAATCTACGATGCTGGGACTAATCGCCGGGTTGGACGCGCCAACGACCGGGAACATTTTGCTTGATGGTCAAAATATCACGCAAATGTCCGAAGACCAATTAGCCGAATTTCGAGGCGGAAAACTTGGCTTTATTTTTCAATCCTTTCACCTGATTCCATCGCTGACGGCGTACGAAAATATTCTCGTCCCAATGGAAATTGCCGGATTCAAAGGCGCTCCACAACGCGCCAAAGAATTGCTGCACGAAGTCGGCTTAGACGAACGCGGACATCATTACCCTTCCCAGCTTTCCGGTGGCGAACAACAACGCGTCGCCATCGCCCGCGCCTTCGCCAACGAACCTCCGATCCTCTTAGCCGACGAACCTACTGGAAATTTAGACACCAATAACGGCGGACATATTTTTGAGTTATTGTTGGCGTTGAATCAGGAAAGAAAAACTACGCTGGTGTTAGTAACCCATGATCATGGGTTGGCGGATAAAGCGGAGCGCAAGATTTCATTGCGCGGGGGTGAAGTTGTGGAAGATTTTTTAAAGAAATAGTAGAGTTGTTGTGACATTTAAAATCAACGAGATAGCTGGAAATTCCAAAGCCCAGCGCAGACTTCCAGCACATCATCGTAGAGATCGAAATCGTGCATG
>JAYTCQ010000228.1:0-14466 GCA_043736395.1 Blastocatellia bacterium | reverse complement strand
GATTTAGGTCGTTTGGAGTGGGAAAAGAAATTGCCGGTTGCGGCTTCAACTGTAACCGGTACACTCGCGTGTCCAGGTGGGATGACGACCGGTGTTGTACGTCCGACGACTTCCATTATTTCAACGGGTGGAGGTGGCGGATTTGGTGGTCGCAGCCAGCCCGCAAAAAGTACGGTTGGTGAAATTGGCGCAGGTGCGGCGAATTTGGCAGTGCCTGCCGGGCCGCCTCCTGGCCCACCAGTCCCTCCTCCGGGGATGCAACAACCACGTCCCGCACGTCCAGGTGCTCCGCCTGTCGGTGCAGGCTTTGGCGGTGTTAGCGTAGTCTATGCCCTTGCCAGCGATGGAATGTTGCACGGCATGCATTTATCGAACGGTACGCCTTATCAAGACCCGATTAAATTTTTGCCAGCCGGAGCGAATGCCAGTGGCTTGATTCTTGTGGATGGCATTGCGTATGCCGCAACGACAAATGGTTGCGGAGGTGCAGCGAATGGACTCTACGCTTACGATTTTGAATCCAAACAAGTCTCGAGTTGGAAAGGCGAAATCGTGGGTGGAGCAGGCGCAGCATTCGGCGGTGATGGCACGGTGTATGTGGCTACGACGAATGGCATCACGGCTCTCGAACCAAAAACTTTGCAAGTCAAAAGTTCGTATGCTGGTCAAGGATTTTCTTCGACGCCCGTTGTTTTTCAATTCAAAGACAAAACGTTGATCGCTGCTGCGACCAATGATGGCGGTGTCCATTTGTTGGATGCCGCGAATTTGTCTAGTGCAGTTGCTACGACGGCAGCGGCAGGAAAAGACTCCGCGCCGAGTTCACTCGCAAGCTATCAAGACGCTGGCGGCACGCGCTGGATTCTCGCTGCGCACAACGGCGCATTGCCTTCTGGATTCACCGGAACGGCTGGTACAAAAGGCGCAATCCTCGCGTGGAAGTTAAGCGAAGAAGGCGGCAAGATTTCCCTTCAAGCTGGTTGGGCTTCGCGCAATTTAGTTTCTCCACTCACACCGACGATTATTAACGGCGTGGTGTTTGCTACGTCCGGCGGTGAATTCAAAACCAGTGATAGCAAAATGTCAGCGGCGGCGCGCGCGGGACGTTCAGGCAAAGCTGTGTTGTACGCGCTCGACGGAGCAACCGGAAAAGAGTTGTGGTCAAGCGGTACGACGATCACTTCGTTTGCACGCGGCGGCGCACTTTCCGGCGGCATGGGACAGCTTTATCTGACGACGTATGACGGGACGATTTACGCGTTCGGTTATCCGATGGATCATTAAAAAATCAATTGTTTTGTTCATGCGGCAGAGGCGGACGCTTCTGCCGCATTTATTTAAGAAGATTTCCAATGTTAGAAACATCAAGACCATTCGCCCTCGGTACATTTGCAAACAACAGCTCTCCACCTTTTCCCGCTATTGTGTTGGATGAAAATATTTTCCCGTTGCATTCGTTATCACAATTCGAGCAGCTCATTGATGGAACGACGATTCTTTCCTTGCTCGAAAATTGGGAGACGAATTTTTTAATTTTACAATCAGCAGTTGAATCACTGAATGATGCGAACGCGATCCCGCTTTCAGAAGTTCGCGTACTGCCGCCCGTCAATTTGCCGAGGCAAATTTTTTGTTCAGGAGCGAATTACAAAAAGCACGTCATTGATTTAATTATTGACGAAGGTGGCGGGCCGATGTCGGAAAATATGACTACGGAAGAGCGGCGCGAATGGGCGACGAAAATGATGGATGAGCGCACGGCGACGGGCTATCCGTACATGTTTTCAAAACCAGTTTCTGTCATCACTGGAGCCTATGACAACATCGTATTGCCGCCGCACGCCAAAGCTCCTGACTGGGAACTTGAACTCGGCGTCATCATCGGACGCAAAGCCAGGCTCGTCAGTAAATCAGACGCGATGAATTACGTTGCGGGGTACAGCATCGTTAACGACATCACCAACCGCGACCACGTCTTTCGCCGCGATGCTGTGAAGGCGATGGGCAGCGATTGGATTGCGGCAAAAGGCTCACCGACGTATTTGCCATTTGGTCCATATTTCGTTCCGGCAGCATTTGTATCTGATCCGCAGAATTTACAACTGACGCTCAAGCTCAACGGCGAAATCAAACAGGACGAAAGCACTGCGGACATGATTTTTGATATTGCGCGGCAGATTGAATATTTATCCAGCTTGGTGGAATTGTGGCCGGGCGATGTGATTTGTACTGGATCTCCGGCAGGGAATGGCACGCATTACAAGAGATTTTTGCAGGAAGGCGATGTGGTGGAAACGGCGATTACGGGGTTGGGGATGCAGCGCAATATTTGTGTGAAAGAAAGATAACGCTCGTAGCCCCGCCTTCAGGCAGAATGATTTGGGCAACCACGAACTTCCGCCTGAAGGCGGGACTACCTGCTTCAAGCAAAAGGAATAATTATGCCAATCGTAGGAATTGAAACCGCGCTTTACGGCGTCGAAGATTTAGCAACCAGTACAAAATTCTTTGAAGACTTCGGCTTGCCGTTGCTCGATAAAAGCGAAACCGAAAGCCACTTCAAATTGGAAGAAGGCTCGAACGTAATTCTACGAAATCTCAATGATCCCTCGATTCCTGCCTCAAAGTATGTCGGCACAGGCGTCAAGGAAACCATCTGGGGCGTAGATTCCGAAGCCAGCCTTGACCGCCTCGTCAACGATTTATCCCGCGACCGCGAAGTCATCCGTGATGGCGATGGTGTCGCGCATTTTCTTTCCGATTGCGGAATGGCGCTTGGCTTGAAAGTTTTCAATCGCAAAAAAGTTACTTACGCTCCTGACCCTATAAATTCTTCCGGCAATGTGAATCGTTTGAATCAACACCGCAAATGGCGCAGGCGTGCGCTACCGAAAACATATAACCACGTGGTCTTTGGTGTAGCCGATTACAAAGCCTCTACGGCGTTCTTCCGTGATCGGCTTGGCTTTCGGTTGAGCGATCATCAAAAGGGAATTGGTATGTATTTGCGAGCTGATGGCGCGTATGAGCATCACAATTTATTTTTGATGGATTACAACACGCCTGGCGTTGGTGGCGTCCCGCGTTTTCATCATTCAAATTTCGGCGTTGAAGACATTGATGAATTGATGATCGGCGCAAATATTTTGATGCGTAACGGCTATGAACTAGGTTTTCTGGGTACTGGTCGTCATCGCATTTCTTCGGCCTTATTTTCGTATTGGAAATGTCCCGCAGGCGGAGAAGCGGAATACGGCACAGACACCGACTACCTTGATGACAACTGGACGCCGCGCGAATGGGAATTTCGTTTTGGCACAATGATTTGGATGCAAACGCCGCCTCCGTTTATGCTGGGCGAAATTGAATGGGATGTGGATTTTTATAAAGAATTTGGACAGTGAAGGACTAAAAATGACCAATAATATTTTTTCTCGAATTGCCGTTTTATTGCTCTGCATATCTGCCAATGCCTACGCGCAACAGCCTGTCATTAACTTGTATTCCGGTGTCGCGCCCGGCTCTGAAAACGCGAAGCAAAAAGAAGCCAGCTTCGTTAATCCCGACAAACAAACGCGTATTCGCAATGTCACGCAGCCAACGTTGACGGCGTATTTGCCAGAAAAATCCAATGCTAATGGCACTGCGATCATCATCGCCCCTGGTGGTGGATTTATGCATCTGGCGATGGAAAAAGAAGGCGTAGATTTGGCGCGTTGGTTACAGGTAAAAGGCGTCGCAGCATTCGTGCTGAAATATCGTTTGATGGATTCAGGTACCGAAGAAGAATATCGAAATCGAGCAGCGGAGATGGCGCGCAATACGGCATCTTCATCCGCTCCGGCAGCGGCTCCGGCGGCTCCACCTGTGCTAAATCCAGCACAACAAAAAGCACTTGAATTCGCGGTCGCCGATGGTGCGCAAGCTGTCAAAATCGTCCGCGAGCGTGCGGCTGAATGGGGCATCGCCCCTGATCGCATCGGACTGATGGGATTTTCTGCCGGAGGAATGTTGACGATGGGCGTCGTCATGAAAAATGACGCAGAAAGTCGTCCAAATTTCGCTGCGCCAATATACGGCGGCAACACTAGCAACATTGCAGTGGCGAAAGATGCTCCGCCGCTTTTCATTGCCGCCGCGCAAGATGATCCCGTCGCTTCAGTCAGTAGCGCGCAACTCTATCTCGCGTGGAAGACCGCCGGACGCATTGCCGACTTGCATCTTTATTCGCAAGGCGGACATGGCTTCGGCATGACGAAACGCGGCTTGCCGGTGGATAGCTGGGTTGACCGTTTTGACGAATGGCTGAATGTTCAGGGGCTTTTGAAATCACACCATTGAGGACTTTATGATGAAAAATAAATTTTGTTTGATGATGACAATGGCATTAACTCTCAGCGGCTTTGCGCAAACGCAACCCGAACTCGGGAGCCGCGTAGCGAAAACACTGCGCGTAGATGGTCTGCTTTTTAAAGACCTCAACAAAAATGACAAGCTCGACAAATACGAAGATTGGCGTTTGCCGCTTGATGTACGCGTCAATGATTTAGTTGCGCAGATGAATCTCGAAGAAAAAGCAGGATTAATGGTGGGGCCTTCGTTGACGGTTGGTCCGAATAATTCTGTCAGCGAACAGCCGACGTATGGTGTCAATCCTTTCAATCCAGGGCCACCTTCGATGGTGTCGCCAGCGACGGCGGACGGAATTCTCAAACGGAATATTCGGCAATTCATCAATCGCGATAATCTGGCGCCGAAAGTGATGGTGAACTGGCTCAACGCCGTGCAGCAAATTGCCGAAGGTTCGCGGCTCGGCGTGCCAGTATTATTCGTGACGAATCCGCGCAACACGTTTGGACAAGGCGCAGTTTTTGGCATCAGCGAAGCAAACGGAGCACTATCAGCTTGGCCAGGAACGCTTGGATTGGCGGCGATGCGCGACACAGTGCTGGTCGAAGAATTTGCAAAAATTGCTGCACAGGAATACGTCTCGCTTGGTTTGCGCGGCGCATATCATCCAACCGCTGACGTTGCGACAGAGCCGCGCTGGAACCGCTACAAAGAAACCTTTGGCGAAGACGCAAATCTGACGGCGGACTTGATTGCGGCCTGCATTCGCGGCTTTCAGGGCAAGGCTCTGGGGCCACAGAGCGTAGCGCTGACGACCAAGCATTTCCCCGGTGCAGGTCCCGCCGATGATGGGCAAGATGCGCATTTTCCATTCGGCAAGAATCAGGTTTATCCAGGCAAAAATTTGGAATATCACTTGTTGCCGTGGAAGGCTGCGATCAAAGAAGGTACGGCGATGATTATGCCGTATTACGCGATCCCTCGCGGCATCACCAGCGAAGAAGTTGGGATGGCGTACAACAAAGAAATCGTCACTGATTTACTGCGCGGAAAATTGGGCTATACGGGCGTGGTAAATTCTGACACGGGTATTTCGACAAGTATGCCGTGGGGCGTCGAATCGTTGAGCTTGAAAGACCGTTACAAAAAAGCAATTCAAGCGGGCGTAGACCGCATCGGCGGCGACCTTACGCCTGAAATCATTGTGCAATTAGTGAAAGAAGGACAGCTCACCGAAGCGCGGATTGACGAATCGGCACGGCGCATTATGCGTGTTTATTTTCAGCTTGGGATTTTTGAAAATCCGTATGCGAATCCTGACGAAGCAGCGCGTACTGTCCGCAAAAAAGAATTTCAGCAGCGTGCGGATTTAGCGCAACGAAAATCTATCGTGTTGCTGAAAAATGCGAACAATATTTTGCCACTGAAAAAAGGCGTGCGGATGTACGTCGAAGGAATTGACCCGAAAGTCGCGGCAAACTATGGCTATGTTTCGACGAACAATCTAGATGATGCGGAGGTGTGTGTCGTGCGCGTCGCGGCGAAAAATGATGCAGGATATTTGGGACAAAATACCGGAGCACCGCTGACGTTGACTTTGTCCGAATCGCAAATCGCACCACTGCAAACCTTGATGAAAAAGAAGCCGACAATTGTCGTAATATTCTTAGAACGTCCATTAGTAATTCCAGAACTGGCGAATGATTCGGCAGGGCTGCTGGCTACGTTTGGCGTGAGCGACGAAGCGTTGTTCGATGTGTTAATGGGCAAATTTAATCCGACAGGAAAGTTGCCATTCGAAATGCCTTCGTCAATGGAAGCGGTACGCGAACAGTTGGAAGATGTTCCTTATGATTCAAGAGCGCCGCTTTTCAAATTCGGCTCTGGACTTTCTTATCCACAAAAATAATCAATGATTACAGGGCAATGAATGAAACTTGCTTCGCTGAAAAATGGAACGCGTGACGGTAAATTAATTGTTGGCGCGAATGATTTACGTCACGCGGCTTCGGCTGAATCTATCGCTGCCACGATGCAGGACGCGCTGGACGATTGGGAAAATATCGCTCCAAACTTGCAATTGCTCGCGGCGGAACTCAACGCTGGAAACTCGAAAGAAAAATTTTTATTTGATCCGAAAAATGTAACCGCACCTTTACCACGAGCGTATCAGTGGCGTGATGGATCGGCGTTTTTGAATCACGGAAAGCTGATGGAAAAAGCATTCAATTTACCGCCGATGCCGGATTTTGAAACGATTCCGTTGATGTATCAGGGCGGTTCGGATGACTTCCTCGGCGCGTGTGATGATGCACCATTTTTGAGCGAAGAAAACGGCATTGATTTCGAAGGCGAATACGGCGTCATCGTGGATGATGTGCCGATGGGATGTAAGCCGGAAGAGGCTGTGCAGCACGTGAAATTAATCGTACAAATTAATGATTGGAGCCTGCGCGGATTTGGCCCGCGTGAGATGAAAACAGGCTTCGGATTTTTTCACGCCAAGCCTGCGACAGCATTTGCTCCGGTCGCGATCACTCCGGATGAACTTGGTGATGCATGGAGTAATGGACGAATAAATTTACCGCTCCACATTCAATGGAACGGTGCGTGGTTCGGACATCCGAACGGCAGGGAAATGAATTTTAGTTTTTACGAACTGATCGCCCACGCCGCAAAAACTCGGCGATTACGCGCTGGAACAATTATTGGTTCCGGTACGGTTTCCAACGCAGATCGCAGCGCAGGTTCTGCCTGCATCAGCGAACGGCGCGTGATTGAATTGCTCGACGAAGGCGCAAGCAAAACCAGTTTCATGCACTTTGGCGATACCGTACAAATGGAAGTTTTCGACGAGAGCGGACAATCCGTTTTTGGTGCGATCACACAGCGAGTCAAAAAAAATAATTTTTGATTCAAGTATTTAAAAGAGGACAGAAGAGATGGTAACGAAAAAAATCTTAAGCATTCTGATGTTAACGATCACACTTGCATTGCCGCTGTTAGCGCAGGTTCCGACTGAAGTACCGCCTGTTGTGTCTGGAGCAAAGCTCGCACAGGTAGAACGCATCAAGATTCACGGCTCATTTCTTGAGGGCAATCTCGAAGGCGACGCCGTTGATCGTGATGTGTTGGTCTATTTGCCGCCGAGCTATGCCAAGTCGAAATCGCGGCGTTATCCGGTGGTTTATGCCTTACACGGCTATTCCATCGGCGCTGAACAATGGAGCAAAGAAATCCATGTGCCGCAAACCATCGAAGGCGCGTTTGCCACGGGCGCACAAGAGATGATCGTCGTGTTGCCCGATTCCAAAACCCTCCACAACGGTTCGATGTATTCGAGTTCCGTCACCACCGGAGATTTCGAACGGTTCATTGCGCGCGATGTCGTAGCCTATATTGACGCGCATTACCGCACGCTGCCGAATCGGCTGAGCCGTGGCTTGGTAGGCCATTCGATGGGCGGTTACGGCGCTACACGCATCGGCATGAAACACGCTGATGTGTTCGGCAGTTTGTACATCATGAGTCCGTGTTGTTTGTCTCCACGTCAGGCTGGCCCGGCGAATGCTGAAATGGATAAGACGCTGGAAGCCGTGAAGACGCCGGAAGATTCGGCCAAGCTGCCGTTCGGCGCACGCGCGCAACTTGCCGCTGCTGCAGCGTGGTCGCCGAATCCGAAAAATCCTCCGCTCTATCTCGACCTGCCGCGCAAGAACGGCGAGCCACAGCCGGAAGTATTGGCACGATTCGCAGCCAATTCGCCACTGGCTTTTTTCGATCAATACGTCGGCAATTTGCGGATGTATCGCGCGATCTCGATTGACGTAGGCGATAAGGACGGGCTGCGCGTAGATTCCGGCAAGCTGCACGATGCGATGGATAAATATGGCATTACAAACAGCTTTGAAATTTATCTGGGCACGCATACCAGCGCGGTCGCGGTACGGTTTCAGAACTACGTGATGCCGTTTTTCAGCAAGCATCTTTGTTTTGAGAAAAGTTGTAAGTAATAAACTTAATTGGGAGCCGAATGTTATGAAAAAAATGATGTTGTTACTCGTTGTGTTACTGATTTCCGTCACACAGGTTACCCTTGCGCAAGACGCGGGCGATTTTAAGCCCGCGACGACGAATGTGTGGGGCGCTGAATATCCGCGCGTAGACAGTCAGGGCCGCGTGCAATTGCGCGTGAAAGCGCCTGACGCCACAAAAGTCAGAATCAATTTCTGGAGCAACCCCAAAGCCGAAATGGAAAAGCAGGCGGATGGTTTTTGGACGTACACGACACCGCCGATGGTTCCCGGCTTGCACTATTACAACTTCGTAATGGATGGCGCAGACGTGAGCGACACAGGCAGCCAGTCCTTTTTTGGCGGCAGCAAATACGCCAGTGCCGTTGAAGTGCCTGAGCCAGGCTCGACTTATTACCACATTCAAGATGTGCCGCACGGACAGGTGCGCGACGTTTGGTATAACTCGAAAGTAACCGGCAGTTGGCGGCACGCGATGGTTTATTTGCCGCCGAGTTACGAGACGCAAAACAAGCAACGTTTCCCAGTGCTTTATCTGCAACATGGCGGCGGAGAAGATGAAACAGGATGGATTCGACAAGGCCGCGCGAACGTGATTTTGGATAACTTGCTCGCTCAAGGTAAATGCAAGCCGATGATTATTGTGATGGCGTATGGCTACGCGAAACGTGCTGGTCAAGCCGCCCCCGCTGTGGCTGGCCCGCCCACTTCGCCTGACCGTGCGAAGGCGATGCAGGAAATGTTTTCCGCGTTTGAGGACGATCTGACGCAAGCCTTGATTCCTTTCGTTGACAAGACTTATCGCACGCTTCCAACCCGTGAAAACCGCGCGATGGCGGGGCTTTCGATGGGCGGGATGCAAACGTTCCAGATTACACTCAAGCATCTCGACCTCTTCTCTCACATCGGTGGATTCAGCGGCGCAGGCGGCGGAATGGGTGGCGCGCCGTTTGACGTGAAGACCGCGTTTGGCGGCGCAATGAGCGATGCCGCAGCCTTCAACAAGAAAGTTCGCCTTGTGTGGGTAGGCATCGGCACGAAAGAACCCGAACGGATGTATCAAGGCGTCAACAACTTTCACCAAACGCTCGAAAAAGCAGGCATCAAACACATTTATTACGAATCACCCGGCACTGACCACGAATGGCAAACGTGGCGGCGCGACTTAAATGATTTCGCTCCGAGGTTGTTTCAAAAGTAAGTCAGCGTAGCGCGTGATGGAAGCACGAAACTTTCAATCACCAAACCCGGGCTGGACAAAGCTTTCAATGGATCGAAACGCCTACGGGCGAATTGGTTTTGATGTCGCTGGTGACCAATCGCTTTCTGCGCATTGATCCAAAAACACAGGCGATCATCTGTGACAGTTCTGGGCCATTACCTGACGGAAGCGACGGCGTGCGGTTTGTCTGGACTATAGCAACCGAATAATTTTCTGTACTGAAAAGCTGTTAGAGAGTTAGACAAGGGCTTTTCTCTGAATACGCTCTGTATTTTAATAAGGCATAGATATGGGGGTTAAAAATTAAGTTTTTGCAAGTAATGCAGAGAGAGGGAATTTCTATAACCTGAGCAAGAAATAGGGAGACAAGTACCGAATTTACCACAACTTGCCTTTTCTGAATATTTTCGAGACCAAAACACTTATTGATTTTTCGGCCTTTCCATTGAAGTCTATAAGCATAGACGATGTAGAGTTAAGCCGTCTGAAGAAGACAAGCGTTGACTATACTCTTTGTGATGATAGTGATAAGCCGTTGGTCTGTATTGATTTCGATGGTTATCAAGAAGGCTATAATGTGGGCACAAAATATCATTTTAGGACAGCTACAAATGGATGGAAGGAAATAATCTACGATCTTAAATTGAAAGTAGCTCATGGCTCGTTGTTTCCTTATTTCGTATTAAGCTCAAAAGAATTCGCTGATTTGTCTTCCGATATTTGCTTAACTATCGTAGATGGAATTATCGGCGAAGTATTTGCCAAAAAAGCTACGTCTGCCAAGTTATCCGAAACGTTTAATCCTGAAGAAATTGGATTTACCCAAGAGCAGTTTGATGAGATTGATCCTTCAACACAACACGAATTAATTCAGGACTGGGTATTTGGTGTCGAGATAGAAATGGATTTCGAACATAACCCAATCCACAGGAAAACCGCCGAACTTTCGATGGAATTAGGCTCGCCGAGCCACAATTTCGAGTTTATCTATCCTCCCGAGGTAGACAAAGCTCGCAACTATAAAGAAAGAGCTAGACTACTCGATTCCGCCTTATATCAGGGAGCAAAAGTAACTATTGATTCGCCTTCTTTTGGAAAAATAGTGGCAGGTGTCAAGATACCGAATTTCAAGACGCCATACTTTTCAGGATTAGGACTTGCTGAAGAAATCGCACATTTTCTCGCTTTGCAGAAACTCCGAAGGCGAATGAAGAAAAATGATGGATGTCCCTAACCAATAATAGGCTTTACTGATTCAACATAGGAGAAACTTTATGCGAACACATATCACCCGCTTTTTTACTACAACCATCATCGCTTGCCTGCTGTGCAACAGTCTCGCTTTGGCGCAAAGCCAAACGCATCAAGCCCGCATCAAAATTGACATTGATCGCACCATCGGCGAAATCCATCCGCACTTGTTCGGCAATTTCGCCGAGCATCTGGGTCGCATGATTTACGGCGGCGTTTATGAAGAAGGCAGCCCGCTGTCGGACGCGAACGGCTATCGCAAAGACGTGATGGATGTCGTCAAACAACTGAACGTTTCAATTTTGCGATGGCCGGGCGGCAATTTCGCTTCTGGTTATAACTGGAAAGACGGCATCGGGCCGAAAGATCAGCGTCCGATGCGCAAAGATTTGGCGTGGGACGATTTAGAAAGCAATCGTTTCGGCACGGATGAGTTTTTGAAATACTGCGAGACGATTGGCACCGAGCCATACATCTGCGTCAATCTTGGCTTGGGAACGATAGATGAAGCGCGTCATTGGGTTGAGTATTGCAACGAAACCAAAAACACCTATTGGGCTGAACAGCGCCGCAAGAACGGACGCGACAAACCTTACAACGTGAAATACTGGGCGCTCGGCAATGAGATTGACGGCCCGTGGCAACTCGGCCACAAGAACGCCGAAGAGTATTCCAAATTCGCGCTCGAAGCCGGCAAGGCCATGCGCTCAACCGATAACAGCATCAAGCTGATTGCCAGCGGTTCGAGCAATTACGGCGCGACGGCGGACTGGATGCACTGGAATCGTACCGTGCTGAATACGCTGCGCAATCAGGCCGATTACATTGCGATTCACTCTTACATCAACAACCGCGACAACGATTTCGAGAAGTTCATGGCGTGGTCGCAGACGATTGATAATTACATTGACGTGACGGCCAGCCAGATCAAGGAAGCGCAAAATCGACAGCAAACCCCGCGTCCGATTTATATCGCTTATGACGAATGGAACGTCTGGTATCGCGCCTTCAACGAAAAGAAACTCGAAGAGGTTTATAACTTCGAAGACGCGCTGGCGATGGGCATGTTTTTCAATTCTTTCTTCCGGCGCGCCGATGTCGTGAAGATGGCGAACATCGCGCAAATGGTGAACGTCATCGCACCGATTACCACCAATAAACAAGGGCTATTTTTGCAACCGATCTATTTTCCGCTCGTCGAATTTACCAAACAAAAAAATAATCAATCGCTCGACACGTATGTTTCTGCGCCCACTTATAAAGTCGGCAATCGTGCGCCGCTCAAATATCTGGACGTTTCGACGACATACAACGCGACTGACAAAACGATTTACGTCAACGTGCTTAATCGCAGCAAAGACAAAGACCTAACGACCCGCGTCGAAAATCAGGAAGGCAATTTGCAGAGCGAAGTCGGCGTCTGGGAAATGAACCATCCTGATTTGAAAGCAACGCATACGTTCGGTGATGACAAGAAAGTTCGCCCTGTCACTCGCAACATTACGGCGACGATTGAAAACAATGGATTCAAATACACCTTCCCCGCGCATTCGCTGACGATTCTGCGGCTGAAACTGAAATAGCGAACCGCAACTTATTTTTATGCCTTTACACACTTGTGATCTGAATTGTTCTCCTGAAAAACATGTGCAAACGTTTCGTGCGCACAACTATTTTACCATAGATTTGCACGCGCATTTATTGACGCCTGCGGTCGAACTACTCGTCGCGGATTGTCCGCAAAAAAAAGGCGAGCTGGAAATGATGCTGCGCACGCAAGGTGCAGATTCCGTAAAACACAACGTGCAAAAAATGCTGCCCGAAGCGTTTCGCAAAATGACGAATCTTGACGAACGGCTGCGCGATATGGATGCGATGGGTGTAGACGTGCAAGTCCTCAGTCCTTCGCCAAACCATTATTATTATTGGGCGGAACCTGATCTTGCGAAAGAAATTGTCCGCGTCCAAAACGAACATGTAGCCGCGACGTGCGCGACGAATCCTGAACGATTTTATGGGCTTGGTACGATTGCATTGCAGCATCCTGAGCTTTCGGTTGAGCAACTTATTCACGCCGTAAAAACGCTTGGATTGAAAGGCGTAGAAATTTCTACGGCTGTCAACGGACTCGATTTGGCTGATGCAAAATTTGAAAAATTCTGGGCGAAAGCGGATGAACTCGGTTGTTTAGTTTTCATTCATCCGCTCGGTTCTTCGCTTGGTGAACGCGTCAATCAATTTTATTTGACGAACATGATTGGGCAGCCGTTAGAGACTACGATTGCGCTGTCGAATTTAATTTTCGGCGGCGTGTTGGATCGTAATCCAAAATTGAAAATCGTAGCGGCGCACGGGGGCGGATATTTACCTGCGTACATCGGTCGCTCAGATCACGGTTACAAAGTTCGTCCTGAAGCTGGCGGCATTCAGAAAAAACCGAGCGAATATCTCAAGCAAATTTATTTTGATTCGCTCGTGTATTCGCCGGAGCAATTGAAAAATTTAATTGCGCAAGTTGGCGCGTCGCAAATTGTTGTCGGTACGGATTACGCTTTTGATATGGGCGATTATGACGTCCACGAATTGATGGATGCTGTGACGAATTTAAGTGAAGAAGATCGCGCACAGATTTTGGGCGGTAATGCGGCGCGTATTTTAGGGGTGAATCTATGAAATTTTTGAGCATTATTTTATTCGCAATTTTCGTTGTTGCGCCTGTGAATGCGCAGGTGAAAACTGATGGCGGTTCGCTTGAAGGCGCAACGCTGTCTTCGGGCGTGCGCGTCTTCAAAGGCATACCGTACGCCGCACCGCCCATCGGCGATTTGCGTTGGAAACCGCCGCAACCACCTAAGGAATGGAGCGGCGTACGCAAGGCCGATAAATTTTCTGACAGTTGCATGCAGGCACTCACGCGTTCGCGCGAGCCGTGGACGAAAGAGTTCATGGTGCAAAATGAAGCGAGCGAAGATTGCCTCTGCCTCAACGTCTGGACGGGCGCAAAAGGTGCGACTGAAAAGCGTCCCGTGCTGGTCTGGATTCACGGCGGCGCATTTTATGAAGGCTCCGGCGAAATCATCACTTACGATGGCGAAGCGTTGGCGAAGAAAGGTGTCATCGTCGTCACCATCAACTATCGCCTCGGCATCTTCGGTTTTTACACGCATCCTGAGTTAAGCAAAGAATCGCCACAGCACGCATCGGGAAACTACGGCTTGCTCGATATTGTCGCGTCACTGCAATGGGTACAGAAAAATATCGCGGCCTTTGGTGGCGATCCAAATCGCGTGACGATTGCAGGGCAATCCGCCGGAGCCGCCGCCGTGCATACTTTGACAGCTTCGCCGCTGGCGAAAGGCTTGTTCCATCGGGCGATTGCCGAAAGCGGTTCGAGTGTGGCGCGGCGTACGCGTGACCTGAACGAATCAGAAAAAGACGGTGTGAAATGGGCGGACACAAAAGGCGCGACTTCGCTGAAAGAACTGCGCGCCAAGCCTGCCGCTGATTTGATGGGCGGAGCACGCTTTGGCGTAGTAGTGGACGGCTGGTTTTTGCCTGCGGATACGGCGGCAATTTTTGCGCAGGGCAAACAAAATGATGTGCCGATGA
>JAYTCQ010000227.1:0-13791 GCA_043736395.1 Blastocatellia bacterium | reverse complement strand
CGCCTATCTTACCTTGATTGATAAACCGCTAATGTTTGGCGCGCTGCTTCACGCCAACTAAAAATTTTCGCACGTTCCAGACCTGCTTTGCTTAATCTGCTTTGTAGCCCCACATCCGAACACACCTGCAAAATTGCCTGACTGATACTGTTTTCATCCAGCGCGTTCACCAGTATTCCAGCTTCGCCAACAACTTCAGGAAGGCTGGAATTATTGCTGGTAATCACCGGAGTTCCGCACGCCATCGCTTCCAGCGGAGGCAAGCCGAATCCTTCAAAAAGGGAAGGATAAACCAATGCCGTAGCCGAGCGATAGAGCGCCGGTAAATCCTGATCTTCGGCGTAACCCGTCAGAATAATATCATCCACAAATTCGTGATTTTGCACCTGCCGCATAATATCATTTGTCAGCCATAAGCGACGCCCGACGATCACCATTTGATGCCGAAAATCAGGATGATTTTTTCTGAGAGTTGTGTAAGCGCGAAGCAAGCGAATTAAATTTTTTCTAGGTTGCAAACTTCCCAGTGCTAACAAATATTCACGCGAGATTCCAAACTTTTTTTTGATCAGTGATGATTCATCCGGCGCAGAAAGATTCGGACAAAAAATTTCATCGTAGCCGTTATGCGTCACCTTTATTTTTTCAGGAGCGACGCGGTATGTCTTGATAATATCCTGCCGCGAAAATTCAGACACTGTCAGGATGTGCGCGGCGCGGCGCGTAGTGTTGCGAACGGTCAGTTTCAGTTGCATTCGTCCACGTCGCGTAAAGGTTTCTGGATAATGCTCAAAGGCTAAATCATGAATTGTTGTCACAATTGGAGCGGGACAAAATAAAGGCGCGGTAAATTGCACATGTAAAACGTCTACGGGACGTTTGCGCAGTTCAAAATCCAACGAGACAGGGACGCGAATCAACGGGGTCGGCGCTGGCAACAACCTGACAGCAAAATTTGCAAAGCGGTTTCGCCACTCTTCAGCCGCCTGAGACTGACAAAAATAAAGTGTGTATTGATTGGATTGATCTATTTCGGCAAGGGCTGAAATAAGGTTGCGAATGTAGGTTTCGTTGCCACCCTGCTGAGCGCCGATGGCATGTGCGTCAATTCCAATGTGCATAATAAAAAAATGGCGGAGAAGCGTTGCCGCTCTCCGCCATTCATAACTAAGTTTTGCTTACTGTTGTTCCTGCTGTTTGAGCATTTCCAGCAGAACATCACGGCTGACAGCTTTGCGGTATATTGCACTTCGTGAAGCAGTATTCGCACGTCGCCCGGTAAAGTTTGCAGGATCGCGTTCATGCGTTAAAATCTCCGCCGTAACTTCAGGTTGTGCTTCTGCAAATCCAGCTACCTTACTTAGTGACAACGTATAGCTTCCAACAACATTATTGTCTATTGGAGAAGCTAGAATAATAAAAGTCCTGGTCTGAGGTAATGAGGTATCAACTGGTAACCTCTGAGGTGTAGTTGCTGTACCGATTTGAGCGTTTAGTCCCCCGCCTGAATTTTCATCAGTCGCCAATTCATCCCCGTCACGATCAGCAAGAATTAAGAATGAATTGAATACTGTTGAAGTCATACGAATCTGAACAAAATCCCCCTCAGTTCCGGTAAACGAATATGCATCAATATATGCTCCAGCTTGTGTCTGAATTTTGGTAGCATTGGAAATGTTGCCATTGTTGATGGTTTGACCATAAACCAGAGGAGTTACAAGATTAGCCTGGAATTTTAACGTATATTTGCCGCGATCCTGCCCATTAATGCCACCAATAGGCCGAACGTCAGCACTGGTGACAAAAACCCAGTACTCACTCGCTTCTGGCAAGACAGTTACATAAAGTGAGTTATCCCTTCCGATTGGATTGGCTGCGGTTGAACCGAATCTCCCCCCTTGATCGTCTGCTCCAAAGAATGGCTGTGTTCCATTCGGCTGAACCTTGCGAACGATCACAGTCGTATCAAGAGGATTTGTAACCGTAGGATCGCCTCGTAAATCAATTGCAATACTCGTATTGGGCTGTACGGTCGTAAAACTGTATACATCAATAAAGTACAAATTTTTACTCACAGAGTCTTGCTCCACACTATCTGTAATTGTCAACTCACCAGCCACTGTCTCACCCGCGAGGCTAAGGGTCTTAATAATGTTGAGGTTGGGCAGGGCCCCACCTAGCTTAATAGTCACTACATTTGAAGCGCGAGTGGTCGTGTTTTCAGTAATATCAACTCGTACATTGAGCACTCCCAGTCCTGCGAGTTCAGGAGGAATAACGACGTTAAGTTGATCTAACCCAACAAAAAAACCTTGCGGGCCGGCATAATCAACCTGACAGGGAACTCCTTGTATGCTAACCGCAACATTTCCCAGCGCCGCTCTTTTTCTAACTCCAGTTGCGTATAAAATAAGGAATGATGGGCTGGTTTTGGTTCCAGCGCTTAAATCCCGTGCTACCCAGGCACCGTTGGTGAAATCGGCGACAGGTGGATAGGGTTGAACTCCATTTGGAGTCCAGTTCGCGGCAGCAATTCCTCTACCGTCTGCTGTGACAGAGAAGACGCCGGGCGCGAAGGTTTCAATGCGGACTAATCCAGTCGAAGCTGGGCCAGTGGCATTGGTGACTGTAATAGTTTGAACCGCTCCGGTTGGAGCATTTGTTGGAATGATAAAGTTAATTTGACCAGTTCCAACAAATAATAGGTCGGCATCTGTGCCATTGATCGTGACTTTTACTCCGCCTAATATTTTCGGTAATGCCTGTCCCGGTGTAGCTGAGTAAAAGGGTTGCCCTGCTGTGATCGTAAAGGCGCCGAAAGCGGAAGCGATGCCGTCGGGCGTGACAATTCCGCTGCCCGTTGTTGTGCCTGTGCCTCCGTTTTGGGCATAGCTGGCAGCATTAACGACGGCAACGTTTTGTGCCATTGCCGAGAGTGCCAGAGTGAAAAGAAATAGTGCTGTGATGAATATTTGTTGAGTCTTCATAAAGGTTTTATTCGCCATAATTCTCCTGATTCTTTAATGAAAGGGGGAGCTGAATTGTCATTTAGAGAGGTCGTTCCTCAAAATTTTAAACTAACGAGAAATCGAATTGATGACAATTTGAGTGCTTATCTGAGGCGACTCAAATGACTTCGGCAAAAGGGAATGCAAAAATTTCAACTCACCAGAATTATAATGGCGATTCGCTGTCATTGTCGAGATACAAATTCAATCATCTGCGTCGGGCAAAATTTTCGATCCATTTCTCGGCCTGCTCATAAAACGTAAATTGTTTCTCATCAGCCCGAAAAGCCGGTGTATGCATTCGTCGGCGTCCATTAATAATGCTGGTCTGATGTTTGATATGAAGCATTTCGTGATAAAGGACAAACTCTACGACATAGGCCGGAACATGAATAGAATCCAGCGAACGGCTGATGACAATGCAATCGTGAGAAGCGTCGTATTGTCCAAGAATTCGTTTGGTGCGGCGTGTGCTCCAGCTCAGAACAGGCCTTGTCAGGGTTAGATCAAAATATTCCTCATTTAGCCGAAAAAACATCGGTACCAGATTATAGTTTTTACCCGCAGACCCAGTTAATATTTTACGCCCTCTGGCTTGCCTGGCTTGATCCGAAGATTCTCGAACTTCCGGAAGTTGAGAAAATTGGCGATAAATACCTTCCGCCTCTTGGTTAGGTTTGAGCCTTAATAATTTGCGAATCAGAATATGTGCCAAAGCGGTGTAAACGGCATCAGGAGCCTCTGTCAATAAATCTGAAATCCTGACATGCACTTGTTGGTTGCGAATCCGAATGGTGTGACTCAGTCCGGCAAAAGGATAAAATGTAAGACTAAGCTTTTCGTTGCGCCTTGAAATTTGCCTGAAAACTTCAGAGAAGATGTTCTCAATTTTTTCTTCCTGAGAAAAATTAACAGTCTCATTAGGTTTTGCACTGAACTTGGTCATGATTTTTATAAATTATCTGGAGATATCAAAATCAAACATTAAATCGTCAATAAGAGTCTGAAATAAGAATGACCAAAAGTCCATAATCAGCCGCAAAACAGTCAACCTGAATTCAAAATATTGCTTCGTATGGCATTCGAACAGCAGCGGATCAATGAAGAACTCATAAAGAACAAATACGATTAATTCATCTCTCATGGATGTAACGTCATAAGTCAATCACCAATAAAATCTAAACCATTCATCTATTTCCAGCCAGCAGATGATTTGCCAAAAAAATTGTTTTGTAAAATGAAGGTATTTACAACGACAGTTTAATTTATAACAACATCTTCATATTTAGAGATGAATAAGGCCGAATATGATTTTAATTTGATAAATGTTTTCTAAATTTATGATCCAAAAGCCATAAAGTGTAGCTTGTACCCTTCACAGTTATTTGACTCAAAATTTGCATAAAATTCTCATAGTTCGCATAAGTTATTAATTTTAAATAGTTTAACTGTACCTTCTGAATAAAAGTACCGAATTCCAGGGTAGTTTCTACTCTTATTTTGTAACATAACTAACTCAGGACACAAGGGGTATAAAGTGCAGAATAAATGATAAGTCTTTTTACAGTAAGTACTTAGCGGGGTGATGTCAGAAAATTATAAGTCATTTTTACTTGTGGCACGTTCATTGCACTTATGTTTAGCGAAGGCTTAAGGGGCGATTACCCATAGTAAACAAACCAAGTGGCAGTCGCACAATTTTCTACTTTTTTGAGTATTAAGGGTAATCGCTAAAAAATTGAAATCGAGTCGGTCATTAACGAATCAAAACTTGAATAAGCTTAGAGGGTTAAGCGGGATTTTCAGGATTAGGTTAAGAAATATTTTTTTAATCTATTTTCTCCGGTAAGCCTCTGTTTACGATAGTTTCACATCACTGGGTGATTCGTTAATGACCTTATCAATGGAGATCCCCCAGATGAACACGACAGCCTTTTCGAGAAAGCTGAATAAAACGCAATTTAGTCAGGTTTTGGCTGAAAAAAGAAAAAAAGCAGGTCTTAGTCTTTCAGACTTAGCGGATTTAACACGACTTCCGCTTGGTTTACTTGAAACATTGGAAAGTGAGGGGAACGAAGTTCCCAGCTTTGATATTTGTTACAAAATTGGTCAGGCAATTAATTCGCGCTGCATGCAGGGATTTATGATCCAGGATTTATGGCAGGCAGTAACGATTGATCGTTCGACCATCTATCTTCGTACTTATGCAACAACCTATCCGGTCAGTGCCGTCAATCGAAACGCCGTTAGATGATTCTGGTGAATTGGACTTGTATTCGATTAAGTATGTGTTGAGTGCTGGCAGTAAGAAGCCACAACACGAACTGGCGCTTCAGAGAATTCGTTATCACGTGACACAGGTTGTTGATCAGGTCTCCCCTAGTCCCCCACCTTGTGATGGTTTGCCTAAAGATCAGGTCTTGGATGATCAGATTCCGAAGGTAGATAAATAAGGTGTCCCCACTCACCCCCGGAAGTATGCTTGTAGGTTTTTAAGGTTTTGCTTGGTTCACGCTGAACAACCCAAAAAACAGCAAGTATGCCGAGGTAAACGGTACACGGATTGAGTATCCGGCAAGCTCTTGACTCGTGTACCGTTTACCTCTTACGTCAAAATAATTTCTAAAAAATTGCCGAAAATTATTTTCGCCAGATTGGCATTTCAAGGAAGTTGATTTATGTGGGGTGAAAAATTACTGACTATACTTTTATATGCACCTTTATTACTGCCAGTGATTTTGCTGTTTTATTACGCGCTGTTACATAACAAAAAAAGCTGAGTTAATTCTCATTCAAAATTGAGGTTAATGCCTTGAGGTTAATGCTTTGATAGTTGATCTGTTTCGAGCCATCAGCTTGGCAATAATTTTTGCGCAACGACTATTGAATACCTTGATAATGATTTTTTTCAATTGGAGGTTCCGCAAAGGAACCTCCAATTAAGACTTTGCGGAGTTGTCTGATTGGTTAAGGCTTAGCGGCCAGAAAGAATCCACTTTACTCTGTTCCACTCTCTTCTCTTTTCTGCTAAGTCAAACTCTCCATCGGCTTAATCAAAAGCCTCCACTTCCTAAGCTTTATCCAACTGACAACTCTGACAAAGTGTAGGGTAGGTTCCCTAACCTGCCCGAATTCTTCATGACAATCTAAGCAAATAAAGCGGGCAGGTTGGGGAACCTACCCTACACTCATTAAGCAGCAATGGAGCTATCCTGCTCCATTTTCTTTTTCGGCGGCATTTTTAAGAACAAAGCCAGGATGCCTGCAATCAAAATGCATCCCGCCATAAACCACAGCCCTGTATTAAATGATCCTGAGCGGTCTTTCAATTCTCCGACGACTTTAGGGCCGAAGTAACCTCCAAGGTTTCCGACGGAATTGATTAACCCAATCGCTGCCGCTGCTGCTGACGAAGTCATGAACGCAGAAGGCCAGGTCCAGAAAATTGGCAGATAGGCATGAAGACCGACGCCAACAAAACAAAAGAAAATAATGACCAGCGCCAAAATATTACCGGATAAAACACTCAAGACCATGGCCGCCGCTCCCAGGAACATTGGCAACGCCGTGTGCCAGCGCCGTTCGCCCGATTTATCGGAGTGTTTGCCGTTCCAAAGCATGGCTAGAAATCCACAGAAATAGGGCAGGGCGGTAATGATGGTTTGCTCAACTTTCGTGCGTCCTTTGAGCTGTGCGGTAATTGCCGGCATAAAGAAAACCAGCCCGTAATATCCGGTAACGATGAAGAGATAAATTGCGCAAAGTAAATAGGTCTCTTTCTTTTTCAAGGCAAAGATAATTTCTGACCACAACGTAGCGTTAGGATCAACCTTTTTCTCGCGCTTTTCACGTTCCAGCTCGTCAATAATCCATTGTTTTTCGTCCTCTGGTAACCATTTGGCATCCTGTGGGCGATCCGTTAGATAGAAGAGCACCAGCACGCCGACAATCACAGAAGGAATCCCTTCAAGAATAAAAACCCATCGCCATCCTTGTAAGCCGCCCCATCTGACATTTTCCAAAATCCAACGAGAAATCGGGACACCAATCACAGTTGCCAACGGTAAGCCAATCATGAAATTTGCTTTTGCTTTAGCGCGGTCTTCGTAACGAAACCAATGCGAAAGATAAACAATAATGCCGGGGAAGAATCCAGCTTCGGCGATGCCCAGAATAAAGCGCAAAATATAAAATTGATTCAGTTCAGTACTAAAATTGAACCACGAAGTGCCGATCATTCCGAAGAGCGAGGCAATAATTCCCCAGGAAATCATGATGCGGGCAATCCATTTGCGAGCGCTCCAACGTTCGACAATCAGAGTGCCTGGGATTTCCAGCAGGAAATATCCGATGAAGAAGATTCCCGCTCCGGTGCCGATCATCGCTGAAGTGAAGCCTAGCCCGCCTTCGCTCAGCGGCTTTTGCATATCTAAAGCGGCAATGCTGACGTTGGTTCGATCAATGTAGGCGAGAAAATAAAGCAGTAACAAAAAAGGCATTAATCGCCACGTGATGCGCTTGCGCGCGCGGAGAGCCACAGGGGAAAGAGAGGCATTGCTTAACATGAATATTACTCCGATTCAGATTGCGGTTGCAGTGTTGGATGAACTTATATTTTGGAGTCGCTATGCTACAGAGGACGAGGCGAAAAGGCAAAGACGAAAGAAAAATCGAAAGACAGAAGACTGGAAGAATAGACCACGTAGAACACGGAGCTTTTTGACAGGATTGACATAATGATTAGCAAACAGCAATTTTCAAAATTCGTAAATCCTGTTCATCAGGTCTAGTTTTTCTCCGTGTCCTCCGTGGTTCACAAAACTCAGACCTGCGTAAACCCGCATCATCCGCCTAATCCGCGGTCTATTCTTCTGATTTATTTGCCTGCTTCTTAATTTCTCGCAATTCTTTCAACGCTGATTCCACTTGCGCGATTTCGGATTCGTCAATCGTCGTTTGACCAAATCTCACCCGTTGATAAATCGAAGTGATTTCGGAGACAGCCGGGATCATTAGCACCTGAGCAAATTCTTTTGGTGTTTGTTCAGCAGCCCGATGGAAGCCTTTGCTCTCCAGGATGTCGATCATTTCCTGATAAAAAGCGATGGCTGAGCCTTGCGCATCTAATTTGATTCGCCGCTGCCATGACCTCGCATTTTTGCGCCATAGCACAAACCCGAAGGCCGCGAATCCTAACGAATAAATTCCCAGCATGATTGGATGCAACAAGATTTCGCGGAGCAAAGAAATACCATCAAAGTCTGACAATCTTTTTTCACCACGAAGAGCTTTAATAAAGGCATTAAGACGCGCCTTCATGTTATCAAACCAGGCTCCCGTCTCGCGTTGATAATCGGTGATCAAGCGCTGGGTGCGGAAGGCGATAGCTTCCTGTTCTTCAACGCCAAATCCAATCACACGTTCTAACCAGAACATCTCCACCGCGTCGCTGTATTGCCTGAGCACTGACGCCCAATTCATCTCGTACGTGCTTAGACCCGCCGCCGGAGTCGGATCAAAGGGCAGCCATCCATAATCAGGAAAATAAATTTCAACCCACGAATGAGCGTCTGACTGGCGCACGGTATAAAACTCTGAAATGTTGGTAAATTCCCCCGTTTGAAATCCATTGACGATCCGCGCCGGAATTCCTTGTGTACGCAGCATCAAAGTCATCGAAGACGCGAAATATTCGCAGTGTCCGGAGCGGACGTTGAGCAGAAAATCTACGATCGGGTCAAGACTTTCATCAGAGCGGCGCAAATTTAATGAGTAACTATATTTTGATCGCAGATGCGCTTCAATCAAACGAGCTGACTCGATTACACTTTTGCTGTTGCGGGTAATTTCAGCGGATAAGGTAGCTACGCGCCGATCAAAATTGCGCGGGATTTGCAGATACCGCGAAGTAATTTCGGAACCATAATTTCGATCATCGTTTTTCTGTAACACCTCATCCTGAGGAGTCCGTGTATCAGATTCGACGACATAAATCAGACGATTCATGGAATGACGGCTGGTCCATAATCCATCGCTGTCATCTTTCCAAAGTGAATTTAATCCCTCGATCCAAAGCGGTTTTGAGGCCGCAAAAATTGTTGGCGTATCCAACGGTTCAAGATAAAAAGTTTGTCGTGTGATGTAGCGTAAAGCTTCAGTGTGATTGTATGAAGTCCCTTCATCTAGCCAATAAGTATTTCCCCGGCGAGGAACCTGAATTGCCAGCGCGCGACCTGTCGCTGTTCGGCTGGTGGAATCGCGCCAGCTTTTTCCATCGTATTGATCCAGCGTCACGCCGCGCCATCGCAGTAATGAATTTTGGCCGGGAGGTTGCGTGACACGGACGCGCATGACCAATTTCGGATTTAATTTTAATTGTCCGACTTCGCCCAAAGTCACCGTATCGGAAAATCCTGAAAGTGAATTTCCCTGCATCCATCCAACGCCGGTATTTTTTAGCGCGATGCGCGGCATCGCTAAAAATAACGGCGTTGCCAGCAATAAAATCAGGGCTAACGTGATGCCTGAAAAATATCCAAGCGTTCTCCAGCGAGGTTTGGGCAATCCCGTATGCGCCGTTTCAGTTTCACGCCAATATTCAACGGTGGTCGTTTCGTGAGACTGAAGCTGTGCCCGGCGCATTTCGTAACTGACCAAAGTAGAAACCGCGCAGAATAAAAACAGCACCAGTAAAACGAAAAATGACGTGTCAATCATCATTCCGGCGGCGAGCAACATTTGAAAAAAGGAAACGACGTAAAGCCAGATCCAATCACGATCACGCTTGGCCTGAATCAGCTTCATCGCCGAAGCAAAAAAGATGAAATGCACTAATGCGACAATCGGGTTTGTGCGCAGGATCAGCCAGTCAACAACAGGAAATGGCAGGAATATCAACATCAACCACGAAGTCAAAGTAGTCGAGATTTTCCACTTACTTTTTCCAGCATCCACTTCCCACCCGAACATCAACGCGCCGAGATACAAGATTGGAGAAATCCAATCAAGTTGTCGCGTCGCCACCAGCATTAAAAAACTAATGGCAAACAGGCAGTAAGATGAAGTTCGAAAGTATCGGTCAAGCGTCATTATTTTAGATTGGTCTCAAAAAATTGCAGGAGGCGCAGTTCATAATCTTGTTTGGCAAAGCGATGAATGTCCTGATGTTGTGCGCCGTTAACGATCCATAATTCTTTTGGTTCGTGTGCCATTTCATACATTTGATGCGATTCATTTAGCAAAGTGTGTTTGTCTTCAGAGCCTGCAATAATCAATTTGGGAGCCTGAATATTTCCTATTTTAGAAATAGGGCGAAGCTGATCTGTCGCAATGCCGAGGCGCGGTTGCAATTGCATTATAAACAAAGGAGCGATGGCGTCACCGACAAAATTTAAATAATGATGCAACCGATTTTGAAGGGCGTGATTGATGTCGGGATAAACCAGCTCCAGAGCAACTGCATTGACATCTAACCCAGGCTCCGCGAGTAAGGTCGCCGCTCCTCCCAGCGAGATGCCAATGACGCCAATTTTTTCATCAGGCAAATTCTCATGAACAAATTTTACTGCCGCCTGCGCATCACGGCTTTCAAGGTAACCGAACGTAATTTGCTCGCCTTTGCTTTCACCATGCGCCTGGAAATCAAAGAGCAAAACGGAATATCCGGCGGCTGACAAAAAGCGGGCGCGATCTAGCAAACTCAGCCGCGAATCGCGTACGCCGTGCATCAAAATAATCGCACCTTTCCCTTTGTTCCCTTCGATGAACCACCCATGAATATTCGAACCGGAGCCGCTCAAAAACTCTACATTGCGACCTTTTAAATCAGCCGGTAATTCGCCAATCTTACGATTTGTCGAATGACTCAGCACGGTTCCTGCGAACCAAATGATGGCGCAGAAAATAATGGGAACAGAAATTAATTTGATGGTGAGCCGTGTATTTATTTTCATTTTTTACGCGCAGGTCGTTTTGCCGCAGGAGGTTTAGCCGTGCTATCTTCTTGCGCTTTTTGCAACAGAGATTTTGCCATCGCGGAGAAGGAACCTTCCATTTCTTCTGACAATTTCAGCCGCCAGGTCGTGCCACTTTTTTTCAAGCTCATGACATCAACTTTGCTCATTGATCCATCACCAATTTTCATTTTCGTGCGGTAGAGAATATGGACGACATCGTTACCTTCAGGAACCTGACCAAGGATTGTGTTCTCTGCTTCGCTGAGCATTTGTTTCATTTGCGGAACCATTGTCACCAGCATCGAAATTAATTTTGTGAATACTTGTTCGCCGCTGAGCTGTTCAAATTCAGCATTATTTTTTAATCCGAAAAGCTCTTTGCCGGCTTCATTCTTTTTATCCATTTTCATTACTTCACCGAACATATTTTTAAATGAAACTAATGCTTCGGGATCAATGAAGGTTGCCGCTTTGGCCCAATCTCCTGAAGTTGAAGCGGCAACGTATTCTTTCGCCACAGCTTCAGGGGTAGCCTCCGTTGATTGCCCAAGCACTGGCATGCAGAAACACAGGCATAAGAAAAATTTGGTCATCGTGATTTTCAACATAGTTTTTTCCTTAATTTGATTGATTAAGATTTGAGAGAATGAAACTTGCGATTGAATCCATATAACCATCTTCACTCGGCAACCAATGTTTTCCGTGTGGAATGATCATTAATTTTTTTGGTTCATTAGCAGCAGCAAAAACTTTACGCCCTTGCTCGGTTGGAATCATTTCATCCATGTCTCCGTGAGTGATTAGAACAGGGCATCTGATGCTGGGAATTTTGCGCTCCGATTCAAATTTATTTTTTCCAATCCAATGCAAAGCACGCGGTAAAATTGGCAGCACAACATTTGCCATATCGCTGGCAGAACTGAGCGGAGCTTCCAGCACGAGCGCCCCGCAAGGTCGCCGCGAAGCCAAATCCGTTGACACCGTAGTCCCAAGTGACAATCCGTAAATCGCTAATTTTTCTGTTTGAATCCCACGTGTTTTCGTCAGGAATTCATACGCCGCATCGCCATCAGCATACAATTCGGCTTCGCTCGGAATCGAACCTTCACTGCGACCGTAGCCGCGATAATCATAAATCAAAACGTCCAGCCCATGCTGCACTAAATCCTGCGCAACGCCACGAACAAACGTCAGGTTTCCACCGTTGCCGTGTGAATAAAGCACAGTTCCTTTGGATGGTTGCGGCGCGTGCAGAAACCACCCGTTCAGCTTCACATTATCGGCGGTGGTGAACCAGATTTCTTCGGTATTCGCTGGCAATTCCCAATCTTTATTGCCGTCGAAAGCATACGGATGATGTGTTAGATGAGGTTCCAGCCCGCGCACCAGAAACGGGAAAGTTACAGCAATCAGAATTAGATAAATGCCAAGCCGTGTGAAGCGCGGTAATCCGAAGAACCCTGATTTTTTTGTCGGTAAGAACATGTTTGTGAGCGCAGGTTATTTCTGATACGAGGTCACATAATCCATTAAATATTTACGCAGTTTGTCGCGATTAGTTCTTCGATATTCTGAGTAATCCGCGGCAATGCCCTGATCTGCCATTGAAAATAAAACGAAGGCTTCCAGCAAACCTTCCTTCTCAAGCTTGACGATATTCGTCACTGAACCGTCTGAAATATTTTTCTTGTCGCCCGCCATCGTAGCGACCATTCGCAGGCAATCAACTTCTTCGCGCAACGAGTGGCGATATTTCGTCTCTTTCGGAAATTCCTTGGCAAATTTTTCATTCATCCACAAAGCTTTTTGTCCGCTGTAGGCAATCCAGTAACTGGTTCCATCATCTGCAGTGAGGGATTTCGGATCAATTGTGATCGCGGTTTTCCCTTTTTCTGTACTGACCGAACTCGGAATCACGACGCGAGGATGTGCTAGTTTGACGTTATTTTTATCCGCCCAGGTGCCAAGAAAAGACCAGGTAGCGCGTTGATAGGGTTGCGCTACAACAGCCTCAATTAACTTTAAACGAGCTTCCGCCATTTTGTCAGCAGACATCAGAACATTCCCCCAGTAGCGATATGCCGTGTCACGATCAGGATCAATTTCAATCGCACGGGAGTAGGCTTCTGCGGCTTTTGCGATGTCTTCCATTTTCCAGTACACATCACCGGAAAAAAGCGGTGCTTCGTAAAGTTTCGGGTCAAGCTTTTCCGCTTTTCCATAGTTCAGGAGAGCCTCTTTGAAATCGCCTTTGCTGAAAGCTTCTTCGCCTTCCATCAAAGCGCGTTCAGCTGGCGAAGCATCCTTGACGGGAGCAGAGGCAGTGGCATCTACGTCCTGGGGGAAAATTTCGAGAACTCGAGTAAAAAGGGGAGTCGCTTTCCCTTTTGAAGTGAAGCGCAAAGCGATCCCGCGAACCCGGTTATAAATTATGGCTTGCGCGGCAGGAGCTTTTTCGGCAGCTGAGTTTGCCATTAAAGCCAGGATCAGTCCTTCAAGAATTTCTACATCGTCAGGCGCAGTCGTCGCGATCTTTTCAAGGATCGGCAACGCATCAACCAGCTTTTGTTCTTTGACGAGATCAAGCGCGCGTTGACGATCAGGAACGGCTGCGGTCTGCGCGGCTGATTTTTGTGTGCCAATCGTTAATAATAAGCAGACAAAAAAACACCAGACGAGGGGACGAGTGTTGCGTTCAGAAAGCATGAGATTCTCCATTTATTTTTTTATTCACCGAAAGTTGACAGGACAAAAGGGCTTTAGAAAGCATACCATATTTTTTGCCCGAAATAGCAGCACCCGACTGGAGCGCTAGCGTCTCGCTTGCG
>JAYTCQ010000226.1:0-21774 GCA_043736395.1 Blastocatellia bacterium | reverse complement strand
CAATTTGCCTTAAAGTCAAAACTCTATGCGGCGGCACTCAAGACCGCTTATCACGAACTTGTCAACCTTGCTCCTCTTTCTCTCGGTGCGTAACATGAGCTGCTTATAAAATTTATCTGGAAGAAGCCATTCGACTTTGAGTTCTGTTTTGATTTCTTTGCCGGGGATAAATTTTCGTTCTGCGGCGGTGAAGGACAAGCTATGAATAGATTTGATTTGTTCTTCGCCGCCGAGGGCAGTTTTCATGTTGGCAAAAGCCTGCTCCGCAGCGGATGAATTTTGCGCGAGAGAAGGAAACGAAATGAGAGTCGCAATAATGAAAGTGAAAAAGTGATAACGCATACAAACGGCTCCTTCCACTACCTTGAATGTGTTGATGAAAGCTTCTATGGAAATTCAATTGTATCGCATTTCAAGCCAATAGGTAATTTCTGCGTTGGCGATAATTTTCAAGATAGGTTCGCTTGCTGGTGGCATTGAATTCATTGTGTGAAAAACAACCGAATAAATGATTCGCGACCTTCATAACAGGCGTCGAGAGTTCAAGCCTTTAGCTTGGCTTTAATTCTCATCACTGTAAAACCAAGCTAAAGGCTTGAACTCTTGACGCCTCTTTCTTTCATAAATTTTTATTTCCCAAGTTCATTTTGTGAAGGGTTGTTTTACTTCCAGTTTTATTTCCATACCCAGGACATCAGCAATTTTTCTAAGAGTCGCAAACGTTGGATTTCCTTTCCCACTTTCGATTTCTTAGAGAGTGCGTAAGCCAACACCAGACAACTCAGCAAGATGATTAAGTGTAATTGCTAGTTCATTACGGCGTTGTTTGAGCCGTGCGATAAATTCATCAATATGCATAAAGTTTATTTTTTTACCTACAAGTATCATAGAATTGAGCTAGCAAAAGTGCAATTTACAGCACCATAGATGAGATGTCGGGATAGTTTTATTATTCCGTAGATTGAAAGTGCGATAAATTGCACTAAATTGAGTGCAAAATAGTGCCTTCAAATTTATTCTTCGTGGGGGAGAGACTTGATGAAAATCCCCTGTCAGATCATACTTCACTCCGAATCAGACACGATCAACTAACAACAAGGAGAGCTTCAATGTTCAGAAATTCGCTCATATTTTTACTGTTACTTTCGATGGCGGCAGTCGTCGGATGCGAGCAAAAAACATCGGTTTCAAATTCGCCTACGACGCCAGCACCAACCGCTGCCGTTGTATATCCAGATGCGGTGAAGCCTGCGATGGAGGTGATGAAATCAGATGCTTTGATGGCGCATATCAAGACGCTCGCTTCTGATGAATACGAAGGGCGCGCGCCTGGTACAAAAGGCGAAGAACTAACTCTCAAATACATCAGCGATCAATTCAAACAGGCTGGACTGAAAGCCGGAAATCCTGATGGGACGTATGTGCAAAAAGTTCCGCTGATTGGTTACACGCCGAATCCGACAGTTTCACTTAATGCTGGCGGCAAAGAAATAAAACTTACCGAAGAAGATTATCTTGCGCGTTCTTCGACGTTTAAGCCCAATGTAGATGTTAAGAATTCTGACATTGTCTTTGTTGGCTACGGCGTCGTCGCTCCTGAATATGGTTGGGATGATTTCAAAGGTATAGATGTCAAAGGCAAAACAATTGTGATGCTGGTCAATGATCCGCAAATCCCTGATTCGAGCGATCCAACAAAAATGGATGACAAAATTTTCAAAGGCAAAGCGATGACGTACTACGGACGCTGGACGTACAAATACGAAATCGCATCCGAGAAAGGCGCCGCGGCTGCAATCATTGTGCATGAGACCGCGACGGCAGGTTATCCGCTGAAAGCCTTAGCCAGTTGGCGACAGGAAAATTTTGGATTGAAAGGCTCTGAAAAAGGACGCGTTCCAGTTGAAGGCTGGATTTCTTTTGATAAAGCCAAAGAATTATTTGCAGCGAGCGGACAGGATTTAGAAGCTCTGAAAAAAACGGCGCTGACGAAAGAATTCAAGCCCGTCGCGCTGAACGCGAAGGCGAACATCAATGTGAAGTCTACCATCCGCGAAATCGCTTCGCAGAATGTGATTGCGAAATTGGAAGGTTCTGATCCGAAGCTCAAAGACGAATACGTGATTTATACCGCGCATTGGGATCACATGGGACGTGATCCGAAATTAACCGGCGATCAAATTTTCAACGGCGCGATTGACAATGCATCCGGCGTCGCATGTTTGCTGGAATGGGCGAAAGGATTTGGAAAACTCACTCCGGCTCCGAAGCGGTCAATTTTATTTTTGGCGGTGACGGCGGAGGAGAAAGGTTTGCTCGGTGCAAAATATTACGCTGAGCATCCCTTGTATCCGCTCAACAAAACTCTCGCCGACATCAACATGGACGGCATTAATCAGTGGGGCAAAACGAAAGACATCACGGTGGTTGGCTTAGGAAATTCAACCTTGGATGATTCGTTGGCGGAAGTCATCAAGATGCAAGGCCGGACGATTGTTGGTGATCCTGAAACTGAAAAAGGATATTTCTATCGCTCCGATCATTTTGAATTTGCGAAGCAGGGCGTGCCCGCGCTTGATCCTGATGGCGGCAATGAATACATCGGCAAGCCCGCTGATTACGGTCAAAAAACGCGCGACGAATACACTAAGAATGATTATCACGGCGTGACGGATGAAGTGAAACCAAACTGGGATTTGTCCGGCGCAATGGAAGATTTACAAGCATTATTTATAGTAGGATTTAACGTCGCGAATGGCGACAAATGGCCGGAATGGAAGCTTGGCACTGAATTCAAAGCCAAGCGCGAAGCGATGTTGAAGAAATAAAGAAGTGATGAGTGATGAGTTTTAAAGACACTCATCACTCATCACTTTTTCCTCATTACTTTCTATTGTTGCACTTCAATTTCTGTCAGCGCGTTGGTTTGCTTCTGGCAATCCCAGCTGTAAATCAGAATGGAGAAGCTGTTCATTTTTCCGGTTCCGGTGGCAACGAGATCACGAATTCGCAGATCCCAAATTCCGTTCGGATTTTGCCCAATGAATGCGGAGAATGGAACAGCAGGACGATAGACATTGGAATAGGGAGCGCCACTTGGCGTAATGGTTTGAATTGAACTCCTGCCACTATCATCCAACAAAGTATTACAGAAATTCTTACCTGGCATTCCCGCTCCTCCTGGCAGACTCATCAACGTGACTGCGCCGCCTGCGGGCGAAAGCAATAACATTGCCAAATCTCCAACTTTATCGTGTTGCAATCCTACGCCGTCGGGCTTGGTGCAATCCGTACCATTGATGCGGAATGCCACCTTGGTAATAGCTCCTGAAATTCCACTGACAGGAACCTTAATGCTAACTTCAGTTGAGGCATCAGGGATGGTGACCGCTGCGCCTGTGTAAGCTGCATTGAATGGAGTGGTTCCAGGGCGTCCGGTGAGAATTGAAATCGGGAAGCTGCGTGGATTCGATCCACTATTATCCGACACCGTAACCGTAAAATTAATCGTGTAACCGCAAGGAGCATTGGGTGCAAGATCAAATTTGAATGGCTGCAAATTCGCTTCAGCTTTACCTTCAGAAATTTGCCAGTAATCCGATTCGTCAACTACCATTTTTACGCCAGGTGTCGTAGTCGTAACTTTGGCTTTGACTCCTTCAGCGCGTTTCGTTCCATTGTTCTTAAAAATTATGCTCAAGGCACCGCGTTCACCGGGTTCAATAAACCGATTGAAATTAGCGCTTTCAATTTCATAAGCCTGAGTCAAATTCAATTCCAGAAACGGCGAGGGAAGAGCCTGAAGATAAGTATTCAGAGGAGAAAGCAAACCAGCGCCAGAAACCTTGTCACGACCTTTGGGGCCAATGTCCAGGGCCTGATTCAGGAGCAGATTGCGAAGTTCGTCATTCTTAATGTCAGGCTTGGCTCCTTTGATCATCGCAGCGATAGCGGCAGCGTGTGGCGCGGCGGCAGATGTTCCGAAAAATGAAGTAAATCCTGCGACGGAAGTTGCGACACCATCGGCGGCTGCAAAATCAGGTTTGTTACGAGCAGTACCGCCATTAGTGGCGAATAAATAATTGCCGGGAGTGACAGGAGTCCCGTCTTCATTGAAGAAAATGCGGCGTGGGCCGTCGGTACTGAATGATTCTACCGGATTGCCGACACCACCTGTGAAAGCTGCGCCACGAGCCGTTGCGGCGCTCACGGCTGCCACTGAGAAGGCTTCAGCAGCGGCTGAATGCCCATACGTTCCGCCATCGGAAGTCAGCGCGAGAAGCGCCGTCCCAAAAGCCGTATCGAGATGCAAGGCACGTGGTTCAGAGTTTCCATAACGAACGAGAATAATGCGGTCGCCGGTGCGGATGGTGGAATTATTCACCGCTTCAATCGGGAGAGGAAAAACGAATTGATCATTAGTAGAAAATGCTTTGACTGTCGTGAGAGTCGAATCCAACACAAACAAATCATAATCATTTTCAGCAGCACCCCAGGGGTCAGCCCAGAGTAGGCGAACTAAAGCTCCGCTGGTTGAAGCGGCAGTAATTCGATTGGAAATCACTCCTTCTCCGAAATCATTTAAATCGAAGAGCGGACTGCCCAGGGCGGGAAGTTCGCCGCCACTTTTAAAATCGCCTTCCCAGGTCGTAGCAGTACCGTCAGAATTATTGCCTTGATTGCCAGCTGATGAAAAATATAAGCCACCATTATTGGTCACAGCATTAACAGCCTGTGCAATGCTGGTGTCTTGAAAGGGAGATTCGTTCGACCAGATCACATCATCTACGATAATGTCACATCCATATTTGAAGCGCAGATCAAGAATATTCTGGGCAAACTGTGCTGGACTTTGCGAGGCACTGGCAAAAAAGAGTTTGGATTCCGGCGCTAAATCATAAATGATTTCCATCATCGCGGTTCCTTCGCCGGTGTCCAATGCATCAGTTCTCATCCCGCTTTGACCGGGCAGGACAGTGACATCACCCGGCAAATTACCATTGGCTTGCGATCTATCCAGACCGCGTGAACTATCAGACATCACCCCGATTTTGATGCCTTTGCCGGTGGCATTAAAAGTTTCGCGGACTTCTTTAGCGCGATGCGCAATGTCACCTTGCGAATTAGGCGGCCCGGTGACAGGGAAGGCGTTTGAAACTGGAATGTCATCCTCCGCCTTTGGAGCTGCGTACAGAATGTGCATGCGCTCGATGATGTTTCTTGGTTCTCCGAAGTCGGGGCGAGGCAGGAACAGGCTAAGGTTTTTCAGCACGAAAGGGTTGAGTACTGCTTCCTTGCGATTGGTGTGCGCAACTGGCGCCTGCGTGATTGCCCTGACCTCATCTCTGGCAGCAATTCCTTCCAATACTTCCAGCGGAAGTTTAGCTTGAATCGTTTTATATTCGACGGAGCTGGAAATAACTTCGCCGCTCACATTTTTAATTAATTCGAGAAGTTCATCCGTGACTTGAGCATGAATTTCGACAGTTACACGCTGGTCTTCAAGAGATTCGGTTTTGTTTTTTCCTGACTCTTTGTTGGCCTTAAATTCATTTAAATCAGACAAGAGCGAAGATTCGATTTTGCGTTGTTCCGGCGTGCGATTTCGTTTCGCTTCCAGAATTGCCGCAATTTCCTGCATGGCACTTTCACTCATTTCTGGAGCGCGTTCTTTTTCCGTTTGAATCCGTTCGGTTTGCGTTTGCGCTTTGGCTGAAAAATTCAGAACAGGCGAAATTGTCAGCAACATAATAAAAAAATATCGGGACAATGGCTTCATTGAGGTCTCCTTGAAAAGGCATATCCTGGCGAGGATATGGAGTTAACTAATTCGAGATCGCTGCCGGTGATCTCCAGATAAAGCTATCGCTATAGTGAGGAAGTTGTGAGGTTTAAATTTTGAGAATTAGAAGATAAGTCGTTTCTGATTCTCGCAGCAACAAGCAACCTTATTACTGCTTTGCATAAAATTTAGATAAGAAGGATGGACGTATAGTAAAGAGCAATTAAATAAATTTCAAGGAAAAGATGTGTTACTTAAATTATCTGGTGAGTAACGCTTCACGAGCGAAGATGGCTTGCAGGCGGGCTTCAGCGGAAGTGTTGGCGAGCGCCGTGAGGTGTCCCATCTTGCGACCTTTGCGCGGTTCGAGCTTGCCGTAAAGATGAATTTTGACATTGGGAAACGCAGCAGCGGCGGCCCAGTTTGGTTCGCCGAATTGCCATAAATCTCCGAGCAAATTCGCCATTGCTGCCGGACGCAATAATTCTGTTGAGCCGAGCGGTAAGCCACAAACAGCCCGTAATTGTTGCTCGAACTGGCTGGTGATGCTGGCATCGAACGTGAAATGTCCTGAATTGTGCGGACGCGGAGCGGTTTCGTTGATGAGCAATTTTCCGTCTTTGGTAATAAAGAACTCTACGCACATCACGCCGACTACATTGAGAGATTCCAGTACGCCGTGCGCAATTTCAATGGCTTCTTTTTGCAGCTTTCTGGAAATCGGCGCGGGCGCAGTCGTAAGGTCAAGAATGTGGTTATGATGTTCATTTGCGACGACGCCGTAGTGAGCGAATTTGCCGTCAAGTCCACGCGCCGCGACGACTGAGACTTCGCGTTTGAAATCAATAAAAGCTTCAAGAATGGCTTCTCGATTTCCTAAATTTAAATACGCTTCAGGAGCCTGATCCGGTGAATTTATTTTCGATTGCCCCTTGCCGTCGTAGCCGAATCCCGCAGTTTTCAGGACTGCCGGACAACCAATGGTTTCAATCGCCTGTTTCAAATCCGTCAGCGATTTGACGTGCTTGTATGGAGCCACCGGAAAGCCGTGATGCGCCAGAAAAGTTTTTTCACGCAGCCGATGCTGTGTTGTATGCAGGACGTGACCGCTTGGATGAACGCGTGTCATCGAAGCCGCTGCCTCCACCGCCGCCGAAGAAACATTTTCAAATTCAAACGTGACAACATCAACCTTGCTGGCAAATTTTTTCACCGCATCCAGATCGTCATACGAAGCAATAATTTCCTCATCCGCGATCTGCCCCGTAGGCGTATCCGAATCCGGCGAAAACGTATGCACACGATACCCCATCCGCCGCGCCGCAATCGCAAACATGCGACCGAGCTGACCACTGCCGAGAACGCCAATTGTTGAGCCGGGTAAAATCATAAAAACATAAACCGATAGGAAAAATCATCAATAGTTAGTTTAGAACTCTGTAGTGCAGTCGACATTTCAAGCACTGTCAGGCGTGCATCCGGTCTGCCAAATTCATTGAGTTTATAAAGCTGAATCGTTACTTGTGCTCTGTGCTGATCTTCAGCAGTGGCTTGGTGTTGAGGATTTAATTCGCCTGTTTGAGCATCGAAGAAAAAGTAGCGATTAAATTCATATTCAATTTCGTCAGGTTTTAATAGCACTTCATCGAATTTTTTACCTTTTGCATTTTGGCATTTGTCACAACAGGCAAAAAGGTTTTCCCACTGATAGACTAATCGTGGGTACGATTCCTTGGGGCGAAAATGTTCAATCGTTTCTCTGATCTGTGAGCGCATCGGAGAACTATCGCAAAAAGAGCAGTGCTTCTTAGACATTTCTAAGAGCAGTTCGATCAAGCTTACATAAATTTTCTTGCGCCATTTAAATTCATATTTAGAATTTTTTATTTTCTTTTGCTCGTATTCTACTCCCCAAGCCTCGCAGTTTTGAGTCAGAATATCCGGCGAAGCAAGACGCTGAAGTTTCATCATAACTCGAAGTTCGTCCCTTTTATTTTATTGATTTGTTTAATTTCAAGAGAAATGATGCTGAGTAATTCTTCGCTTTGCTTAGCTAATTTCCTGGCTCGTTGTATGAACTGCTTTTCAGATACTTCTTCACCTTTTAGTAACTGATCTCGTTGCAGCTGAAATTTATCTAACTCATCCTGTGTTTCACCGCCGAAAGGTTTTTCAACATCGAACACTTCACGTAAGACAGAACGATAACTCGCAGAAGATTTTGATTCTGATACTTCGCCGAGATATGCTTTGCCATCATTTACTTTTAGTTCGTAGATTGCCGCACCATCCACGGAATTCACTACAAATGGTGAATGAGTGGTAAGAAAAATCTGTGCATTTGGGAATAACTTTTGTACTGCCGGCAGTACTTTTCGTTGCCAAGCAGGATGTAAATGTACTTCAATTTCGTCAAGGAAAAGTATTAAACTCAATGGTTCGCCGTATTCCCAAGGCGCTAAATCTATTCTCATTAGCAAATCTCCAATCCAACTGATTGCAGAACGTAAACCATCAGGTAATACATCGAAATCGAGTTCAGCGTTATTAGCGATAAGAACTAGAGTAAGCGGTGAAGTTTTAAGTGAGAATTCGATTTTGTATCCAGCGATTTCAGAAATGACGGTTTCTAACCTAGCAATCAAGGAGGCGTATTTCTTCGCTAAAGGTTGATTACTCTTTTCTTTTTCCAAGGCTCGTTTGGAAATATTATTTGCAATCCATTGGTTAAGTGTGAATGAGTTGTTAGTTTCTTTAGTGAAGTTTAGAGCATCAGAAAATGGATCATTTTTAGCTTCTTGAATAGCATTTACATTTACTGCTCTCAAATACCTGTAACCAGAATACGCGGCAACAAAGAATTCAGTATCAGGTGGCCAATGGGCGCGTTGTCTATATGCTTCAATTGAATTATTGGTATTAAATTGACTTAAGTCAATTGATCTCCAAAGCTCTCCTTCTTCCTCAGATACATTTATATTTACTTCTATATCTTTCCCATTATCAAAGGAGGCAAGTAGTCTGCGCTGATGACCTTTTTTCCATAAATCTCTAAACCTTTTTACAAAAGCATTATTGAGAGAAGGGTTATTAAAATCATCAGCTTTACTAAAAATACTAGCCAGTGCATGTAGAACTGTCGTCTTCCCACTGCCATTAGGCCCTGTCAAAATATGAATTTCCGCTTTACCTTTTTCCTGTGGCTTGAATTCGAATTCAACCTCGTCAAAAGGTCCAATATCTTTCAGGTAGAGTTTTCGTATTCGCATAATCCTATCTACCCCAGCGTATCACCTAAAACTTTTTCTGTTTGTTCGCTCCGAAATTGATTTAATTTCTCACGCAATTCCGGTCGCGTATTCGCCAAAATTGCTACTGCCAACAACGCCGCATTACTCGCGCCTGCATTGCCAATTGCCAATGTTCCCACCGGAATTCCAGCAGGCATTTGCACAATAGATAATAGTGAATCCATTCCGCTCAAGGCTTTGCTTTGCACGGGTACGCCGAGGACGGGGACGGGAGTTTGTGCGGCGACCATACCGGGCAAATGCGCTGCTCCGCCTGCTCCGGCGATGATGACTTCGAGACCGCGTGATTCTGCGCTCGCGGCGAATTCGGCGAGCAGCAATGGCGTACGATGCGCCGAGACGATTTTGCACTCGTACGGGACATCGAATTTATCAAGCATCTCGCTTGCGTTTTTCATCGTGTCCCAATCGGACTTACTACCCATAATGATTGCGACGAGCGGAGTAGGAGATTTTACAGCGCGTGCGCTGACTTTTTTACTGGCGGTTAGTTTCTTCATTTTGCTTCTAAAATTCAAAACCTATTTTTAACAGACTTTCGAGAAAATCAAAAAGGAGACGCCGAAATTTTTCCTTCATTTCGCCAAAAATCAAATAATGCTAAAATTTGGACAGAGGTTTCGTTATGTTAGAAACAATCAAAAAAAGTGTCTCCAAAAATTTTGATAGTTGCATCGTCGAAGTGCCACGAGAATTTGCTTTGGCGAACGGCTTTCCTGAAAAGTGTTTTGTTATTATGACAATGCAAAACGGCAAACTGGCTTCTGAAGTAATCGAACATAATGATCAGGATGAATCAGGAGTTGAGGAATTTTTTAACAATTTTCCAACGTTAAATGAGGAGATGAAAAAGGTTGGCGACTGACGAGTTTGTTTATCTGACCTTGCAGGAAGCGATCAAATGTTTGTTTCCAGAGTCGACTGTTAACTTATTTTCGTAATATTTTCTCCATCGCCTTCCCTTTAGCCAATTCATCAATCAACTTATCTAGCATTAACGAAAGGGATTACTCTTAATTGCACTTTTCTGTTTTCTGACCACTAATCCGTGACCATATCAAGTTTCATAATTGCATCGACTAAGAATTGTCCATCAATCAAATCAGTTGGTAAATGTTCCTGATGTGCCTTATTTCTATTGAGTAGGAAATCCGCATATCTGCCATTTGGCTGTAACTGAAACCATCTGTCGGGTTCTGCTGTAGTAATTTTATCGGATAATTGTTTCCAAATTTCGTAAGGCATTGTTTGTCCGTTATTGACAAGTTTAGAATTTATCGTCTTGTCATGTAAAATAAATACACCAAAACCATTATTACCATGAGCAGAATAATCATCATTGATTATTGCGCCAAGAACAGTCTTTACATTTGGATAATTGGGATTGGTAACCGATGCTTCATAAACCCAAAGTGGAGAATCTAAATTAAGCGTTCTTTTTCTTTTGTCCTTCTCATTCTGTTCGGGTTTAAAATTAAGACTTGATAGAATTGTTTTTTCAATATAGCCAAAACTTGTTCTCCCTTTGCTTTCAGTTTTCGTTACTTTCAATATTTCGTTCTTTATTTCTTGAAAAGATATTTGCTGTTGAAACAGAATTTGCCAGATATGCATCATGATAAAGTTGGCGATGTTTTCTCCCCAACATTTATTCAAGGCAAAACAAACGAACTGTAGAATGAGAAATTGTCGTCCGATAACTTCTCCTGTTTCATCATTTTTCCAAACAGCACCGTCAATTGTTCTGTGCCAATTTTTATTTTCTCGTTCTCTACTATTCCAAGCTTTGAAATTAAAAAGTAAACTCCCTTTAATTTTTTCAAAATAAGCTGGGTGAAGTTCATTCAAGATTGACTTTGATAAAAAATAATCCAAAGTTCTTTTGGTTATCTTTTCAATATGTTCTTTTTGATTCTCGTCTAATCTATCTGACAGCAACCTGTTCTCATAAACATACACCATCGCAGCCAAACACGAATCAACAATAGCTCTTTTCCAATTTTCGGTTAGATACTTTGTAACAGGTGTGCTGTCAATCTCATTCTTTCCAACTATAAAAAGTATATCGTGCATCGCGAAAAATAAATTCTTGATATGGTATTGGTGTGATCCCGCATGAGAATCAGAATAGTTTACCTCGTCAAGAACTTTTTGAATTGACCTTGGAATGTTATTACCAAGATACTCCTCAGCCACTAACTGGCTGCATGATGAACTTATTCTACTTCCGTCAGCAATGTGCTCATCGTAAAATTCTAATGCTCTTGCTCCTCCTGCTTCATCCGCATGAATACCGAACACTACACCATTGAGCCATGAAACTTTTGCATATGAATCATCCTCTTTTGACATTAAAACATGCTCTGTAACTTCAATGTCTTTCAAGTGAGGGGGTAAAATTGCTCTGAATATAAGTTCTGCAAAATATTCATCAAGATGTGCATTCTTGTGGATGATAGTTCTCTTAAGTTTCTTGACCTTGGTTGTATTAAACCATTTTATTTTATCTCTACTATTTCTTTCTAAAACCTTATAAAGGTATTGAGCACTTGCATAGGTCAATCCGTTAAGTAAACCACCTTTTTCCTCAAAGAAAAACTGGTCAAGTTTTATTTCATTCGTCTGAATGAATGATGTGTTATTCAGTTGTTGCATTGTTTAGAAGTTTATTGAATTGATACGCTTAATTGAAATGAATGTGGCGTCATCTAATGGCCACAATCTTCCATTTTTTGTTTCTGTTACTCTGTTAAGGAAGTTTGTTCGGAATTCCGACTTTCTATCTACGAAACCGCTTTTTGAATCCTTGTTTTCAGGATTGAAGAAGAAATGACTAAAGCTATTACCTTCTTCAATATCACTATCAACAAAACCGTCTGTTGAAATAAGCAGATTGTCTAAGTCTTTCGTTTCTCCTCTCTGAATACAATTTACTTGATAAGCAGGATTTATTGAATAACCTGAATCAGAATTGAATTTCAAATCATGCAAGTTGTTCGCAAAATATTTACCTCCTGAACTGGTTAATTCTTTTTTCCCTGCATTGATATAAATATCGCCGTCTCCGCAAGCCAGAACTATGTAGTCGGTTTGAGTAATGATAAAAAGTATTATAGTTGATGAAAAAAAGTTTTTAAGAATTTCTATTCTCTCAAATTTCCAAGGATGAAGTGCATTAAGTGATTTTCTTAAATCATTAATCAATGATTGCTGAAAAGGGTTTAATAATTCGCCAATGGCTGTATGCTTTTTCAAAATAAGCTTTCTCGCGGTTCTAACTGCTAAATAACTTATGATATGAGCGCCTACTTGGTTTGACGACATTCCATTTAGATTTTTCCCGCTTGTGCACCCATCGGCAACTGCGCCTACTAATAAATTCTTACCAATATAAATACAACCTGCATCTTGATTTCCGATGCTATGGCTTTCATGTGATAAACCTTGTTGGGTCAAGCCGAATACAGAGAAAGGTAATTTGGTTCTGTTTTCAGAATCAGATAAAAAATTTATATGGTAGTCAAATAGAATAGCCATTTTATGGTGCTTAAAGTTGAAATTGTTTTAAGAATAATTGTAGTTCTTCAGGGTCTTCTTTTGATTGGGCAATTAGCTCAACCTCTGTAAATTCTAACACTCCATCTTTTTTATTGATGCTTATCGGCCTGTTTTGTTTGTAATAGAAATATGAACGTTTCCCTTTAGTGAAAACAGAATTCAGGAAGTTGAAGACGCTTTGAAAATTATCTTTCAAGTATTGTAAGCGCCCCAAATATGCGTAATACTCCTTATCCTTCCTAATAGCAAAGCCATATTTTGCTATTTTCTCCGAGTTATTGTCAAAAAAATCTATAAAACTTAGATCAATACTCTTTTTATAAATTGAGTCGGCAGGGTCAGTGGTTGTGTAGAAATGCGGTTTCGGTCCAACAATTAATTCATAAAAAATAATTGCCAATGCGTAAATGTCGCTATCAATTGTGTAAATAAAATATTTGTGCTGTCCACTTCTATTGCCGTCAACTTTTACGGATGGGTCAATATATTCTTTGCGATTACTGCTACTGTAAAATGAGCCAATCTGAGCAGAATCAAAATCTACAATGCAAGGAGTCAAGGTATTTTTTTCAATTAAGATATTCTCGGGGTTTATATCGCCAAGAATGATTCCGGCTTTGTGTAAAATCTTCAAATAGAAAAACAAGTCATCACAAATTTTGAATATTGCCTCGTCGGTTAAATCCGTATTTCCATATGTAAAATGATTATTAGAATATTTATATCGTGAAACTTCTTGATGATTCCCAAAATACTTCATTATAAAACCACAAAAATTCCTCGTGGCAGCATCGTATACCGGCAATTCAGGGTATGCTAGGCAATTTTCAATTCCTCCAAAGGAGGTACGTTTGAATTTATTTATGAGAGTGTATACTTTCTTTTCGTTGAAGGCAGTTCTTTTTTCACTATCATAAATTTTGACACATTTAGTTTCTCCCAAATATTTAACGGTATATAAATCTCCTTCGCCGCCGAATTTGTTTATGCTAGTAAGAATATGTTCTTTATTATTAATTAAAACTTTCATAGTCCATTAAATATTTATAGTATTTGTTGAGAATAATTTGAATGCTTTACGAATTGACTGGTCGTCTGCCTGATTAATGGAAATACTTTCATCAAAAGTCAATTCTTTTTTTATTTCCTTGAGCTTGTTATCTGAAAAATCACTTCCGGTTAAACCAATTAACACGCTACTTATCAAAAAATTTTTCTTCATATCTCCATTGCCTCTTAGCATCCTCAAATACTGCTTTATCTCCGAAATTTTATGTGTTTTTTGTTCTTCATCAAGGACTGTATCTACCCCATCCGTAATAACACCAATGATTACTTTATTAATTCTGAAATCTTTTTCCATTGTTTCTTTTAGATACTTCTCGTATACGACTTTCAATGATTCGTGAATGACTTCGTAAAGGGCAGTCATGCCGCTTGGTGAGTAATTAGTGCTGTTAATCTTCGCAACATTATCGGAAGTGAACTGGGAGGCTGCCAACACTTCAGGGGGATTCAACAACCTTATCCTATGGTTAAATGTGTACTGATAAAGTTGAAGATAGCCCTCTGAACAAATAGAGCTTCCTCGTAAAGCGTTTAGAGCTTTTTCATGAGCAAATTGCATTGCTTTTTGCACTTCTGTAGTCGCATTCTTGTAATCATCATTATTACTCCCTCCTTTTAAATATGGCCATAACATTGATTCAGAACTATCAACAAGTAAAACTACATAATATGTTTCTCGTTCAGTAATTCGCTCTTGTTTTTTTTGCGCGGGTAAGATTTTGGGCGATGCGTTCTTAGTATTTTCGTCAGTGCTTGAACTATTAGTTGCGCCGATAAATATTTTCACATACCAATCAAAGCAATAATCAATATAATCCTTTGCTACATCAGCCTCCATTTCACTTGGACTCTCATTGTGATGTTTAAATGAATTTGCTTTCTTGTTGATGAAAACCGCATTTTCCTTAAATTTATTATACTCACGTTTATAAACTGGAAATCCGTTTGGTTTCACTTGATCAATAAAATCTGGTACTTTATCTAAATGATCACGTATTCCATCATTAATGCCTGATACAGATATGCTAGCAGATTTCCAAACAGCTTCTTTAACTATTATTTCAAGCAACCGTTGGCACTCAATTAGATAAGAGCCAAAGTCCTTTCTTTTTACGTCTAACTCTTTATAGATATTGAATGCTTGTTTATCTTTCGCTGTAAATTTTTGCATAGTTCTGATGTTTATTTGGTTAGCTGGTTATTTGCGGATTCGCAACTTTGTTTAGAAAAGTACGATCCCATATTCAAAATTATTTATCATTAGTGTCCGGTTATAAGTTCAGTAGAATTAACTGTTTAGGAAACGTACTTTCCGAATCTTGCGAATGACACTCAAAGTAGTTGATTTAATGGAGTTTTGTCATAGCTGGAGACGGAAATGATTCGCAAAATTCTGTAGAAATTTTCATCTCTTTCTTTACCAGTATTACCGAATCATTCAATGATTCATAGTTTTCTGTTTCCTGAAAATTGAAATCGAAAAAACTAAAAATAGCTGCAAATTGTGAATAATCATGCACTTACAGCCGTGAATTCTTTTTTAACCGGACACTAATGTTATTTATATGTGCTAAGTTAAAGCGAAAAGCGAATGATAAGCTGTCTATTTTCGCTTTAACCTAGCCCTAGCATTAAGCTGAATAGCCAGTTTTGCCGTCAAAGTTATAAAGATTTTCTGTCTTGATAAAATCTAATCCTTCGCCGGAAATACGATTTAAAAGATTCGTAATTTGACGATGATTGATGCCGTCGTTGCCCATAAATCGGCAACGCCAATGATCGGAGCAGAACGTTTCCGGCGAACCATCAGGCCACACTTTTGTACCGCGATTGTTCAGCGATGCCAGTTTGATTTCATCACCGTTTGTTTTTTCCAGAATCGCGGCCAGATCGTTAGCAGAACCTGCCGTCCAATCCAAGTAAACGTCTACGCCAACCAAATCTTTTTTCTCAATCGCCGGCGTACTGATCTGACCGAGCTTTGATAAATCAGCGGCTTTGTATTCGGCTGGTTTCAGTGTGTTCGGTTTTTGTCCAAGACGCGCGACTACGGCGTTCGCGAATTCTTTGGTGCCGACTTTTTCCTTGCTGACGCCTTCGGCAAAAATGTCGTAGGTGTGGATTCCGTCTTCGAGAGTTTTCATCCAGGCGTTATGCGCGAGCGCCGCTACATCAGGTTGTCCGATGTGTACGAGCATCAAAATTGCGCCAAGGAATAAGCCCGAAGGATTCGCTAAATTTTGATTGGCGCGACGTGGAGCTGAGCCGTGAATCGCTTCGAACATCGCGACGTTTTCACCGATGTTCGCGGAACCTGCGAGTCCGACCGAGCCTGCGATTTGCGCGGCTACGTCGGAGAGAATATCGCCGTAAAGATTCGGCATCACGATCACGTCAAAGGCTTCAGGTGTGTCCGCCATTTTTGCTGCGCCAATGTCTATGATCCAGTGATCGGCTTCGATGTCAGGATATTCGGGAGCGATTTCATCAAACACGCGATGAAACAATCCATCGGTCTGTTTCATGATATTGTCTTTCATGAAACAGGTGACTTTTTTGCGGTTATAATTGCGGGCGTACTCAAACGCATAACGCACAATCTTTTCAGAACCGGGACGCGAAATTAATTTCAAGCATGCTTCGACTTGTTGCGTCTGACGGTACTCGATTCCAGCGTAGGTGTCTTCTTCATTTTCGCGAACGATGACGACATCCATGCCCGGATGTTTCGTGTCTACAAAAGGATGGTACGCCACGCAGGGGCGAATGTTCGCAAATTGTCCGAACGTTTTGCGGACGGTCACGTTCAGCGATTTATAGCCGCCACCCTGCGGTGTCGTGATCGGAGCTTTCAAAAATACTTTTGTGCGGCGCAGCGATTCGTATGCTTCAGGCGCGATCCCGGCGGCATTGCCTGAAAGATAAACCTTCTCGCCGATTTCGATCGTTTCGAGGTCAATACGCGCGCCCGCTTCCTGAATGATGTGGAGCGTCGCTGCCATAATTTCTGGGCCGATGCCGTCGCCGTGGGCTACTGTGATAGGAGTATTTGCCATAATAGTTTTAGAAACACCTTTCTCTCAAAGATTGAAAAATACGGTACAAATGTTTGGGAATCCTGAAGGATTGCAAAAAAGGAATTTCACCACAAAGTAGGGAATTGCACAACGAATGGCGAGCAATTAAACAGGATTTACAGGATGAACAGGATTAATTTCATCAGATGAAAATCTTGTTCATCCTGTAAATCCTATCCAATATTTCTTTTGAATTATTTAATCGGTAATTTTTCCCCCAGCACCGTCGCCGGAGGGAAGAGATAAACATTCAACATCGCTTTCATCCCCGCTGGAATTTCTCGAAGTTGTTGATAGGAATTCTCTTTGCCGTAATTTTGATTATCGGCGATGACACCGTAGGCTTCGATGCCGAGTTTATTCGCGAGAAATAGCGCACGCGGCAAGTGCGTTCCCTGCGTAATTAAAATGGCTTTTTTAACGCCAAAGATTTTGTGTGCGCGAAGGCAGGTTTCGTAGGTCGAACGTCCGGCGTAATCAACGACAATATGTTTTGGGTCAACCGCGTGTGAAGCTAAATATTCAGCCATCGCTTTGGGTTCGTTATATTCGTGCGTCCGGTTGTCGCCGGAGACCAGAATCCGATCAACTTTTCCGGCTTTATAAAGGGCGATTGCGGTTTTGACGCGATCTTCGAGGATGACTGACAAATAATCCTGATATACTGCGGCTCCGAAGACGATAGCGACTCTGGGTTCATTCCACGAACTGGTGTCGACGTCTTCGATTTTTGAATAAATTTGACGATCATAGGAATGGATGGAAGCACGCACGGTCAGCGTGACCGCAAGCGCGAGCAGCAGTGTAAGAGCAACAGCCATGAGGATCGTTCGACGGTTAAGCATGACAAAAAAATGTTATCAAGAACGGTGAAAATATATCATTATTACCGTCAAAATGTTGCAAGAAGTTATGCATAAATTCAGGAAAGTGAAGATTAAATTTTTGAAGATGCGAATGTTCGCTACGATCTTGCTAGGTTTTAGTCTGGTTGCCGGAGGCTGTACCATTCTGAAATCAGGCAAGCCGAATTTGCCGCGTATTTACAATTCAAGTGACCTGCCGCGTCCCTCCGCAAAGCGTCCGGTGATTGTGATTCCAGGCACACTTGGTTCACGGTTGGTCAATCAGAAAACGAATGAAGTAGCGTGGCCGAGATTCACAAATACGACCAGTGATTTGCTGGCGCTACCGATTACTTCAACGAATTTTGCCGAGAACCGAGATGACCTGATTGCGACTGAAATTATTGATCAGGCGAAGTTTTTCAAGCTTTCGCCGGAGATTGGATTTTATGATTCCTTGTTAACTTCGCTAGAACAAGCGGGCGGTTACAAACACGGAAAATGGGATGATCCGGCACCGGATGGCGATCACGATACATTCTATGTTTTTCCTTACGATTGGCGTCGCGACATTGTCGAAAATGCGCAGGAATTGACGCGGAAAATTACGCAGCTCAAGCAAAAATTAAATCAGCCGAATTTGCAGTTCGATGTTGTGGCGCATTCGATGGGCGGTTTGATCGCACGCTACGCGGCGATGTATGGAGAACAGGATGTTTTGAAGGATTCGCCCCCTGCTCCGAAATGGATTGGAGCGCAGAATTTTGCGCGGCTCATATTATTCGGAACGCCGAATTCAGGTTCGATGGATGCGATGAGTACGGTCATTAATGGCTATTCGGCGCTGGGTACAAATTTCCCACAATTAAAATTAATTGATGCTTTAGATCGGGATGCGATTTTCACTTCTCCGGCGATTTACCAGATGTTGCCGCAGCCTGGCTCCGCGAAGTTTTTCGATGAAAATTTACAGCCGCTCAAACTCGATCTTTTTGATCTTGAGACGTGGCGCAAATACGGCTGGTCAATTGCTTTTGAGGCCGGATTTAAAGAGCGCGAGCTGAAAAGATTTCAGAAAACACGGCACCGGATGATGAAGAAAAAAGATGCTGCGACAGAAAATAAATTGAGCGAATTAGAAGAAAAAATGGAGCAGATGCTGACGGCGCGTGAACCATTTTTAGGGTTAGCTTTACGCCGGGCACACGCCTTTCATCAGGCCATTAACACGTCTTCCGCGATGCCTGCTACGCTGCAAATTCATTTGTTCGGCGGCGATTGTGAACGGACGTTAGAGGGCGCGATTGTGACTCCGCAGCAGACGTGGTTTCGCATTGGTCGTGGTTTGGGAAAGAGCGAATTTCGTGCCCGCGCAGATGCTTTGATGTACGCTCCCGGTGACGGACGCGTGACTCGTCGCAGCCTGTTTGGACTGCGCTTTGATGAGGTTTCGTCAAGCTGGATTTCTCCGTTGAATCAGCCGGAGCGAGCTGTGTTTCAATGCGAATTGCACGGCGATTTACCGTTGAATGCGACGATGCAAAATAATTTGTTGACGCTGTTGCTGGGCGGAAAATATTAGGCGAAGCTGTTGTTAGTATGGAAATTTCGGTGATTGTTCCGGTCTTGAATGAAGAACTTTCGATTGTGAAAACTCTGAACGCGTTAGCCGGACTAAAATACATTTCTGAAGTCATTGTGGTGGATGGTGGAAGTACGGATCAGACCTGCGAACTGGTCGGAAAAATTCGGACAATCCCCAACCTGAAATTAGTGCGAATGAATAATGCCGGACGTGGTCGTCAGCTACACGAAGGCGCAACACGGGCTTGCTCTGAAATCTTTTGGTTTGTTCATGCGGACACGATTCCGAAGCCGGAGGCAGACAGCCACATTAAAAAACATTTGGAGTCCACTGAAGTTGTCGGAGGGAATTTTGAAATCATTTTTGACGGTAAAAACCGTTGGGCAAAAATGTTGACCTGGCTGTATCCACATTTACGATTCATCGGATTGGTGTACGGCGATTCAGCCATGTTTATCCGCCGTGAAATCTATGAAAAGATCAACGGTTTTCGGGACTTCCCAATTTTTGAAGATGTTGATTTGTTTAGAAGAGCCAGTAAACACGGGCATTTCGTGACGATTCGATCAGCAGTCACCACTTCTTCGCGCCGGTTTGAGCAGAGAAATTTTGGGTGGACTTTTATTAGTTGGATGATTTTGCAAGGGCTGTATTGGCTGGGCGTTCCTGCCAAAATTCTAGCAAAATATTATTTACCCATCAGGAAATAACATGACCCATTTCGAAATCGCCAAGCGGCTGGCGATTCATTTTTTCTGAGCTGCGAACCCACGTCAGCACCGCCAGGATCTCTTCGCCTTTTGAAGTCGCCGGGGAACTGAAAATTAATTTCTCATTTACAAATTCATAGCTGCGCTGCTGCACTGATCCAACCCAGTGCGCCAGCGTACTCCCCGCGACGAGGTGCGATACCTGCGAATTTTTTTCATCAAATTTGTACGTCCCGAAATATCCTAAATACCCATTAAATGCCGCACGATTTTTAGTCGTCGCAGGATTCGCCGCCGGAATTTCCTTTCCGTAATCACGGTGCATAATTTGCACCGACATCCATCCATCAGGCTCATAAATCAACAAGCCAATCGGATCAGTTCCGAACGGGTACGCGGTCTGCGTTGCGCCGCGATATTCAGCTGAAATTAATTTCCACGAGCCAAGAAAAGAAGAAGAGATTGTCATAAATTAAGACCGTAGAAATTTTCCATATTTCATTTGAGAATTGTCATTGATCATTGCGCTGCTTCGCCTCATTCCTTTCTGCAATGACAAATGACAATTCTCAAATGGAATATGGAAAATGAAATGGTATTACTATGGAATGTCGTTTCTCATGAAAATTGAGCGATTCATTTTCATTGATTAATAATTATAGTTGCTCAGAAGGCAGACGGCTATTATACTTGGTGTCGCCATTCAGTAAAGTCGAATAAAAATTTCAGTCATTCATCTGAGTTAAAGCTGATGAGTAAAAAGTTAAAACCTGGACAACCCGGAACGAGGCGTTTGGTCGGATAATACGGTGAAAGGTTGTTGTGCGTTCGCTATCGCTATGATGCCGTGCAACGCAAGCGATTTAAGACTGTAGAGTTGATTATTGAAGAAAGCCGTTGGCTTCCTCCAATGCGACCAGAACAAATGGTGGCGATAAGAATTGACAATTAGGATCAGGCACTAAAACGCCGGATTCTGGCAGTTCGTGGAATCTGGAATGGGAACGTCAAGGTCTGGACACTGCCGTACAGGCAGGTTTTAGAACTAGGACTGTTAGAACTAGGACTGGAAGATAAAATCGAAATTAAGAATGTTTCCAATAATGGAAAGGTGGATGTTTCCATTATTGGAAATGTCGTCAACCACATAATTCATGTTGGTTTTATTGCGGAGTGGAACTTTTCAGTTGCAAAATTCGTAATCTCCGCAAAAAACCAACAAGTCGTTGGAGCCGACCCGCTTTGAGCGTTCGGTTAGCCGACGCTGCAAAGCGTGCGGCTCAACTCCATCATTAGGTGTTGATTCACTGAAATTGATGTAATGAAAAAAGAAAAATCCACACAATCGCTAAGCTTTAAAAAAACTGGGCCAGGTATCTTTGAGGTAAAGTTGGGCCGCTGGTCAGATTTTAACTATATTATTCAACATTTGCTTTTAGATTTACCCCATTACGTATTTAGGGGGCATAGACGTGCGAATTGGACACTTGATCCCACTTTAACAAGAAAGCTAAGGGGAAGAATAAACCCCGATTTATTACGAGAGAAACATCTTGAAGATTTTAAATAGAGTTGTTGCGGTGAAAGAAAAAAGCTAGTCTAAAGAAATGAAATTAGCACGAAAAGACTTAAAGAGTAAAAGACAATGGCGAGCAGCAACGGGATTGGAAGAACATCCATTTAAGAAATTGCTGAAGTTCTACAAAGTAAGTTACGAGAAAAAGTATGGGGCGAGTGTTGCTGCGCGGCAAGCGGAAATCGAGGTCACGCCGAGCCTGCAATCGGAGGAAGAATTACTCTATTTTACGTTGTTCAGTTTGAAGTGCGGCTTGACGTAC
>JAYTCQ010000225.1:0-8600 GCA_043736395.1 Blastocatellia bacterium | reverse complement strand
GCAGCTTCCAAGTGTGGTAGGTACTGGTCAGCAATCTGTAGTCGGTGGGGGCGTAAATAGTGGACTCGGTGGTTTGTTGCTGGACGCCAGCGACGACCGCTGTCCGACCGTCAAGAATGCGGGAAACTGTTTGCAATTTACGTTGTGAAATTTGCGGCGTCAGTTGTGCGTTTGGGTCTGAACTAGGAATCGCAGACGAAGATTCAAGTGTCATCTTTAATTCAATATAACCCTCATTCGTGATGATCGGCGTCACATCAATATTCAAACCGACATCCTGATATTGAATGCTGCTGAAACCATAACCGCCACCAAATCCTCCAGATAAACCACCTAAACCACCGAGTCCACTATTTACGCCCCCACCGACTACAGATTGCTGACCAGTACCTACCACACTTGGAAGCTGCGAACCAAGACTGATCGGGATTCGGCGTCCAACGTTTGTCTTATTGCTCTGACCATCCAGTGCGTGAACGTTGACGCGATTAAGTAATTTGGCATTATCTTTTGATTGCAACAAACTTAAAGTTGTTGGCGGCACACCCAGCATTGTGCCAAGCCCGTTTCCAATTCCGAACACATTTCCTGTTAAAGCGCTTGTTGCGAATTGACCCAATCCACCAAGTGCGGAAAGACCGGCACTATTTCCGGTAGTCTGACGAAGAACACCACGACTATCTGCTACGCCGGGAAGCGCGACTGCACCCGGGCTAGTCGCTATTTGATTTCCCAGTTGCAACATCGTGTCGTGCGTCACTTCGTAAATTTCCACGTCAATGGCGACTTCGGCTTTGTTTTTATCAATGCTGTCAATGACATCCTGCACCATTCGTAATTCTTCCGGCGTCGCGCGAATAATTAACGCGTTCATATTCGGAGCCGTCACGATCTGGCGGATGACTCCAGTGGAACCGCCTTGCAGCATTTGCTGAACAGCTCGTTGCGCGTCTTCGAGCTTGGCGTTGGTCACGTAAAACGTCTTAATCATCTGACGTTCGAAGCGTTGGCGATTGGTTGGATTGTCGAAGTAAATCAATAATGTTCGGCGATCCAGTTGCTCAAACACGAGCTTGTTTTGAATCAATACAAAATCAAGCGCGCGCGCGAGTGAAGTGTTGCGCAGTTCAAGCGTATATTTCGGCTGATCGCGGAAGGAATCGTCAAAGATTACGTTCAAGTCTAACTGCCGAGCAATATTCTTAATGGTTTCTTTCAGCGGAATATCTTTGTAAGTGACCGTCGAAGCTACATCTTTTGAGCGTGATTGGCGCGGCTGCGGCGTCGCGATGTCGGCGCCGGTACGGATGTAATTGCCGTTCTGCACGTTATACGAGGGAGCCGTTTCGCCCGAAGATAGGGCTTTTTGCAGCTCAAACATCCGGGTCATTTTCACCAAAGCAATTTCGTTGGTTTGATCGTAAGCATAAGCCTGCTTGTAGGCGCTGTAGGCGCTGCCATAATCGCCTTCCGTCGCGAATGCATCGCCACGTTTAGAGAACATCAAGGATGCCTTGGCACCTGAATTTATTGCCTTTAATCGGTACTCAGGATTATTCGGATCGGCGGCGATTGCCAACAGGAAGGATTGTGTTGCCAAATCCCATTTTTCTTCGCCTTCGTACTTGGTGCCTTCGTTGAAATTTTTCTTCGCTTTGCGCGTATCAGCTTTTTTATCGGCAAAAACAGCAGCCGGCAGACAAAAGCTGAGAACCAGCGTCAACGTGAGGAGATTGGTAAATAGTTGTTTCATTTTCATAAATGACCTTCGCTTGGTTAAAATGCAGTTTCAACGAATGTGGAGCGGTTAATTTCGTGCAATGTGGTTTGGCCTTCAAAGACTAAACGTAAAGCTGATTCACGTAAACTACCCAGACCTTCCTGCGTAGCGGTACGACGAATTTCCGATCCTGGACGACGCGCAATAATTAATTCACGAATGGAATCCGTGAGATTCAGCAATTCATGAATTGCGGTGCGTCCGCGATAGCCTGTCTGATTGCAAAAATCGCAACCGACAGCTTTGTAAAAGACCTGATCTTTATAACGCTCAGATTTCAATCCGGATTCAATAAATTCTTCTTCCGACGGACGATACGCTTCTCGACAGCGAGTGCAGAGTTGCCGCACGAGCCGTTGTGCCAGTACACAATTGAGCGATGAGACGAAATTATAGGCTTCAACGCCCATATTTAAAAAGCGCCCGATGACGTCAATCACGTTATTTGCGTGGACGGTAGTAAAAACAAGATGTCCTGTTAATGCCGAGTTGATCGCAATTTGCGCGGTTTCATTATCGCGGATTTCTCCGACCATGATCTTGTCAGGATCGTGACGCAAAATGCTGCGCAGTCCTCTAGCAAATGTTAAGCCTTTCTTTTCATTCACCTGAATCTGCGTGATGCCGTGCAACTGGTATTCGACCGGGTCTTCAATGGTAATAATTTTATCTTCGTCGTTGCGGATTTCATTCAAGGCCGCATACAGCGTAGTCGTTTTACCAGAACCCGTCGGACCGGTAACGAGCACCATTCCGTAAGGCTCATGAATAAATCTGCGGAATTTCGCTAATAGCACCGGATCAAATCCGACGACATCCAATTTTAAATCTTTGAAATCTTCGTTAATTTGTTCTTTGTCGAGAATACGAATAACGGAATCTTCGCCGTACACAGAAGGAATAATCGAAACACGGAAATCTACGCGACGTCCTTTAATACGCATTCTAAAACGTCCGTCCTGTGGGACGCGACGTTCTGCAATGTCCAGTTCGGACATAACTTTGATACGAGAAATAATCGTTTGATGATGCTTGATGTCAATCGGCTCGCCTGCTTCGTATAGAGCTCCGTCAATGCGGTAGCGTACCTGCACATCGTTGTCACGCGTTTCGATATGAATATCCGAAGCGCGTTTTTCGAGAGCCGTGAAGACTACGGTGTCAACGAGGCGAATAATCGGCGACATTTCAGAATCGCTGGAAAGGCGTTCAAGGTCTACGATTTCTTCATTGCCGTCTTCGTTGGTTTTGATCAGTGAAGCGCGAAAGCCTTCAGTTGCTTCTGCAAAAACACGGTCGGAAGCATCGGCTTTGCGCAGGATGGCTTCGATGGCGGAAAGAGTCGAGACGGTCGGCTTGATCTGGGTTTTAAGCTGAGATTTTAGTTCATCCAGCAGCATTAAATCAGTCGGATCGGCCATCGCAATAACGATGTGATCGTCCTGTTTAATGAGCGGAACGAATTTATTGCGGAGCATTAAATCTACGGGCAGCGATTGCACGAGGGCATAATCAATCGGGAATTTGTCGAGTTCAATAAAATTCAGGCGATAGCGCTCCGCCATTTTTTTGGAAGCTGCCAGCTCTGCCGAAGTGTCGATTTTTTCTTTTGGTGTTGCCATTTTTTAGTAGTGATAACCGAAAGTATTTTTATTTTTGCAATGTCAGATTTCACTTATGAGTACGAATGACGTTTCCTTTTCGGATTCGCTCTCACCCCGGATTGAAATTTGAATCTCATTCACAGTCATCAAATTCACCAATTACCCTTTATTCCCCACCATTTGTAAGAGCGGCATATAAATCGCCAGCAAAATCGTCACGACGACAGCGCCCATCGTAATGAGAATCGCAGGTTCAATAAAAGTCGTCAGTTGTCCAAGTTTAACTTCTGTTTCTGCATCGTAAAACCCGGCAACTTCTTCCAGCATTTCTTTGAGTGAACCGGATTTTTCTCCGACTCCAATCATATCAATCGCCAGTTCAGGAACCCATCCTGCTTCGGCTAAACACTCCGTAAAAGGATGACCTTCTTTGACTCTTGGGAGCGCCGGTTCCGTATTTCGCAATAATTCGCGGTTTGTGATTGAAGCCAGCGAAATCTGAAAGCCTTCAACTAAGGTAATGCCTCCGGCGAGCAGTGTTGCCAGACTGCGCGAAAATTGAGCAGTTGCCATTTGCCGAACCAGCTCACCGATAATGGGCAGTCTCAAAATCCAGCGGTCAACTGTGCGGCGTCCATTTTCAGTTCTGCGCCAAGAAATAAAAGCAAAAGTGCCGCCGACGATAGCAGGTATTAACCAAAATAAATTTTCCTTGATCGTTGACGAAATTCCGATCACGACAATAGTAATCATCGGCAAAGTCGAGCCAACGTTGTCATAAATCGAAGCGAATTGCGGAATGACCCAGGTTGTCAAAACTGAAATCAAAATTACGGATGCGCACATCAAAATTGTCGGATAGGTCAATGCACTTCGCAACTTGCGGCGAATTGCCGCCATCGCTTTGGTAAAAACCACGTAGCGGCGGAGAACTTCATCCAGATTTCCAGAACGTTCGCCAGCTAGAATTGAAGCCGTATAAATTCGCGGAAATGATTCGCCCTGCGATGCAAACGCTTCAGAAAGTGCGATCCCCGATTTAATTTTTGATTCCACATCACCCAAAACTTCACGCAATTTTAGATTTGGCGACCGGAGCCGGAGCATTTGAATCGCTTGGAGCACAGGTAAGCCGGCATGTAGCAATGCGGCAAGCTGTTGATTAAATAAAAGAAAATCATCCAGCTTAATTTTAATGCCGCGCTTTTGCGCCTTCAGGCTTTGTCCCAAACTGCCGGTGGATTCGACGGAAAAGATGCTGTAGCCTTCGTGTTGAAGTCGTTGACGCAACTCTTCAAGCGAAAGTCCTTCGACGGTTCTGGTTACTATTTCTCCGGCTGGCGTTCCCAGCCTACAAATAAATTCTGCCATTGGATGTTATCAAGTTAATTTGTAATAAATAACAGAGCTGAAAAAACAGGATGTTCAAGGGAGGCCGACAAAAGACTTTTTACAGTATTACTCGGGGGTGAGTATTAACCTACATTCACGCCAATGTTCGATGGATTCAATCCACGTTCACATCGGGATAAATATAACATATCTGTCAAATGCTAAGCCAGCTTGTTTTTCCCTGAATTTCGGACTTTGTTGGGAAGGTACAAAAGACCAAAATCCTGTGAATAAATAAAACTTTATGCGGTGATCGGTATTTCGTGGTCAGTGGTCAGTAAAAGGCAGTTTTGATAATGCTGCCAACCACTTGTCACTTGCTACCTACCTCCAATATAGGCTTTCCCTCGCTTATTCCTACACGCGTCACGGGCGCATAGGTTTCAAAATGTTAAGGGGGTCTTTAATCTTTGCCTGTTGAGGCGGGGTATCTCAGGATTGACAGAGCAAGTAGCAGAAATCAAAACTCTTTCACCAACCACCAACCACCAACCACCAACCACCAACCACCAACCACCAACCACAGCAACTGAAACCCTAAGGGCTGGACTCCTAGTCGCGTGAGTCCAGCCCTTCAGGTAACCGAGACTACAAGAGCCTCGGGGATCAAAGGTCAGCGTTTTAGTTGAAGATCCCAGGCAAACGCTAACCTTTGTAATCCCGCTGCCGCCAGGGGCGATCAAGGAATTGCCGCACGCGATGGGGCACCACAGGGCGGCACTGAAAGCGCATGTTGCGCTTTAGCCTCGTCATTCCCACTGTGACCGCTGGCAACGGGGGATGTTGGGGGAGCTGAAAAACCTCAATGAAGCATTAAAAGGTAATGATTCCAATCAGAAATCAAAAAATTAACGGTTCAGAAATCCCAGTGAGAAAGGACTATGGAAAAATTGTTTCAGCTTATTGATTAAGACCTAAAATTTGCCGATTAACAGGTCTAATGGAAGTCTGCCAGGAGCAATCTAAGTTTGTTACTAATTATGAGGTTTGCTCTCAGCGCATCTGCATATTAACCATCAGCCTGAATATCGTCAATACGTTTTCTAAAACTTGTTAATCTTTTTCTTGAACAGGGGGCTTTTGAGTCAGAAAGGGACAGGCTCTTTCCTGTCCCTCGTTCCAATGGCGAGTGCTGGCAACTTTTGTAAGAATTATTGATTTGATGTTCGAAGTTTCATCTCAGCGGCATCAATAATTTTTTGGAGAACATTTTTTTGCAGTGTGTGCACTTTCTTATCAGATTCGAGAAGCGCAGCTCTGTCTTCCGGTGAAAGTTTTTCGTCGTCTCCTTCATCCTTTTCGCGAATCTTAATATTCTGGAATTCCGAAACTAAATCATTAAATGTTTCATCATCAGTTTCGTCATCCAAATGGTCATTCAGCATTTCGACTAAAACATAAGTCGGGTCAAAAGCTTCTGACCATTCCTGTTTGAGAAGATTGATGGCAAATGGAATACTTTTCTCCTTGTCCCATTTCATTACCAACTGTAATAATCTCAGATCATCGTCAGAAAATTTTCGAATTGAAAATAAGGTCTGTGACAAAATATTCTTTTGCGACTCCGACAAAGCTTCAGCGAATTTTCCGTCCGGATCGGGTTCGGCTTGTGGAAGTATTTGTATTTCTTTCAGAGTACTTAGAAATTCTGATTCGCTTTTTAAAGCTGGGAGAGATTTTCCTTCTTTCTTACACTCTTCAATTTCCTGTAGCCGATTTTCTAAATTTTCAAATCCGGAGAGTAATTCCTGCGCCCCGTCCCAGCGCGTGACGGGTTCCTCTGCACAACGGACAAGCCACTCGGTAATTTCTTCGGGCGTTGGATTACGTTGAGACATTAAATTTCGCAGTTCTCGAATTCTGGCGGAATAGGTTTGCATTTCTCCGTGACTCAGCACCTGAATTCCTTTGTCATATTGGCTGGCTAGAAATCCATCCTTTCCTTTTTCAGCTGGTGTGAGAAACGCCAGTACTAAATCTCCTTCTTTAATAGTGGCCTCCTCACCTTCATAGACATTGTGGTAATAGGTGATGACGTTCTTTGCCTGAAAGCCTTTCAGGAATGAATTGATATGTAATTCAGTTCTCATCAGTCTGGTGTTTTTGTCAACTTCCGCAACTGAAGATTTGCCGACCACAGCGTCGATAATAAGTGGGCTGTTGATATATCTCGTTCTCAAAGTTGCGGGCGGAGCGATCGACATCCCAACAGTCACATATTCAACCGCACCATTCTGCATTTGAACGTTCTGAATTTTTTGTTCACCTTCAGTAATCTGGATTTCCTGGACTACAGTAGTTTTGAAACCCGAATAATTTATCGTCAAAGTAAAAATGCCAGCACTCAGATTTTGAATTGAATATGTTCCTCTATCATTTGTTTTCGTCATCTGAATTTCAGAAGAGTCTTGCGACAGGATAACTGTAGCTCCTTGGATCATTGCAGTTTGAGGATCAGTTACGGCTCCAGAAATTGAAGCAGTCCCGCTTTCGACATCCGAGTATTGCTTTGATGTTTTCGATGAATAAGTTGCTGCTGAAACCGGGGTTGAAACGATGCTGGTCGCAACCGGAGTCATGCCAAGTACCGTTGCCAGCAATGCGTTGGCTACAGGAGAAGTGCGACGAGTTTGTATTCTGACAGGGAGAATTGAGAGTGGTTCTTTCGTCAGAATTTCCCCATCCGTCGTCCGCGAAATTCGTGCGCAAAGATTTCCGTGTGAAGCTTCCATAATCGCGTCTGCTTCTTTGCGACTCAGTTGCGAAAAATCGTAGACGTGCTTGTTGCATCCGCTACAAAATTTCTTTTGCGCAGTTCCTGACATGGCATCCCACGAGCTGGAACAGGCACTGGAAACTCGCACTGCATCGAAGCGATTATTTTGTCGAGACATAGGAAGTCCTCCATTGTTTACAAAGTAATATGGTCGTTAAGGTCTACTTATATATTTCGCGGCTGCGTGAAAAAGTTACGCAAATAAAATCGGCTGCCGTATTAATGAAACGACAGCCGATTATTTTTTGTGACAGAGTCTTTGAAATTCTAAACGTTAGATTAATTCCTGAATCGGGTTTCCCGTATTAATCGTCGGACGTTCCAACCTTCCATTATGCTGATATAGAACTTTCAAATGATCGAGTCCCATTAAATGTAAAATCGTAGCGTGAATGTCAGTGACGTGGGCGCGTTTTTCGATGGCTTTGAATCCGAGTTCATCCGTTGTGCCGATGATTTGTCCGCCTTGAATTCCGGCTCCCGCCATCCACATCGTGAAGCCCCACGGATTGTGATCGCGTCCGTCGCCTTTTTCGGAAAAGGGGGTACGTCCGAATTCTCCGCCCCAAACTACCAGAGTAGAATCAAGCAAGCCACGAGCTTTCAAATCGGCTAATAATCCGGCGACAGGTTTGTCCTGGCTCAGGCACATTTTGGAGTGGTTGCCTTCCATATTCGCATGCGAATCCCACGCGCTGCCGGAGCCGGAATAGAGCTGAATAAATCGTACATCACGCTCGACCAATCTTCGTGCAATCAGGCACATCGTCCCGTATTTATTGGTCTTGGGATCATCCATCCCATACAAGTTTTTGGTAGCTTCGGATTCTTTGGTGAGGTCTACGGCTTCGGGCGCGGCGACCTGCATGCGGTAGGCGAGTTCGTAGGAATTCAGGCGCTCTAGCAACTCTGTATCTTCCGGTTTATTCGCCGAAAATTTTTGATTTAATCGGGAGAGCAAATCCAGTTTGCCGCGTTGCTGCGCTTCGGTAACGCCATCGGGCGGCGTCAAATAATACACGGGAGAATTGCTTGCTCGGAATGTTGT
>JAYTCQ010000224.1:0-33440 GCA_043736395.1 Blastocatellia bacterium | reverse complement strand
AGAAGCTCTTGGGGCAAAAATAGGGGTCAGGAAAACCTTTCAAACCGTCCTATTTATAGTGTCAAGCGTAAAGTCAAACTTTCGACTGCGTAACGTGAGCTTTAAAATACTTTGCAAGTGTAAGCTGAATTAATTTTGGCAATTATTTGAGAAATACACCTTGCAATAGTAGCTAAAAATTGATGAATTTGGTACATGCTAAGTAACTGGTTAATAAATACTTTCTATCTATTGGCAAAATTCTTTGGTAATACGCATTTAAAGATAAACTTAAGTTGAGGAAAAGAACAATGAAGACAGTAAAAATTTTAATAAACCTTTGTTTTGTAATATTTGTGATTTTGCAAATTGCCTGTAATGATGCAGAAAAAACGAGTAATGAAGCAATTGCTACTGACAGTGTTGGCTCGCCTGGATTAACAGCTTTGCCAAGTAGCGTCCTTGTTGTAGCAGAAAAAAATCAAGTCTTTGCTTATGGTTCTGACGGAAACAAAGGGTGGACTTTTACTTTACCAGAAAATGATACTGTAGCAACTAAACCTGCAGCAGCACTCAGTAGTACAACATATGTCAGAGGCGCAACGGGTTTATATGCGCTTGCGCCTGACGGCAAACTAATCTGGCAAGCCAAACATAATGGTGTTAATGATGCTCTCAAGGGGATAACCGCTCTCAGCGATAGTACGGTAGCACTCACAAGCAGTGATAATTCCTTAGTGGGATATAATATGCAGGGACAACCAAAGTGGAGATTTAAAATGCCAGAGGGTGAGAAAATCACATCATCACCTGCATTATCAGCCAGTAGTCTTACCTATCTACGAAGTGCTAAAAAAATCTATGCAATTGATTCCCAAGGCAATCTAGCTTGGTCTGCCGAGATTGGTAGTAGTGCCAAAAGATAAAAAAGAGATAAGCAAAAATCGGCAAGTTCCTAATCTTTGTTAACTGCTACTGGAAGCCACGTTAAACTTGAGACATTGATGCCGAGTTTTCGTGTGTCTGAGGTAGAAGTGGCATAGCCATCTGTTATCAAGATTAAATCACAGGGTGAGTTTTTGTGAATGGTTGCTGGTACACGAAAAGTTTTTGTCAAGATACCCGGCTCAGCTTGAAATGTTTCAACTACTTGCCCTGATACTTGAACTGTAATCTTGGCTCGCTTGCCATTCGCCTGTTCTGGTACCTGCATCATGATTGAAAGCTGTCCATCGCCGTCAATAACAGGCAAATGCAAAGTAGATTTTACACCAGCCCAACGCCAGGAACGTGGTTTCATAACCTCTAGAGGAAACCATCCTTCACCAACAAATTGATCCGAAGTAAAAATGTGCAAGGACTGGTTTTCTGCGCGATACCATTCAGCTTCGTAACATTGGAATCCTAATTCACGGTCATCGGCACCTGCTCCTATTAACTTAGGAACAATAGCCTGGGTTGTCTCAATTGTTAAGGCTGACCAATATTTTCCAGGGGTTGTCTTAATCGTTCGCGTGAGGTTTATGTCACTCCCAGTGATTCGATCAATTTCACGTCCATCTAACTTAATTATTATCGTAGGTGGAATTTGATGGGAGCTACCAACTTGAACGCCTCTTCCGCGCAGGTGCAAAATCATTTCGTCGCTTTCGTTGAAGAGCGCCAGCATTCCGTGCTTTCCCATCCAACGCCAATGTTCCGCTCCTGACGATTCCGCCAAGTACCAGCCGGAAGTAAAACTCACATTACGAACATGGCTCAAATCTGTAACATACGCGTCAAAATAACGCCCCATACTTAAAGTTTTCAATCTTCTTTCACCACGTCCAGGACTCCAACGAAAATGCTCACTCACACTGCCAGGAGTTGCGACCGACGATAATAAATAAAAATGCTGAAAATTTCCATTTGTTGGATTTATTAAATTAAGAGAAATTGGTTCATCTTTCATCCACATTTCAGTTTGATAATTTTCTAAAAAGAAAAAAACATGTGGCATGAAAAGCCCTTCAAAGTAGAGCTTATCTTTAACCTTATCTATTTTTTCAACCAATGAACGCGTCGCCTGAATTGGCGGACTTGCTTCTGAGTGCAATATTTTTACTAACGGATAACTCCAATTTATCAATCCCAGGACACTTGCGATGACCAAAATGAATCCGAAATGTTGAAATGACTTCCAGCGTTGTAACAAAAATCGGCACGGAATAGTCAACCCGCAAGCCACTAAGCCAGTAAATAAAGGGATATACGGCAACGAATAAAAAGGAGCGCTCAGAGGAGTATTGAGTGAAATTGTGAAAATAATAAATGGAACAAAACATAACGTCCCCCAAACTATTTTCTGCCATTGACGAAGTAAGATTAAACAAAACAAACCGATCGTTCCAATTACATAAACAGCGATAGCAATATTCCAGTCTCCCCAAACGTCAAGAAAAAAACGACTGAGGCGATAAGTGAGAACTCCATTTTCACCGCTCGAAACAATTGTATCAGTCGCTAACCAAAAGTTAGTGTGCAACCTCGTCGCCTCTCGATAAGCAGGAAGTGTAGTATGAACTATGACTGGAAGATACCAGCTTAGAAAACCTAAGAAAGAAATAAGTGCGCCGGAAAAAACAATCTTCCATTCTTTGTGATATAAGCGGCCTAAGGAAACAGCAATGACCATCAGTCCCATAATCGGCAGTAAGGTCACTCTGACTCCCATACCAATCCCAAGCAATGCGCATGCGCCTAAAAACAATCCGTCTAAACTTCGACCTTTCAAAATCAAGGTTAATCCGATCATTCCCAAACACAAACCAACTGCATCACTTCGTCCTGCTCCGCTAAAAACCCAAACGTTAGGCGCAAAAATTCCTAGTAGTGCCCCACTGACAGCAATCCAGCGATCTTTCAGAAGTTCATAGTAAAAATAATAAAGGGCAGCACCCAGAAGAGAAGAAAAAAACAAGCTTAGTAATGTTAAAGCTAACTGATCCTGATTAATTAAAAAATTAACTGCACGAGACATCATGACAAAGACAGGGAACCCCGGAGGATGCGGAATATGCTGTGTTAAATCAAAGCGATGCAAGGCGCGCGCAAACAACATGTCATCCCATTCCCACAATGAGGCTGGAAGTGCCAGATAACGTGTGAAGCTGCATATTAAAGTTAAGCCCAAAGCGATGAGGATGTCAGGGTAATTTTGTCTAATCTTGTTGGTTCGTACCCAGAGAGAATTTTTTTGCTGTGAGCTTAGTTCCCTTGAAAGTTTTTCTGGCAAATCCATTATTTGACCTTTATCAAAGCAAAATTATGTTCTTGGTTATTGAGTAACAAGTTGCGTTTCTTCCGCTTTGCAGGGTTCAGCCAAGGCTAGATACAGAGGAAACATCTGCTTCATAAGATCATCGGGTGAGTCTGTACGTGTACATTCGATTAAAACCTGATAAGCAAACAAGGAAGGCCAAGATTTTGCTAAGGCTGAACTGATCTTATCCAACACTGATAAAATTCCTGACTTACCTCCTAAATCTTGCAGTGGAGGACCGAACCCTATTATACGATCAACCTGAAAACCACCATTTTGAAAAAGCCGTCGAAAGGCATCAATTGTAAATAACCTACGGTGTGTCAAATCAAGGATGCCCCGCCTGCCATAATTAAACCAGCCAAACAATAAAGCCAGCCTGAGAGGAAAGAAGGCAATGTTGCCAGTGCTCGCATAGAGCTTTCCGCCACTTTTCAGGCAACGAAAAATTTCCGCAACGCCTTGCTCCGGTGTCCGTAAGTGCTCAATCACATCCAGCGCTAATACATAATCGTATTGTGATATTTGAAATTGATTTTCCCAAGGAGCATCCAAATCAACTTGATGATGGATGATCTGTGTATTATTACGAGCATCAATGTACTGATCAATACTGGTGACTGATATTCCTTTTTCTGCCAAAGTTCGCCCGACTGCCTCTCCTTCTCCGCCACCAACATCCAATAAATCGCTTTCCGCAGGAATCGAAAGCTGGCGAATGAAATAATGAAGTGAAGTTTTAGCTTGCTTTGCCGAGTAATGATACTGATCTTTTTTAATATCAAACTTGGGATCGTAAAAAATTTCGAATTGCATAGCGCGATAACGAAGAGCCGTCTTAATACATTGCCACGCATACTGCATTCCGTTGACATGACAAATCTCATCGCCATAAAACGTAGGAATTGGTACTTCGACGATCTTTTTTCCAGTCGCATGCAATTGAACGATGATATCAGCATCGAAGTCAAAGCCGAGGCTATTACTGGTAAAGGGTATATTTTGCAAAACAGAGGTTCGATACGAGCGGTAACCACTGTGCATTTCAGACATTTTCACCCCTAAAATCTTATTTTGCAGTCCTGTCAGAATCCGATTTCCTACCCATTTATACAAAGGCATTCCACCTTTTATCGCATCTTTTGGATGAATAAACCGACTACCAAAAACGGCGTCCGCACCCTCAGCATAAGGAGCCAAAATATACGGAAGAGCTTCAGGAGCATATTGGCCATCTCCATGTAAAAGCACTACAATATCGAAACCGCGTTCAAGCGCATAAAGGTAGCCTAGCCGTTGATTTCCACCATAGCCCTGATTATAAGGAGTACGAAAAACTCGAAGTGGCGCGTATTCGGAAGGCCATTCAACATTCTCTACTACTCCTTTTGTGTTATCAGCGGAATGATCGTCAATCACGTAAATCTCCGCCAAACGTTCAGCTATCCACGTAGGAATAAGTTTGAGAACTTTTTCGATATGATGCTCGGCGTTATATGCAACGACGAATATAGCTACTTTATTTTCCTCAAGGCATTTTCTCGTTAGATCATTAATATCCATCATATTTTCACGATATACTTAGCCACTTTACAGAATTGTACAAAAATTATTCGTTCAACTTTCGAACTCACCTTTTAGCACAACTACCGCCTTCCCGCCAATTCGTACCAGTCTCACACTTCCCTTCTCGCCTTCAACATCCGCCTCAATATAACTCGGGCGCCCCATATCTACGCCTTGTTCAATAATGATTTTTTCAGGCGCGAGGCCGTAATGCACTAATGCCGCAGCGCACGGGCCGGCGGCGCTGCCTGTCGCGGGGTCTTCAACGATGCCTACGGATTCGCCGCAGAACATTCGGGCACTCACGAACGCGTCTTCGCGGTGCGTTTGGCGTGTGACAACGTATACGGCGTGATCGTTTACTTTTTTTAGAACTTCGGCGAGGGCTTGGTAATTTAGTCTTATCCGGCTCAGCGCAGCCTTGTCGCGTACGGGGATAATTTGGTACGGCACTCCGGTTGAAGCCAAAACGATTGGCAAGCCCCAGCCTCCGATTTCTTCTTCGGTCAAGCCTAATGCACGGGCGCAAAGTTCGGTTTCATCCAACGGTTCGCCTACGCTCGGAGTGCCTTGTGTCATCGTCACTTTCACGGGAAGTCCATCAACAAAATCTATATCTACTGGCAAAATTCCAAGCTTGATTTCTTGTAAAATTGTCACGCGACCTGAACCGGAAGCAGGCGGAGCGACTACGCCTAAACGCGCAAGCATATTCCACGTACCGACTACCGGATGCCCTGCCATTGGCAATTCCAGCGAAGGCGTGAAAATTCGCAATCGTCGCAATGCTGTGGCATCCGTCGGAGGCAGCACAAAAACTGTTTCGGACAAATTCATTTCGCGCGCAATTTTTTGCATCGTCTCACTGTCGAGCGTTTGATTCCACGCTTCGTCAATGAAGACGGCTAACGGATTGCCCGCAAAAATTTGATCGGTAAAAACATCACATTGAATAAATTTCATAGCGTCTAAAATAATTCATCGTGTTTTTTTCAGCAATATAAAGGCGGTGATCTTGACGCGACAATTCGCCCGCCCGTAGACTCACCTTCCAAACAAATTCGCACATCAAAAATCGCAGGAGGAACGACAGATGAACATCCGCAAAGGCCTGATCCTGACACTCGCCATTTTCACCATCGTCAGCGGTTTTTTCTTTTTCTTACGTTCTCATCAGCTCAGCAATGTCATCAAAGTTGATGGCGGATTCAACATCAGCGTGCCGCAAGGCTTCACGATTGAACGCGTCGCGGCAACCGAATTAACGCAGTATCCAATGCTCGCGTTCCTTGATGACCGGGGCCGATTATTTCTGGCTGAATCCTCCGGCAAAAATATTAAGGGCAAAGATATGCCCGCCAATCCTGAATGCCGCATTAATTTACTCGAAGACACAAACGGCGACGGAGCGTATGACCGCAGCAAAATTTTCGCTGACAAACTCAGTTTGCCGATGGGCGCGCTCTGGCATCAGGGCAGTTTATTTGTCGCCTCGGCTCCTGATTTTTTTCGCTTTGATGACACGAATGATGACGGCGTAGCGGATCGCAAAGAAGCGATTTTGACGGGCTGGAATATTCTGAATACTTCGAGCCTGCACGGACCATTTCTGGGACCGGATGGTTGGTTGTATATGACGCACGGGCGGCACGGATACAAGATTCAAACGAAGGAAGGCACGCAGCTGGAAGGCCTCGCGTCACGCATTTGGCGGAGTCGAATTGACGGCACGGGACTGGAGCGAGTCGCTGGTGGTGGCTTTGATAATCCGGTCGAACTGACCTTCACTCCGTCAGGCGAAATGATCGGGACGATGACATATTTTATGGATCCGCAAAACGGGCTGCGCGATGCATTGATGCACTTTGTCGAAGGTGGCGTTTATCCAAAGCCGCACACTGTGGTCAATGAATTCAAGCGGACGGGCGATTTGATGCCGGTGATGACGAAGTTTGCGCGGATTGCTCCGGCAGGATTATTGCAATATCGCAGCACAAGTTTTGGCGCGGATTTCAAAGGGAATTTGTTCACTGCGCAATTCAATCCGCATCGCATTCAACGCCACAAACTTTTCCGCGAAGGTGCAACATTTCGTACTGAAGATTCGGATTTTGTGACTTCGACTGATCCTGATTTTCATCCGACTGATGTCATCGAAGACGCCGACGGCAGCCTGCTATTCCTCGACACAGGCGGATGGTACGTTGACGCCTGCCCGCTCTCCGTCATCGCCAAAGCCGAACACAAAGGCGCGGTCTATCGCGTCCGAAAAGTTGGTGCGCCGAAAATTAATGATCCGCGCGGCGTGAATTTAAAACTGGATTCGCTTGCTCCCGAAGAATTAGCAAAATACCTCGAAGACACGCGTCCCGCCGTGCAATCGCGCAGTTTGGAATTGTTGGTAAGTAAAGGTGACGCAGCCGTAAACGCGCTCGCAACTGTCAGCGTACAAGCCAAAGATGCTGAAGTTCGTTGCGCGGCAGTGTTCGGTTTAGGAAGAATTGGAACGCCGTCTGCTTTGAATTTTGTCCGCGCAAAATTGAGCGATGCCGATGCGCAGGTGCGCACCGCCGCCGCCCGTGTCACAGGAATGAACAAAGACCGCGACGCCGTCGAACGATTGATGCAATTGGTCAAAGATGATTCGTTGCCCGTGCGCCTTCAAGCCGCAACTTCGCTTGGCCAAATTGGAGACAAACGAGCAGACAAAGAATTAATTATCGCGGCAGGTCTTTCTGAAGATCGCTTCGTCGAACACGCCTGCATTTATTCATTAATCCAACTCAACGACGCCACGGCATTGCTTGGCTACCTGAATGCTAAAGAACCGTTTGATCACAGGTTTCTCAAACCCGCTCTCATCGCCTTAGATCAATTGGACAACAGCCCGCTCACGCAAAAACAGGTTGCGCCATTCCTCAGCAGCAGGAGTCCTGATATGCGCCGTGCCGCATTATTCGTAATTTCGCATCACGCCGATTGGGCTTCGTCAGTGCTGAATTTTTTACGCGCCAGTTTGAATGCGCAGAAGTTTGATGCGGATGAAGCTGACGCTGTGCGTGAAGCATTACTAACATTCGTCTCCGATGCGCAAGTGCAACAATTGATAACCTCCGCGCTAAGCAAGCCCAACACCGAACGGCAAACATTTTTGCTCGACACTATGGAACGCTGCTCGCTGAAAGAATTGCCGAAAGAATGGGTGAACGAATTGGCTATGCTCGTGAGCAAAGGCGACCCGCGCCTGCGAACACGTACGATGGAAGTGATTCGGGCCCGCCGCGTGAATGGGCTGGACAACGAATTAAATCTTATCGCCAACAACGCCTCCGAACCTGCTGAACTGCGCGTCGCGGCAATTTCTGCGCTCGTCGCACACACGCCGCAACTTCCTGATGCGTCCTTTGATTTGCTGCTGAAAAACCTGCAAGCGAATTCAAATTCCGCCTTGCCCATCGCCGCTGCGCAAAGCCTCGGCGAAGCAGAACTCACTCACACGCAACTGCTCAAACTCGCGAATGAAAAATTATCCAGCGCCGATTCGCTCACGCTCCTTCCGCTGCTCGACGCCTTTCGCGCGACAAAAGATGACGACATAGGGCAAGCGTTAATTGCCGCCCTGAACAAACCCGAAGTGAAGCTGGATTCAGTCGGTAGCAAGCGCATCGAACAACTTTTCCAAAATTTTCCTGACACGACAAAAGCTGCCTCAAAACAGTTGCTGGCACGCTTTGAAGCCGAAGCCGAAGCGCGTACGACAAAGCTGCGCGAATTAGAACCACTTCTCACATCCGGCGGAAATCCAACCGCCGGTCGAGAATTATTTTTTGGCAAAGCGACCTGTTATAACTGTCACGCAGTAGGATCAGAAGGCGGGCGACTCGGGCCGGATTTGACTTCGGTCGGCGCGATTCGTTCCGGTCACGACATCCTCGAAGCCGTAGTTTTTCCGAGCGCGACACTCGTGCCTGATTATCAAACGCAACGCGTGACAACCAAGTCCGGTCAAACCTACAACGGCATCCGCAGCCAATTAGAATCGGGTCGTGAAGCCACTGTGCTGTGGCTGGGAGTGAATCAAAAATTGCGCATCGCACGCGATGAAATCGTAGGGACTACGCCGTCAACCGTGTCACTGATGCCGGAAGGATTTGCGTCATTGCTGACACAAAAAGAAATGGCGGATTTGTTGGCTTTTTTGAAGTTGCAGAAATAGTTCAGAATTACGCGAAACGTAAATGACATTCAGTGAAGGGGAAATAGACCACGGATTTTGCAGATCAAGCTGGTTTACACGGATCTGAAAATTCAGATCCGTGTAAACCAGCATCATCCGCCTGATCCGTGGTCTATTCTTCTGGCTTACTTGAATGCCATCAGCGTTTACATGTAACTCTGAACTTAAGACCCACTCGCCGTTGCATATTCTTCCGTCGGCACGCACACGCAAAATAAATTTCGATCCCCATAAACGTTATCAATACGGCTTACCGGACACCAATATTTATCGGTGCGCGACACGCCCTTCGGAAACACTCCTTCAGCCCGTGAATATTGGCGATTCCATTCTTCATCTGCCAAATCATGCACGGTATGCGGCGCGTGACGCAGCGGCGAATCGGTGATCGCAAAACGTCCATTTTCGACTTCGCGGATTTCATTGCGGATTGCAATCATTGCTTCGCAGAAACGATCAAGCTCGGCTAATGATTCTGATTCGGTCGGCTCAATCATCAATGTTCCCGCGACCGGAAAGCTCATTGTAGGCGCGTGGAAGCCGTAATCAATCAGGCGTTTTGTAATGTCATCCACCGATACGCCGGAAGTATTTTTCAGTCCACGCGGATCAATGATGCACTCGTGGGCTACGCGTCCGTTGTGATTTTTGTAGAGCACGGGGAAATGTTCATCCAGGCGTTTGGCGATGTAATTTGCGGCGAGAATTGCCACCTGTGTCGCCTTCGTCAATCCGTCTCCGCCCATCATCAAAATGTACGCATACGAAATCGGCAAAATCGAAGCAGAGCCATTCGGAGCCGCTGAAACCGCGCCTACGGGAGCTGTGCCGCCATCAACTGTCGGGTGTCCCGGCAGGAATTGTTTGAGGTGAGATTTGACGCCGATTGGTCCCATGCCGGGGCCTCCGCCGCCGTGCGGGATGCAAAAAGTTTTGTGCAAATTCAAATGCGAAACGTCTGCGCCGTAATCTCCCGGACGCGACAATCCGACCTGCGCGTTCATATTTGCGCCGTCCAAATATACTTGTCCGCCGTGCGAATGAATGAGGTCACATAGCTCACGGATTTGCTCTTCAAAAACTCCGTGCGTGGACGGATACGTCACCATCACGGCGGCTAAATTTGCGGAATATTTTTCAGCTTTTTCGCGCAAGTCGTTGAGGTCTACGTTGCCGTTTTCATCGCATTTAGTGACAACGACTTCCATTCCAACCATTTGTGCTGACGCCGGATTTGTTCCGTGCGCGGAGGAAGGAATCAGGCAAATATTTCGATGCCCTTCGTTGCGGCTGAGATGATAGCCGCGAATCGCAAGTAGTCCAGCATATTCGCCCTGTGCGCCAGAATTTGGCTGCAAAGATACCGCATCGTAGCCTGTGATTTCGCACAACCAATTTTTCAAATCATCAAACATTTCCTGATAACCAAGCGCTTGATCGGCAGGAGCGAACGGATGCAAAGCCCCGAATTCAGGCCACGTCACCGGAATCATTTCAGTCGTCGCATTCAATTTCATCGTGCAGGAACCAAGCGGAATCATCGCACGATCCAACGCTAAATCACGATCGGCAAGTTTGCGCATATACCGCAGCAATTCGGTTTCAGAACGATAGCGATGAAAAACTGAATGCGACAGGAATTCGGATTTTCGATTTAGGGATTGCGGCAATGCGCCTTTCGCTTGGTCTGCGATTTCTGCGAATTTTAATTCCCCGCCAAACGTCCGCCAAACCGCTTCAATAACTTCCGGCGTAGTCGTTTCATCCAGCGCAATGCCGAGGGAATTTTCACCAGCAATTCTAAAATTAATTTTCGCAGCGACACCACGCGCAATAATTTCTTTTTGCCTTTCGCCAACTTCAACGGTGATCGTATCAAAAAATGTTTCGTGCAAAATCGTGAAGCCAAGCTTGCGCAATCCCGCCGCTAACACGGAAGTCTTCCGATGCAATTCAGTCGCGATGTGCGTCAAGCCTTCGGGGCCGTGATAAACGGCGTACATGGAAGCCATCACGGCTAACAACACCTGCGCCGTACAAATATTTGAAGTCGCTTTTTCGCGGCGAATATGTTGTTCGCGCGTTTGCAATGCCAGGCGATACGCCGGAGCTTTGCGCGCGTCTACGGACACGCCAACGAGGCGTCCCGGCATTGAACGTTTGTACGCGTCTTTCACGGACATATACGCCGCGTGCGGGCCGCCGTAACCCATCGGTACACCGAAGCGCTGCGCTGAGCCGATGGCGATGTCTGCGCCGAGTTCCCCAGGTGAAGCAAGCAACGTCAGCGCCAATAAATCTGCGGCTATGACCGCGATGCCGCATTGTGATTGCAATGTTTTTATTGCGTCGCGCAAATCACGAATTTCGCCGTTAGAACCGGGATATTGAAAGATCGCGCCGAAGACTTCCTGCTTTGAAATTTCTGTTAAGGGATCGCCAATAACTAATTCCCAGCCGAGCGGTTCAGCGCGTGTTTGCAGCAATGCTAACGTTTGCGGATGCACCTGATTGTCTACAAAAAATGTATTCGATTTTGAATCACTTACGCGTTTCGCCAAAGCCATCGCTTCGGCGGCGGCGGTCGCTTCATCGAGCAACGAAGCGTTCGAAACATCGAGTCCCGTCAGGTCGCAAATCATCGTTTGATAGTTGATGAGAGCTTCGAGGCGGCCTTGCGAAATCTCCGGTTGATAGGGAGTGTACGCCGTGTACCAAGCAGGATTTTCGAGGATGTTGCGTTGAATGACGGCGGGCAAAATTGTACCGGAATATCCTTGCCCGATAAGTGACGTGAACACCTGATTTTTCGCGGCAATGGCGCGCATTTTCGCTAACGCTTCGGTTTCAGAATGCGCGGGAACACAATACAAAGATTTTGTTTGGCGAATGCTGTTTGGAATGGTTTGCGCGATCAAATCTTCAAGATTTTTTGCGCCGACAAACTTGAGCATTGTTTCGATGTCGGTTGGCGATGGGCCGATGTGACGACGGGAAAAATCGGTGGCGGGTGATTGGTTCATAAAACACTCTCGGAAGATAGTTGAGAGTTCAAACTTCAGTTTGCCAAACGCCGCGCTTCGCTGGCGTTCACACGCTGAAGCGTGAACTCTGAACAGGACTGAAAAGCCCTATCTGTATGTTTGCCTGAGAGTGTTATTCCGTCGGCGGGTTTTACGGCAAAATAATGCCAACCTCTTTCCAGAATCGTGAAAGTCAGACGGTCCGTTTGCCTGAGAGTTTCCAAGGGCGGTTGCTCCTTCGGCGCTGAAATAAATCAGTCTCTCCCGTAACTGACTTGCGATGAATTTGTAGCCATGGTGCGGGACTGAGGAAGCTTTGTCAAATTAAAAGACAAGACAGGATTTATAAGATTTGCGAAATGATTTACAAAAAATTTTCTCCTGTAAATCCTGTCAAAAATCTTGTAAACCCTGTCAAAAAAAACCTGCCTAAAACTGCACCGTCACAGCACGAAACACTGCGACCGCCTGTTCATACTCCGTTTGCACTTCGATCAATTTCACCCGCGCCTCTGCCGTAGTCCGTTCGCGCTGATTTACTAAAAATAAAGTGCTGTCACCCAGTTGAAATTTGGTGCGTTCGCCTTCTTCTAATTTCGTCGCTAACTCGACTTCTTTTTCCGCTGCGCGAAATCGTTCATAGGCTGTATTGATGGCGGAGATTGCGTCTCTGACTTCAATTGAGATGCGTTGTTTTTCGTTGATGTTATCGAAGTCAATTTTTTGTATTTTCAGCGCAGCTGCACCGATGCGCCCGTCGGCTGTGCGTTGGCGCAATGGCAACGTAAAGCTCACGCCGGCCTTCACCGTATTGCCAATCGCACCCAAGCCCACATCGCGCCCAGGACTGAAGACAAAATCCACTGCTGGCATTCGCTGATTTTTGGCGAGGTCTAAATCAACCTGCGTAATTTGGCGGTTAATGTCCAGCGCGCGAAATTCGGGACGTCGTCCTAGTGCCTGCCGCTCTCCTTCCATCGCCTGCAAATCGGTGTACACCATCGGAGCCGCCAATGAATTCGGCACTTGCGAGGGTTCGGGGCTTAAGACCTGTTGTCCGTCCGGCGTCCATAAAGATAGCGAAAGCTTGAACGCGGATTTTTGTAAATCACGGTCTGCTTTAATCAATCCGCCTTGCCGTCGCTGGATTTCCGCTTCGGCTTCGGTCACATCAATGGCGGGCAAGTCTCCCGCCTGCACGCGATCACGCACAGCCTGCGCACGAAATTCTGACAACGATAATAAATCCCGCGCCACATCAAGTTTACGTTTGGCGGCAACCCATTCCCAATAACTGTCGGCGGCTTTGCGCAATAATTCGAGGCGCGTCAACTGATAATCTGCGTCGGCTAATGGTTCTCCCAGCAAAGCTTGTTTTTCAGCCGCGGTTTTTTCATTGATGCGCGCGCCTCTCATCAAAGGCACTTTAAATTCCAGAAAATATTCTCCGCCGGTTCCGGTTGGAGAAAATGGTGCTTTGACTTTGCCATAATTGAAGCGTGTCCCCGCTGCAACTTTGAATCCGTATCGGGTCAGAAATTCTACGCCTGCATCAGCCAGACGTGTGGAGCCAACTTTGCCGCGCAACGTCTTGCTGTCAAGTTCTGTATTGAAGCGCAAATAATCTGCGCCTGTTGTAAACACAGGGTCGAACGCACCTTGTTTTTCCAAACGTTTTTCTGAAGCGATCCGCCGCTCGGCATCTGCACTGCGCAACTTCGGATGATGTTGCTCAACAATGCGCAGCACATCTTCGAGCGTAATTTTTGGCAAATTTTGCGGCGAACTTTTGGCAGCCGTGGGCGGATCAATTTTGCGACCGGATTGTGGTTCATTCATCGCGAATTTTTGTTGCGCCTCAACGCTTAAGCCACGCGTCATGGCTGCTTGCATTGCACTTTTAAGAGCTTCGTTTGAGGGTGTATTGACAGTGCTTTGCCCCCAGGCAATAACATTCAGCAAAAATATGGCAAGTCCAAGATGAATGCTGGCTATCACCTTTTGAGGAATTGTGATGCCTGGTCTGTCATTTTTGTTTTTGATATAGCGATTTTCAATTGCGCGCGCTGTGTCAGTCGCTCGCGCGTGAGCAAGGGCTGCTTCGGCAAAGCGTTCGTTGATGCCCAAGGGTGCCCTATCGAGGCAGCCCTTGCTCACGCGCGGTCTACTAACACTACGTTTGAAAAAAAGTTTTTCTCTTAAAGTTTTGGACAATTTCATTAGCCCTGTAAATCCTGTTCATCCGGTCAAAAAAATTATTTTTCTTCTTTGGCGTTTTGCTGTTTGGGTTCAATAATCGCGCCACCTGTTTTTTTCTCGCCAATCGGGCCACGTTGCACGGTCGGCGGGAACGCATTGAATTGCCGCCACAACTCGAAGCCGAGCGACACCGTATCCAGCATCACCCAACCATTCACTTCGGCACCGGGGCGTAATTGATCCAGCTTCGGCCACGGCTCTTCCTTACCTGCGCGAATTAATTTTTCATCGGGTGTGATAATGACGCGAAAGCGTTTTTGGCCATCGTCAATCGCGTCCATCACTTTGACGCGCCCGGCAAACGTACCGACGGCAATCGAAGGCCAGCCCACAAATTGTACGGCTGGCCAGCCTGCAAAATTCAAGCGAACTTGCCGCCCAACTGAAACCAGCGGCGCATCGTAATCTGTCAGGTACAGTTCTACCGCTTGATCCTGCGAGTTAGGCGAAAGCACCGCCAACACATCACCGGCTTTAACCGTTTCACCGGAGCCACCTTTGAAAACGCGCACCACTTTGCCAGCCCGTGACGCGCGTACGATGCGCTGTTCGCTGCGTTGCTGAACGTTGCCCAGGTCAATGGCAACTTTTTCAATGTCGCTATTTGTTTTGGCAATTGTTTCGCGCACCGAAGCCTGCGTAGCGCGAATGTTATTAAGTTGAGCTGAAGTGTCATTCACGATGCGATCTTTTTCGAGTTGCGCGACCTGGACGGATTTGCGTGCCACTTCAAGCGCCGCGTTCGTACTTTCCAACCGAGTTTTCGCCGTGATGATTTCGAGTTCGGCTAATTCAAGGTCACGTTTCGATCGCAGACCTTTTTCAAATAATTCCTGCAATCGTTTGAGATTTAATTCCGCCGTTGTGACAGATTGTCGCGCTTGTGTGACATTTTGTTCAGCCTGCGTGACAGCGTCTTCGGCCTGAAGCGCGCGTTGTTCTGCTGCCGGAATCGCTGCCCGGCGCGAACTTTCTAAATCTTTAAGTTGTGCCTGCAAAGCCGATTGCCGCGCGTTTGCTTCGGTGATTCCGTTTTGCATAAAGCCGCGCTGCGAATTCAATCTGGCGGACTGATTCAAATTCAAAAATTTAGAATCTATGTCTTCCAGTTCAGCGATTATTTCTTCGGCTTTGACATCCTGACCTTCGACAATATTCCATTTCACAATGCGTCCGGGAATTTGCGCTTCAATGTTTTGTGGGCGCTCCATCGGTGAAAAAATAATGACCTGACCGTAGCCCGTTACCGATTGCTGCCACGGAACGAAGTACAAGCACAATGCGACAATCAACAGCAATAAAAACAAGAGCAACGCCACCAACCTCAATGAATTTGAAGATTGCAGCGAATCAAGTGATTGCACTTTCGTTTTGTGCTGCAAAACCGCAGCCGGATGCTGTAAGACAACGATTTTTTTCTTTTCGAGCGCAGTCATATACGTTTTCGATAATTTTTTATTTAATTTTTCGCAGCCCCAGACTGGGAAACAAATTGCGGAATTCGCAATCGCGTTTACGCATTAATTCAGCAGGAGTTCCTGATTCGATGATGCGCCCCTGCGCCAGAACGTGGATCATTTGCGCACGCACGACGACTTCGGGATCGTGTGAAATATCCACAATCGTCCAGCGATAAGCAGGATTGTAAAGTTCATTTAAAATGCGGATTTTGTCGTTTTCATCAATGCCGGTGAAGGCTTCGTCCAAAATCAATAACGACGGACGCCCCACAATGGCGCGGGCAATTAAGAGCCGCTGCATTTGTCCGCGTGAAAGATTTCGACCTTCTGAGACCAGCCGCGTTTGCAGTCCATGCGGAAACTTAGCCAGCTCTTCCGTCAGATTCGTAAACTCCAGTGCCCATTGCAAATCATCGTGCAAAATATAATCACGACCCAACAAAATATTTTCTTCTATCGTCCCGGCAAATATTTCGCTCGTGTCGCTGACCAGACCAACGCGGCGGCGTAAGCTCGCTACATTGACATCACGGACATCCATTCCATTAATTTGCACCAGTCCTTGCGAAGGCGCATGCAGTCCGCAAAACAAGGCCGCCAGCGTAGATTTTCCAACGCCGCTTTCACCGACGACACTGACGTGTTCACCGGCAGCAAGCGTTAAATCAAGCCCGGCAAGAATTTCGGATTGACCATCATAACTAAATCTGACTTTGCGACAATTCACGGTTGCACCATCATCGCCGCGGGGTAATTCACGCCCGTGGTGTGACTCAATTGGCAAATCCGTGACGTGTCCGACTTTGTCCAGACTCGTCAATAAATCGTAGCCGCTTTCCATTAATCGAATCAGCTTCTCAAGTCCTTCGAGAACGCCCACCACAATAATTTCAGCTGCGACAAGTTGTCCCAGTGTTAATTGCCGATTGATGACCAACCATCCCCCAATCGCTAACACGCCTGCGCTGGCAAGCGCCTGAAAAAAATAATTGCCAAACGCCTGACGAAAAATCACCCGAAAATGCTCGCGCCGCGCTTTGACATAATCCATCACCAAACTGTCCACGCGTTCAATAGGAAAGCTCGACACTGAATTCATTTTGAAGCCGCGCTGACAACGCGCTAGTTCTTCCAACCAATCCGCGACGCGATATTTGCTGATGGATTCTTCGATGCTCGAACGCAATCCTCCCAAGCCCAACACCCACACCACAAAAACCACAAACAAAATTACAAATATGTCGAAGGCCAGTAAATACGGGCTATAAAACGCCATCAGGATCAAGCCAATGGTAACTTTAAGAGCGGCTGACGGTCCTTCCAGTAAAATCTTGGCGACCGTTTTTTGAATGGTAATGACATCAAAAAAACGATTTACCAGATGCGGCGCATACTCGCTGGTCATCACATCGTGTTGGATGCGCGGCAAATGGTCGGCAAGTTGTAACGAGACCCGCGCGAAGATTCGCTGCTGCAATTTTTCCAGCAACGAAAGTTTCAGTAAACGTAAAACCCCCGCGAATAACAACGCCCCCAACACTGCCAGCGTCAACACAATCAATGGTTGCAGCATCACGCCTGCCGCGATGGTATTCACCAGCGCCTGCGCCGCCAACGGCACGGCTAACATCAAAATCCCAATCAAAACCGTGTATGCGCATAACACCATCAGATCGTGGCGATCTAATAACAGCATCCGACGCAAACGTTGATACGGCGTCGCGTGTGGTTCGTCATGCGCACTCGCAAGCGAATTTGTGACCGGGTGATGTGAAGCTGCAAAAATATTCCAGTTTGATTCCATAAGAATTCTCACGGAGTGCAAGTGCAACTAGCGTTCCACAAATTAAATAGTGACAAAGAAAAAAGACAGGCATCACCCCTGTCTTCTCTCGATCTTAATTTTAGGTTAAATCTATTGTTCTTTTCTTGCTCGCAGCGCTTCGATGACGGCGGGCAAAACGGAAATGATGATAATGGCAATAATGACTAATCCAAAATTTTTCTTTACGAATGGAAGATTGCCGAAAAAATATCCTAAGCTTAATAATCCGCAAATCCAGAGGATTCCGCCGAATACGCTGTACGATAAAAACTTTGCATAATTCATCCGTCCAAAACCTGCCACAAATGGCGCAAAGGTGCGGACAATCGGCACGAAACGCGCAATGACTACGGTCTTCGTTCCGTATTTGTCATAAAATTTTTCGGTACGTTCGAGATAGGATTTATTGAAGAGTTTGGAATTCTCACTTGTGAAAAGTCTGGCACCAATTGTACGCCCAATCCAATAATTTAAATTGTCACCAATGATCGCCGCAACCATCAATAAAATCCCAAGCAGCACCACATTCAACGAACCGGTGGCGGACAAAGCTCCAAGCGCGAACAGCAATGAATCACCGGGCAAAAACGGCATGACTACGAGACCTGTTTCGCAAAAAATGATCAGAAATAAAATCGCGTACGTCCAACCCTGATAGGATTGCACCAGCACATCGAGATGCTTATCCAAATGAAGTACGAGATCGAGTATTTGTTTGAGTAAATCCATACTTAGTGGTGGTCGGTGATCAGTGATCGGGGGTCGGATAAAGGCAGGTCATAGGCGAAGGTACAGATAAATTAAAACCTTCCGCTAAAAAACCGACCACTGACCACTGATCACCGACCACCACTACCGCTCCCATCCAAATTTTCCGATTAATTTCACAAAGCGACACGCACCGTGATCTTCTTGTCTGCTTCCGGAGGCGGTACGCTTGACGCGAATTAATCGTTGTTCTTTTTCATTGCCGATGGGAATCACGAGATGCCCGCCGACTTCTAATTGCTCTATCAAAACTTGTGGAATTTCGGGCGCGCCCGCCGCGACGATGATCGCTTTGTACGGCGCAAATTCGCTCCAGCCCAGCGTGCCGTCAAAGCACTTGATCGTCACATTGAAAAGCTTCAGCGAAGCCAATAACGATGAGGCTTCACGTGCTAATTGCGGGATTCTTTCGATCGCATAAACCTTGCCCGCGAGCTTTGAGAGAATTGCGGTTTGATAACCTGACCCGGCTCCGATTTCCAACACTTTATCTTTGTCAGTGATGCTCAATAATTCGCTTTGTTTTGCGACAATGAACGGCTGTGAAATCGTTTGATCACAGGCAATCGGCAAAGCGTGATTGTCATACGCGCGGCTGCGCAAAACTTCCGTAATAAATAAATGTCTGGGAATCTCCGCCATCGCCGCTAAGACGCGTTCGTCCTTAATCCCTTCTTTTCGCAAATTCGCCACCATCGCGAGGCGATTGCGAAGCTGGGCATCGGTCAGTGGTTTTTGTTCGGGAGGCTTTTCCATACTCTTTTTTGCAGAAGCCCGCACGCAGTAAGTGCGCCTTTTCGACTCTAAAGACTCTCTCGACCCTACGGACTCTCTCGACTGAAAATGCCCTTACTGCGTGCGGGCTTCTGCAATGGTTAGTTCACAACTCAATACTCCGTAATTTCTCTAACGCCAGATAATCTGTCTGATCCGTTTTAATCGGTGTAATCGAAACCAATCCTTCTTCAATCGCGGCATAATCGCTGTTGCCTTTTTCTTTCCAGCGCGAATGTTGTTCGCCGATCCAGCAATAATTTTTGCCGCGCGGATCAACGCCTTCGAAAATTTTACTACGCGCGCTCTGCGTTCCTTGCTGCGTCCAACGCGCGCCAAGAATTTTTCCAGGCGGAACGTTGACATTTAAAATTGTGCGTTGCGACAATCCGATCTGTAGTATTTTTTCAGCCAGCTTAGCCGCGAATTTTGCTGCATAACTGAAGTCCATGTCTGAATAATCCGTCAAGCTCATCGCAATGCTCGGAAGCCCGAAAACAGAGCCTTCGAAGGCACCTGCAACCGTCCCGGAATACATCACATCATCGCCGAGATTCGCTCCGAAATTGATGCCGGAAACGACGATGTCGGGCTTGGCTTCCGACATAATTTTCATCATCGCCAGAATCACGCAGTCGGTCGGCGTGCCATCTACTGAATAATGAAAATCATCAATCTTGCGAATGTGCAGCGGATGCGTAATCGTCAATGAATGCGCCTTCGCGCTCTGTTCCGTAGCGGGTGCGACGACCGTCACCTCACCAATAGATTTAAGGGCTTCAGCTAGCGCGGTTAATCCTTCTGAATGGATTCCATCATCGTTCGTTACTAAAATTCTTGGCATAATTTGAGAAATATAAAGAGTACTGCGAGTAATAGTTCATCATCGCCGATGAGCTTAATGAAGGCAACTGAGTATGAGAATTTTTTTAGACAGGATTGACAAGATGTACAAGATTTATATTTCTAAGATGACAAAGAAATCTTGTTCATCTTGTTCATCCTGTCTAAATTCTCCCTAAAATTTCTTTGCAACTTACCGCGAAGACGCAGATAATGCCGCTATCTTGTTTGCCAGTCACTAGAACGAAAAGGGGAATTTTTATGGCTTCAACGATTCGCGTTTTTGCATGCTTCGTTTTGCTCATCAGCCTTTCTGTTGAAATTTTTGCGCAAAACACAACTCCTGAAAAACCCGGAACCAGCACCATCTCCGGCAAAGTCACTATCGAAGGCAAACCCGCGCCGAACGTGACTGTGCTGCTCACGAAAAATAATGAAAATAATGACAAAGAGCTTCCGATCAGTACGAACACTGACAGCAGCGGAAATTACAAACTTGAAAAAATTCGCGCCGGAAGTTATAGCGTCGGCGTCACCGCACCTGGTTTTTACAATCCTAAAAAAAGCGATGAATGGGATCGTGGTACCAGTATGAATTTGTCCGACAACGACTCGGCTGAAGAAATAAATTTCAATCTCATACGCGGTGCAATCGTCACTGGACGGCTGTTTGATGGACGCGGGCGCAGCATCATTGAGCAGCAGGTAATCCTGATGAAACAAGGCGCAGACGGAAAAAAACAAAAGATCAACTGCAACGACCGATCTGATGATCGCGGCGTCTATCGCTGCTTCGGCCTTGAGCCTGGAAAATATATGGTCGGTGCTGGCTCCGATCCCAAAGAGGGCAATCTTCAAATTTATCAAGGCAGACAGTACACGCGCGCCTGGTATCCCGGAGTCCCCGAAGAAGAAAAAGCATCAGTCATTAATGTCAAAATCGAAGCCGAATCCGCTGGCATTGACTTCAAATTAATACAAAGAAAAAAGGGCTATAAAGCGTTAGGCAAGGTTCTCGACACGAACACCGGCAAACCAATTCCGCTGGTGATGGTGGGTTCCGCAATTTTAGATGCATCCGGCAATATGAGTAGTTATACAGTTGGTGGAATCTATTCCAACTCGGATGGCGAATTCAAACTTGATAGTCTTACTCCCGGAAAATATCGGGCGTTAGCTCTGAACTGGGATGGCAATTCGGAGTATTCCGGCAATTCTGTTTTATTCGAAATCAAGGATGAGGATGTCAGCGGACTCGAAATTAAATTAGAAAAAGGCGCCGTCATCACAGGAGTTGCACAATCTGAAGAAGGAACAATTCAGAATTCGAAAAGCAAGCTTTCCTCAATACGATTTCTAGCGAAATCAACCGATCCGAAAGCTGATCCGAAAGATTGGTTTTCCAACACGCCATCACAGAGCGGTGTGGATGCTGCCGGAAATCTAAAATTCAAAGCTGTGCACGCAGGTAAGGTAAATTTCTCGATAGACTCCAACGCGTCAAAAGAATTTTCTATTGTCAGAATTGAACGCGACGGGTCGCCACTGACTGACGGTTTGGACGTAAAACCGGGTGACCAAATTTCCGGTATTCGGATCATAGTGTCTCAAGGCACTGCCACGATTCGCGGAGAAATCAAAATTGAAGGCGGGTCATTACCTGAAGATGTCAGCTTAAGGCTCAAAGCAAACCGTGTAAATAATAGTGGCGATATAAGACACGCTTCCATTGATTCGCGTCGGAAATTCCTTATCGAAGGATTGAGCGCTGGCAGTTATGAATTAAGCGTAGACACCTACGCCAATAAACCTCCCTATGAAACACCCTCGGTAACATTACAAAAAAATTCTAAAATAATTCAAGCAATTGTTGGTCAGGAAACCTCTGTCACATTAACTGTCAGCATCGGCGGCAAGGAGGAAAAATAATTATGAAAAGCCTGATTTTATTATTACTTTTGATGCTTCCGATTTGTGCGCAGGAGAAGCCGGAAAACCAAGTGACGGCGAAACCAACAGGGAAAATAACTGGAAAAGTTATCGGCGATGACGGACAACCAATGGACGGAGCAATTGCTCAGATTAGTCCTACCAGCCATAGTCGTGAACGAGGATGGCAACCCATCGTCACCGATGAGGAAGGCAATTTTATTGCTGATGGTTTGAAAGCTGGCTCTTATAATATTTATGCGTATTCGCCCGGATTTGTTAATCCTCAAAGTCCTAATGAATTTAAATATCGTTATCCGGGCGAAGCTGTCACGATCTCTCTTGTCAAAGGCGGAGTCATCACCGGGCGTGTAACAAATGCTTTAGGAGAACCTGTTATCGCCGTACCAATACAGGTCACACGCGTTCGTGACAGCGAAGGAAGAAAGGTCAAAGAAGATAGCTGGTACGCGCAGAACCGCAAAACAAACGACTTGGGTAACTTTCGGGTTTATGGATTGCCAGCGGGAAAATATATAGTCTCGTCTGGCGGAAAAGGAGCCTACAACTGGGGGCCGCCCGATGCATTTTTTGAAATCGCTCCGACTTATTATCCTTCTGCAATCCGAGAATCCGCTACCGAAATTACGGTAAATCTTGGCGAAGAAGTGAATGGTATCAATATCCGCCTGCGAGGTGAAAAAGGATTTTCAGTTAGTGGAAAAGTCACTGGCGTCTCAGACGAACTTAGTTCAAGGTCTATTTATATTCGATTAGAAACATTCTCGGGGCATTCCCTAATTGAGAGTGTCAATCTCGCATCTAATGATTCTCTGCACGCATTTTCTTTACATGGCATTGCAGACGGCGAATATCAAATCCGCGCTGAACATAGTAATCAAACAGAATCCTATCGTTCTGCTCCACGAAAAATAACGGTCAAAGGTGGCAATATTTCTGGCCTCATTCTGAACCTGCTCCCGGTCAGTTCCGTCGAAGGGAAAATCGAACTTGCAGAAACTTCTGAAAAAAATCGTCTGGAATGTAAGTCTTCGCGCACTTCCCTTCCCGAAGAAATCGTAGCCACTTTGCGCCGCGAAATCATGGGTAAAGACCTCGAATCAAATCCTGATTCCTGGCTCAGCTCCGATGCTCCGAACGACAAAGGCGAAGTCAAATATTTTAATTTAGAACCTGCGCGATACCACTTCACTACCGTGTTTCCTGATGAAACCTGGTACATCAAATCCGTCACCATGAAATCTGCGGCGGCGAAAATCGCTACTGCAAAAACTGCTTTGCCTGCCACGATTGATGTCGGTAAATTGGGACTCAGCCTCAGCTCAGGCGAAAAAATAAAAGACCTGTTAATCTCCGTCACCAATGGAGCCGCGAACGTCAAAGGCCGCATCGTTACTGATACAAACAAGATTTTGCCTCCGCGCATGCGGGGGTATCTCATCCCGGCAGAAAAGGAATCTTCTGATGATTTGCTGCGCTACTACGAAGCAAAAACTAAAAATGGAACGTTCACTTTTGAGAATCTCGCACCAGGAAAATATTTGATCATTGCGCGCCCGATTCCAGACACAGAGTCTGATGAGATGCCCGCAACTTCGGCAGCGTGGGACGCCGCCGCACGCCTGCAACTACGCCGTGACGCCGAAGCCGCAGGAAATCTGCTGGAACTAAATTCCTGCCAGCGCGTGAATGATTACAGCCTGAAGTTTTTGCCTACAAAAAAATAATTCGCAGCCATCAATGGAGGAACGCCATGAAACTTCGCACTGCCATCTCAATGCTGATTTTATTCAGTTTGACGCAGATTGTTTTTGCGCAGACTGCCGCTGAAAAAATCAGTACAGCTTCTATTTCCGGTCGCGTGACAGTGGGTGATAAGCCGTTGCCAAATGTCCTGATCACCTTGAATGAACAATATTCCAGGCTTCCGCGAGAAGGGTTGGGGACGAGAACGGATGAGGACGGGAATTATAAAATCACAGGCGTAACGGCTGGACGCTATTTTATCAGTGCCAGAGCTTTGACTTACGTCATGCCAAATGGTAATCAATATTCGCAGGGCATTTCAGTCATCATCGGCGCGAATGAAATCATTGACAAACAGGATTTTCAACTAAAGCCAGGTGGGGTCATTGCTGGTAAAATTCTTGATGCGGAAGGGCGTCCAGCTATTGGGCAAAAAATAACGCTCAGAGTCAAAGCACCGAACTCACAACAATCTGTCCCCTTCCAAAACAATATAAATTATCAAGCTCTCATCACTGATGATCGCGGCATTTACCGAATCTTTGGCTTACCTCCGGGGAAATATTTTGTCACGATTGGGATAGACCCGCAGAGAGGAGCAGATTTTATCGGCTCAAATATTAAAGCTTATCCATTGACTTATTACCCCAGTGTTTCATCTGAAGATAAGGCGGAAACAGTCGAAGTCTCAGAAGGCAGTGAAGCAAAAGATATTGATATTACAGTCGGTAAATCCAGCCAGTTGTTTCAAGCTAAGGGAAGAATCATTGATGCCAATTCTGGTCAACCGTTGGTTGGTGTTCAGTTGATGGGTGGCCCTCTGGTCAAAGAAGGAAATAGAGAACGTGTCGCAAATTGGACATCAAGATCAGAGAGAACAAACACCAACGGCGAATTTACTCTCTCTGGGCTGGTTCCATCAACGTATGCGGTAACGATGTTACAAGAGGAAGGCTTCGAGTATTTCGCCGACGCCACTACTTTTGAAGTCATTGCCAGCAACCTTGAAAACGTTCAATTAAATGCGCGTCCCGGCGCGTCAATTAGTGGAATTCTGGTACTGGAGGGAGAGAAAAATCCTGCCATTCAGGCACAACTCAAAAACCTGAGAATCAATTATTCCACTGAAAATAATTTGAACCAAATTGGTAGTGGACCACCAAGAGTTAATGCAGATGGGACGTTTCAATTGCGAGGCTTAAAACCTGGCAAGGGGCGATTGAATATTAGCGTCTACGCCGCCTATCCAGATTTCATCGTGCTGCGCTGTGAGAAGGATGGAATTGTCCTCCCCGCAAGCTTTGAAGTGATGGAAAAAGCGAAAATTACCGGCGTTCGGTTAGTGGTTGGTTATGCCGCAGGCAGCATCAGCGGACAAGTAACAATCACTGGAGGCACGCTTCCTCCCAATGCCTTTCTCAATCTTCATGCACGGCCTCTCAATCCTGCTCTGACCGACACCGGATTTAAAGGAGCGCAAGTGAGTGCCAATGGTAGATTTGTGATTGATAAATTATTGCCGGGAGAATACGAAGTCGTCTTAAATCCGCCCTACGTCCAGAATCAACAAATTCGTGCAAAACCTGTGAAGCAGAAAGTAATGGTGGCGAATAATATCGAAGCAACAGTCACTCTAACCCTCGACCTTAGCGAAGGAGGCCAGCAATGATTCGGATAATTTTTATCTTCGTTGTCCTTCAATGCTGCTTGGTAAGTATCTTCGGGCAAGCGTTCACGCAAAATATTGCAACGAATGAAGCGGCCAAAACTAAACCCGTTACTGGCACAATTACCGGACAAATTTCTGGTGGAGAGGGACAAAAATTTTCTGACATTACCGTTTCACTTTACAACATTAATACGCGAGAGCGTCGCACTGTTACGAGTAATGAAAATGGCAGTTTTACATTTTCGGATGTAGCGGTTGGCGTGTACCAAATCGGAGCTTTTACTTCAGCCTATGTTTCTTCATTCCCTGCAAAATCCAATAATTTTCGGATCGGCGAGAATGTATCAATTTTGCTGGTCAAAGGTGGAGTCATTACCGGAAAAATTCTGGATTCCGCCGGACGCCCTATCGTTGGCACTTCGGTGAGCGCGATTCGGGTTCGCGATGATGAAGGACGTCCGACAAATTCCAGTCAAGCTGGTGGTGACATTACCGATGATCTCGGTGTCTATCGCATTTACGGTTTATCGGGTGGAACGTACATCATTTCAGCCGCTCCGATTGAAGCCTACATCCGGGTCAAACATAATGAAATCGCAACCTATTACCCTTCTTCGACCCGTGACACTGCACAGGAAATTGTCGTCCAGCCCGGTTCAGAAATAACTGGGATTGATGTCATTCATCGTAACGATCATGGGCATTCCGTGAGCGGTACGGCAGTTCTTAAAGATGATGGACAGAGTGATCTGAGCGGAAACGTGCAACTCATTTCAGCTTCGACCGGAGCGGGAGTTGCCAGTGCTTATTTTAATTCTGCCATGACCGGTTTTACTTTTTATGGAATCCCTGACGGCGAATATGAAGTTACGGCAATGCGTTTTTTCAATTCGAACTCACCTAACAATCAGGCTGGAATCGCGATCCCGACTAAGGTCAAAGTTCACGGCGCGGACGTCACGGGAGTAGTTCTAAATTTCCATTCACCTGCCTCAATTCACGGACGATTGACGTTGGAAAAATTAGCTGCGCCGAATCCAACGTGCAAAATTTCGCGCAACGGCTACCTTGAAGAAACATCCATTCTGGCAATCAAAGAAGACCTCGGCGTGCGATCTCAGATGATGCAACAAACAACCTTATCCGCAAACGGTGAATTATCCGTCACGCAGATGTCGCCGGGGATGTACCGACTTGGCGCGCAACTACCATCTGATTTTTGGTATCTGAAATCAATTACGTTCCCGTCTAAAACGATCAAGATTGATGTTGCCAGGCAAGGAATCTATGTCAGACCCGGAGAAAAACTGACAGGCGTTTCAATGCTGATCGCGGAAGGCGCAGCCAGCGTGCAGGGGAAAATTATTGCCGCGCCAGATCAGAAATTGCCTTCCAAGATTCGTGTCTACGCGATTCCATTTGGCGTTCAGGAAGCCGAAAACACGACACGATATTTTGAAGCACTGACGCGGGACTCGACCTTCACACTCGACAATCTGGCGCCGGGAAAATATTGGATTTACGCGGCAGGCATTGGTGAAACTGAAAAATTCACGTTACGTGACACAAAAATTTGGGATTCAAAATCACGTGCCCAATTGCGCCGCGATGCCGAAGCTGCAAAGCAATTGATCGAGCTTGCACCTTGTCAAAAAGTGAAGGATTTTGCGCTGACGGTTAAGGTACGATAGGCGTCCCCGCCTGTCGCAGTCGCTAAGGTATTTTGTGGAAAATAATCAATGTACGCAGCGACAGGCGGGGACGCCTATCGTACCTTGATTGGATTTTCAGGCCCGTGAATGGTGTTGGAATAGAGCATTTGAAATGGTAATGAAAATGCTTTGCCGGTCAGCTTAAGTTCTTTAATGACTTCGGTCACGGGGCCTGCATGCAATAAGGGAAAGTCTCCGATTTCATTTCCGTCATCCGCCATCCATCCTAAAAAATCTTCATTATCTTCTCTGATTGAATCCCCGACATCGGGGTCAGTGCGGAATTCGTTCAGCTCGTGATAAAGGGTTGCTACGATATTTTTCCAGGCATCGTTGAAGGCTACGATTCCGTTTTCCTGTCCGTTGGAGAGCTTGTCTGAGAAAACGTCTACGGAGTAATAAATAGTTGCTTCAGAATCACCAGTGCGTTTTGCATGAACAGAGCTATGGTAGCCGCCCAACCCATCCAACGAACTGGCTGCACGACGGATTTTTCCGGGAATAGTTTGCTCTTCATTCGTGAGATTATTGGTTAGTTTCTGTTTGGTATTGAGCACCGATCCGCGCGGCAAAATAAAATTAAAGATTGTGACATCAAGATCAGAATCCTTGATTTGCCCTGACAGAAATAAATTCTTCGTGAATTTTTCAATGTCGCCTTGTGTGACTTCGGCAGGCTTTGGCGTAGCTAAAATTTCGGCTTCGAGGGCATCACAAAATAAGGCTTGATGATCGAAATATTGGGCCAGCACCGTATTCAATTTCTTGTGGCGCATGACTTGAATCGTGGCCTTTTCGATAGCTTCTATGTCTGATTCTTTCCAAGCCGATATTCCGCCAAGATAATAATTTTTATAAATTATCTTTGGCAGCGTCTTGCCGCCAAAATTTTTGAGGTCAGTTTTACGAGAGCCTTTAATGACCGCATTTTTAGCATTTGCTGCATAATATTTTGAGGCAGCGGAACCGCGTTTGACCTGCACATACATGGGCTGCATTTTCAGCTTTGAACTCATATTGTCACCGAAAATAAAAAAGAGGAACTAAGCATCCCTGCCTGGTTCCTCTTCATTAAATAACACTGCTATCAGCAATAAAATTTATGGCATGTTGATGCCTAAATCTTTGTTGTTGAAGCTGAATTGAATCCGCTTGCGGGTGCGTAGCGCCTTCGCAGCCGTTTGCGAAAGTGAAGTCACCAGCATTGGCATTGCAATGGTCGCGTCGCAATGCACAGTCACGTGCCTAGCTGATTTGGCGAGCTGTCCGAACATTGTCGCCTGATCGAATTCCGCGCCGGAATAGCTGCCATAATGCTCTGTTTCCGTCGTCACCTGAATCGCGAATTTATGTCCACGTGCGGATGAATTCAACAATCCTGCGGCGGATTCGCTTTGCTGAATAAATGATTTCGGAGTGCCGCCGCCGAAATAAATGACTCCGGTGGAGCGTGATTTCGAAACGATTTGCGCCATGTCTACGACATCCTGGATGACATCGAACTGGAAAGGATTTTTCTTCTCGACGCGGCTGACACCAATGGAAACGCCAAAGGCGCTATCCGCAATCGCGGGGCAGAAAACTGGCACGCGGGATTTAAAGGCAGAAGTCAAAATGCCGTCTTCCGTTGCGATTTCGCTGAGTTCACGTCCAAGCAAATGCGTGAATTCGCGGGTTGAATAGGCGTGTGAATTTTCGAGTTGTCCGGCAAAGCCACCGATCCATTCATTGGCTTCGCGGAATTCTTCTTCGGAAGCGAAGGTGTCGTAAATACGGTCTACGGCGTTTTCCTGCAAGGTCGCAGCATCAGCTTTCGGATCGCCAATGTAGTGATGCCGTCCGAGGGTTTCGTGTAAGTCGTGAAAGAGTGTCGCGCCGGTTGTCACCAGCACATCAACGTAGCGATTCTTGATGAGATAAGCCACCAGCCTTCGCATTCCAGCGGGAACCAAGGCTCCGCTTAAGCCCATCATAACAACTGAATTTTCTGAAAGCATTTGCAACCAGAGCTGATGCGCAATCGCGAGATTGCGTCCCTGGAAGGAAATATGCTCCATTTTTTCAAGTAAACCCGGAACACTGCGGTCACGGTCTACATTCAACGGTTGCGTTGGTTTCGTCAGGTATTTTGCGCCTTTAATTCTTCTAATCATTGCATCCTCAACCGAAAATAAAGCCAGCCGAATTCCTTACCTATTACCTACCATTCATATCGAGATAGGTATAACTATTGTAATAACCATCGTAGTCTTCCAATAGCGTGTCGGCTTTAACGTCGGTCAAATTTCCTTTCTTAATCTCACGATTCAGCTGTTTGCGGAATCCCTTTTGTAAAAATTCTTGTTCGTATCTGGCGAAGGTGAGCATTTCACCAACCGGAGAACCGTGAATCACTTTGCTAATGTGATATTCACCGTCTTTGTCAATGATGATATGCGCTTCGTTTGTAGTACCAAATAAATTGTGAAAATTCCCCATGACTTCCTGATATGCCCCGACCAGCATCATTGCCAAATAATATGGCTCGCCGGGTTTCAGATCATGAACTTCCAGGACTTCTTTGACGTCGTGCAGGTCTACGAATTTGTCAACAACCCCGTCAGAATCGCAGGTAATATCAACGAGCGTAGCGCGATCCGTGGGGACTTCATTCAGGCGATGAATCGGCACGATAGGAAATAATTGATCTATCGCCCAGTGATCGGGCAGCGAGCGAAACACTGAAAAATTGCACAGATATTTCGCCGAAAGCAATTTGCGCAGATCATCAAATTCTTCTGATTGATGCTGCTTATCCATCGCAAATTTATTAGCTTTATCACACACTTCCCAGAACAGGACTTCGCCTTTCGCGCGATGTTCCAGATTGATATAGCCTAAATCAAACAACGTAAATAATTCTTCTTTGTGCTCCAGCGCATCGTGATAATACTCAAGAAAATTCTTGGCATTCATGGTGCGATACAGATCGTAGAGTTCATTGACGACCTGCGGCTCATCATCGTTGATCGTGATGTTTTTAATGCCATGAACCGTTTCAATTTCGTCAACGATATTCGTGATCAATATTGCATGATATGCGACCAAAATACGTCCCGATTCCGTGATGACATTTGGTTCGGGGACGCCCTCTTCCTGACATACGGTTTTGATAGTATAGACGACGTCGTTGGCAAATTCCTGCAACGTATAATTTGCGGAAGATTCAAAACTGGTTTTACTACCGTCGTAATCAACTCCGGCTCCGCCGCCGACATTCAGATGATCAACATCAATGCCCATCTTGCGAATTTTGGAATAGACGCGCGCCGCTTCTTTGACGCCGGCTTTGACACGTTTGATCTGGGTGATTTGCGATCCGATGTGAAAATGCATCACACGTAGCAAATCAATCATTCCAGCATCGCGCAGGGCTTTTATCGCTAACAATAATTCTGAAGTCGTCAATCCGAATTTGGATTGTTCTCCGCCGGATTTTTCCCAGCGTCCTGAACCGCGTGAATACAGCCTGACGCGCATTCCCAGCATCGGGCGAACTCCGGTGGCCTTGGTTCGTTCAATTACCTTGGGAAGCTCATTCAGCTTCTCAATCACGATGACAACATTTTTCCCAAGCTGGGTGCCGATATAGGCCAAATCAATAAAGCTGTCGTCCTTAAATCCGTTGCAGACGAGCAAAGAATCTTCGGCTTGTTCCAGCGCGAGTCCGGCGTAAAGTTCCGCCTTGCTGCCGCATTCGAGACCGTAATTATATTTGGTTCCTTCTTCAATGTAGGCCTCAATCACTTGACGGCGTTGATTGACCTTCATCGGAAAAACCGCCAAATGTTTGCCCTTATAATCAAATTCCTTCATCGCATTCGTGAAGGAACGATTCATCACACGCACTTGATTAGCAAATAGCTGCGGGAATCTAATCAGCAATGGCAATTGCACTTTGCGCTTGATTAATTCGTCAACAATCGCCTTGAGGTCCGCGCTGCGATTACTGTTTTCAGATGGGTGGACGACAAGATTTCCTTTGGAATTTACGCTGAAATATCCAGCTCCCCAATTTTCAATGCCGTAGGTTTGCGCAATCTCCGCAATAGCCGATTTCATCTTTTAGTTTGATTTCCTCCCTAGACAGGAATAGCCGTATGCAGACGCAAGCGTATTTATTTACACGAAGAACTACGCTTGCAATGGCATTTCGCAAAGCTTCAACTTGAATGATCTGTGCCGCGATTTGCAGGAACTTTGTGTTACAGGAGTGCGAATTTAGCAGATTGGCTACAGGCTGTCAAAAATTATTTTTCGAGGATTTTCTCTTATCCTTTCAAGAATTAAGCTTTATGAGTATGAATTTTATTAACAATTTTTAATTCGATTAGAAAAGAAGGGAAGCTGGCAGGAAAAAGGGGGCAGGGAAAAAAAGAATGACTTTGCAACCCAATTAATGAGCCATCCCAACATTCGTTAATAGCTTAATTTTTTAATTCTCTAATGATTTTTTTCCTGCCCCCTTTTTTCTGCCAGCTTCCCCTCTTCGATTTCCTATACAATTCTTCTAATCTTTCCTGTTTAACTGGACGGTCAAACCCGACATCCGGTATCTTCACACCATGGAACTTCCGATTTACAAAGATAATTTGCGTTCGTCAGGCGATTGGCGGACAGGCCTTGCACAGGTTCGTGAGGAATGGCAAAAAAATAAATTACAACCTGAATTCTTGGCGCGGATTCGTGAACGTCAACTGCTATCAATCAGTCACGAAGTCACCTCCATAAATTTTCTCGCTGCCGCTGAATTTGTCTCACAACTCGCCATCGAAGCCACAACCTTATCGGTTCCGCACCTTTTCATGCTCAACCGTCTGCTCACGGATTCCGAGAACAAATTTCGTGAAGTCGAAATTGCGCCTCTGAATCCTGCGCACGAACCGGCCTTCGCTGTGATGCTGCCGCATCTGCTCGACAATGCGATGGAATGGTTTTCGACCGAAGGCTTTGCCGAAATGAACGCTATCGAGCAAGCTGCACTCGTCTATTTGCGGCTATTGGATTTGCAGCCATTTGATTCGGCAAATCTGGAAACCGCGATGCTCGCTGCCAGTTTTCAAATTGAACGAAGCGGGTTGCCACCCTTAATTATTGGCACGAATGACGCGCGATACTCGACTGTACTCGAAACTGCTTTTAGAATGCTGACGCAACATCTCGTAGATTATTTTGCCGAATCGGTTTCAAAAACCGGAGCGTGAATGAATAGTTCACGCCACATTTTTATGCCTAACTTTGAAATCAAATCCGCCACCATTGAAGACGTTCCGTTAATTTTGACCTTTATCAAAAAGCTGGCGGAATACGAAAAACTGTCTGATGCAGTTGTGGCCACCGAAAAGGACTTACGCGAAGTATTATTCGGCGAACGTCGCTACGCCGAAACCGTGATCGCCTATTCAGAAAACGAACCTGCCGGATTCGCTTTATTTTTCCATAATTTTTCGACTTTCGTGGGTAAGCCTGGAATTTATTTAGAAGATTTATTCGTTGATCCCGAACATCGCGGCAAAGGCTACGGCAAAGCTCTGCTTGCACATTTAGCCAAGCTCGCACAAGAAAGAAATTGCGGACGCCTCGAATGGGCGGTGCTGAACTGGAACAAACCTTCGATTGAATTTTATGAATCGCTCGGAGCCAAACCGATGAACGAATGGACAGTGTATCGCTTGACCGGTGAAGCGTTAGAAAATTTAGGGAATGAAAATAAATGAACCACAGAGAACACGGAGGGCACGGAGAAAAATCAGACAGGATGGTTAGAGAACAACAATTCTTAAAATTCGTGAATCCTGTTCATCTTGTTCACAATGTCTTGCTTTTCTCCGTGCCCTTCGTGTTCTCCGTGGTTCTTCTGTTAAATTTTTAAACATGAAAACGCGGAAGAGAATTTTTCGAGCCAATAAATCAAAAGCCGAAGTCTTGCCTGAACACGTCAAGCAAATGCTGGCGCCCTACTTTCCTGATTTCGATCTTGATCAAATTCGAATTTTTGAGGGCATTCCCTTCTACGTGACGATGGACGCCGCAGCCTATACTGACGGCAATCATATCTTCTTCAAACCTGGTTTTTATGATCCTGTCTCCGTCGAAGGCATCGCGCTCATCGGTCACGAAGTCACGCATAGTGTACAATTTCAGAATTACGGAAAATGGAAATTTCGCGCTTCTTATATAGGAAAATGGGGCCGACAATTCAAAGCTCATCGCTCCTTAAATCTCGCGTACTTCCACAACGAATTCGAAATCGAAGCACGCGAAGTTGAACAAAGAATTTTTGATGACT
>JAYTCQ010000223.1:0-8923 GCA_043736395.1 Blastocatellia bacterium | reverse complement strand
CTTAAGGAATCGTCAACTCTGAAATGCCATCGCCAGGAGTTGAAATCATGATTGCTCCTTCAAGCATTCCGTCGCGTTGCTGCGGCGCGTAATATTTTTTCTGTACGTGATCAATCAAGGCGTCAACGTTATCAGCAGTAGTCAGCACCAAAACATTTCCACCAAATCCGCCGCCGATAATCCGCGTGCCAAAAACTTTTTCATCTTCGTTGATGATGGAAATTAAATCGTTTACGCCGGGTGTGCAGACCTCGTATAAATCGCGCAGGCTTTCGTGTGTTGCATTCATTAATTGCCCAAGTTTTTGCATCGCATCTGGATGTTTTTCCAAGAGTATGGCAACTGCCATTTCAACGCGCCAAGCTTCGCCCATGTGGTGTAACGCCCGCGCACGAATTTTTAGTTTTAGTGCGAAGCGCTCTTTGACTAAGTCAGGAAAAGCCTGTGAACATTGCGCGAAAATGTCAGGGAAGCGAAATTGTACTTCTTTCAGCGAAATTGTTTCAGGAAGGTTTTTGATATTTTCTTCGGAAATATTTCCATCAAGAAGTGCCGGAATAATCATTCGTGAGACGGCGGCGCGTTCGTTGTACTCCAACATGATTTCTTTGCCTTTATCGGCGGAGTGCGAAAAAAAAGTTACCCAGCGCACGTCTTCGTCAGGCAAGGGAATCGTCTCGGTTTTATTCGTTGCATAATTCAGCAGCACCGCGTGATTCCGCTTCGATAAACAAATTGTTGTGTGATCAAGGCTGCCGCCTCGCGTACCAATAAACCATTCGGCTTGGGCTGAATCCTGCGCCAGCATTTCCGCACTGTAATTAATTTTATTCACGATGCGCATCGCCGCACCTGCGAGTACGGTTAACGCCGACGACGAAGATGATCCGCCCTGTGGTGGAATCGTCGAATCTATCAAAAAATCGTAACCTTGTGCGGGTAGCGCTACGTCTTTAGTAAGAGTGAAAAATACTGCGCCTTTAACGTAATTGCTCCAATGTGACGCGGGAACCGGACGGGTGAAAAGATATTCATTCCAATTTTGACCAATGACATCAATGCCTTCATTAATTTCAAATGAAAAAGATTCGAAATTTGAATTCACCGAAGCACCGCGAATAACGCCGTCAGAGTTTGGACGAAACGCCATATACATCGCATTTTCGTGTGATCCAAACGGTAGCGATGCGGTGGGCAGGTACGACACATAATCAATATGTTCGCCAATTATATTGATTCGCGCCGGAGCGCGTAGCAGTCGGATTTCACCTTCACCATAGAGTTGGTGAAAGCGTGTAACAAGCGAATTAATTTGTAACGTCTGGTTCATCTAGTTTTTGTTAGTTTATCAACGTACCATACCGCATTGAAGATTCTAACGTCGAGCGGTACAGTGCCAACCATTCACATTTCAACAGGAGGATTCATGAAAATTTCGCAATTCAAACGCGGCTTATTTTTAGTCGTAGCAGGGTGTGCGATTTTACCATTCGCTTCACAGCGAATCGTCAATTCGCAAGCGGCGCAGGAAGAAAAAACTGCAGAACAAACGCACAAAAATATTAAATCATTAACGGGATTACCGGATTCCCAATTTGGTCCGATGATGAATTATTTCAATGCCGCGCTGGGCGTCCAGTGCAATTTTTGCCACATCCAAAAAGACGGCAAAATGGATTTTGTCAGCGACGCACACGAACACAAAGGCATCGCGCGCAACATGATCAAAATGGTGCAGGAAATTAACAAAAATAATTTCGAAGGAAAAGTGGATGTCTCCTGCCAAACTTGTCATCAAGGTCGCCCGATTCCCAACGGAACTCCAACTTTTCCGTTAGCGGCTCCAATTCAGATGCGTCCACCAGCAGCTCCAGGCGCAGCACCAGCAGCACCGTCACCTGCGCCGATGACAGCGGATCAAGTGTGGGAAAAATACGTGCAAGCAGTGGGCGGAAAAGATGCTATTGCCAAAGTCAACAACCGCGCTTTTAAGGGCAGTTTTGAAACCGGCAACGGAGCCAAAGGCAATCTTGATGTCAAAACATCCGGTAACAAAATCCTTGCGGTAATGACTAACGACAAAGGCGAAGAAACTTCGAATGGATTTGATGGCACGAGTGGCTGGATGAAAAATCCTACGGCTTCACGTGCAATGAATCCCGGTGAACTCAACGAAGCGAAAAAATTAACGTTGCTTTTATCGGCGATCAAATTTACGGAACCGTATCCGAAATTCGCGACCGGACGCAAAATAAAAATCGGCGATCGCGATGCCAACGTGATGCGATTCACAGAAGGCAAAAATAGTTCTACGGTTTTCTTCGATGCGGAAACCGGATTATTGCTGCGGCGCATTGATGTGCTGGGGACGTTCCTCGGCGGTATTCCTACGCAGTACGATTTTGAAGATTACAAAGATGTTGATGGCGTGAAAATTCCGATGACAATTCGTACGTCTTCTGTCGTGCGCGGAGCCGCCGGAACTCGCAAATTCACCGAAGTGAAACAGAACGTTTCTCTTGATGGTGTGAAGTTCAGCGGTCAGTAATGGTCGCGTGAACTGTTAGTTCACGCTGATTTCATTACTGAAAACATCAAAGAAACCAAGCTCGCAAAATATCAAAGAATAATTCTGACAGAGTTGTTTTTTTGCTTATTAGCGGGCTTGGTTTCTTTTGGTTTCGCAATCTTTCAATGAGCGCGAACTAACAGTTCACGCTACAGTTTTCGTGACAATTTAATCAGCACTTTGGTGGTGGATTGTGACAGGCATTCGCACTTTCCTATGCACGAAGCAGACAATCAAGTTTGCTCGTGAAGAGGAGAGACCATGAGAAACGCCAAAGGATTTTCGCTGTTAGAATTGATGATTGTGTTAGGCATCGTCATGGTCGTCAGTGCGATCTCCGTCCCCAGCCTCATCAAAGCAAGTCGTGGTTATCAATTACAATCCTCCGCGCGTGAAATTGCCCAGGCGTTACAATCTGCAAAATTCAAAGCCATCGGCGCGAATACTTCCAAAACAGTTTCCATTAATACAGCTACAAATTCTTTTGTGAACAGCACCGGAACGACTACGGCGTTACCTGCGAATGTGAAATTTGAAGCTCTTCCCGGCAGTATGACATCGCCTGCCATCATTCAGACTGCCTGTGGTAATTCTCTCCCGGAGCAAAAAAACGACGCGAAACTCGCTACTTCATTGAAAGCAGGAGCTACACCGAATCAATATGAAGTCTCATTTTCTTCCAAAGGAATTCCCGAAGTCGAACCTGGCGTCGTGAATTGGCTCTACCTGTCAAATCAGGATGGCGAACGTGTGGCAGTGATTTTGACCAGTGCTGGTGGGGTTGAAGTGAAGAAGTTGCGGAATGGAGTTTGGGAGTTGTAATAAGAATAGACCACGGATTTAGCGAATCGAACGGGTTTACGCGGATCTGAATTCTCAGACCCGCGTAAACCCGCTTAATCGGCAAAATCCGTGGTCTATTTCTTCCTGAAAATCTACCGCATCGAAACCATCTCACTCAATTTCCAAGGCGCACGATATTCTTTCATCACTAATTTCTGTGCTTCAGCATCACCGATAACGCGTTCTTTTTCGACATCCCATTTGATGGTCTTACCTGTACGGAAGGCAATGTTTCCGAGATGGCAGGCGATCATGGAATTATGTCCGATTTCGACATCGGAGTTCGGTTTTTTGCGCGAATCCATACAATCAATAAAATTTTTGACGTGGAGGAAATGTCCATCCGTGCCGCCGCTTCCTTGTCGTGGCATCCCTGCGGCCTGTGGTTTGTAGCTCTTACGTTTTCCTTTTCCAGTTGTCTCTGGATAAACTTCCCAGCCGCCACGATCTACGACTAAGACGCCGTTATTTCCGTGCAGAGCTACGCCATGATCGCGTTGATATGGCCCAAGCCCAATCGCGGTGGCGTGTTCCCAAATCATTGAATATTCGCCGCAATCCCAAATCGCCTGTTGTGTGTCGGGAGTTTCTTCGGCGTTATTTGGGAAGCCGTATTTGCCTCCGACGGAAGCCGCAGACAGAGGAGCTTTGATGCCCATATACCAGTTCGCAATGTCAATCATGTGCGCGCCCCAATCGGTCATCAATCCGCCGGAATAATCGTAAAACCAGCGGAAATTAAAATGAAAACGATTTTTGTTGAAGGGGCGTGCGGGAGCCGGGCCTAGCCAAAAATTGTAATCAACTCCGGCGGGCGGATCGCTGTCGGGCACTTTATCAATGTCACCCATCCAGTCTTGATACGCCCAGGTTCTGACGACGCGAATTTTTCCAAGTGCACCGCTTTGCACGTAATCAAACGCTTCTTTGTAATGCGGCGTCGAACGTTGCTGCGTACCCATTTGCACGACACGATTATTTTTTCGCGCTACATCAACCATCACGCGACCTTCACCAATTGTCAGCGAAAGCGGTTTTTCAACGTAGACATCTTTGCCGGATTGACACGCCGCCACGGTCGTCAGCGCGTGCCAATGATCGGGAGTTCCCACAATCACGGCATCAATATTTTTGTCGTCCGTAATTTTTCTGAAATCTTTGGCGCGCAAGGCAGGATTTTGATTGGCTTGTTTGGCAGTCATCGCTGCGGCCTTTTCGACTTGTGAATCGTCAACATCGCAAAGCGCGACACATTCGACGTTCGGGATGGAAATCATTTTGCGCAGGTCTCCGGTACCCTGTCCGCCGCATCCGATTAATCCGACACGAATACGCTTATTTGCACCTTGAATTCGCATATACGAACGCGCAGTAGTGGCTAAAGATTTTTTGCTGAACGCAAACGCACTGACAAGGCTTCCGGTCAAAGAAGTGTATAAAAACTGACGACGAGTTTTCATGTAATCTCCTGATTGAAATAAAGGCCTAAACGGGATTGCTCTGATACTTTTTAATTGTCGCTCAGAAGAGAATTGCAGGCAAGGTTTGCCGGAGATTTTTCCTGAAAGAATTCAACACCGTGTTAAGATCGAGCTCCCCCGAAACTCATAACTACTCCTGACCCCATTCGTTGAAATTTCCTGCGATACATGGAAGAAAGGAGTTTCTGCTTCAGGAAAATTTTGTATCAGCCCCGATCACAAGTTAGTTTATGCAGAAGCCCGCACGCAGTAATGGCGTTTTCTCGCAATGTAAAGACGCCCTTACTGCGTGCGGGCTTCTGCATTATTTATAACCATCAGTAACCAAGAGAGGATTTTTATGTCAACTTCAAAATGGATGTCGTGGGAAGGTGGAGTGGATTTGGTCGCCATGACCAGCCCTGATTTGCAAATGCCAAACGTCATCGTTCACGTCGCGCGGATGGTGCATACGCCCGTCGGCTCAGCGGCTTCGGGAATGGTTTTTTATCAAGCTGATCCGAACGCGATGCCTTTGTTTATGGGCTTTATTTCAACGGATGAAAAAGTTGGCGCATATTTCGGGCCAAACATTTTCGCGGGAACTCCGTTTGAATCCGCGCCAGTGATTATAGCTGAAATCAATATCAATCTGGAATTGCCGGATGCGGTTTCCGCCAAGATTGTGATTCCAGGATTCACCATTGAATCACGCTTGAGCGGAGTCGGCGCGCTGGAAGTCGTCAACCGTGAACCAGGGCCAATGCCGTTCGCGCAACAAGGACTTGAAGCCGGAATTACTACGGCTTCGGTGAAAGTGAATGGTGAAGAAATTTCTATCATCATTCCGCTAATTGGCATGTCAGGCGGCGCAGCGGCAGTGTTTTCTCCGTGCGGACTTTACGCTCGTTAGGTCGCAAAATAATTAACGCAAAGGGACAAAGCGGCAAAGGATCAAACAATCTTAACCAATGAAAATTCTTTGCCCCCTTGATCCCTTGTCCCTTTGCGTTAATTCCATTCTTTGAATCCTCAATATTGCTTCCTCTCGCCTCTCCGCCTACACTCTTTACTCTTAATCATCCAACAAATTTTCGTTGGAATATCTGGTAACTTTTAAGAATGCTAAATCGTATGATGAGAAAAAAATCTCCCCAGTTTTTCGTTTTATTGTTCGTAATTTTCTACTCAGTTTCGACGTTCGCGCAGAAGAAAAAAAATGAGAACGTCCCACCGCCACCGCCAGCGAAACCTGTCTATAATTTGAAGTACGAGCTGTCGTTTCCGCAGCCGCATACGCATCTTTACGAGGTCGCGTACACTATCGGAAATATCAATTCTGCCACGATTGATTTGCAAATTCCGACCTGGACGCCCGGATCGTATTTGCAGCGCGAATTTGCCAAAAATATTCAGGATTTCGCTGCCAAAGATTCCTCCAATAATAATTTAAATTGGGAGAAAATTGATAAGGCTACGTGGCGCGTGACGACCAATGGCGCGAAGGAAATTAAAGCCAGTTACCGTGTCTATGCGTACGAGTTGAGCGTACGCACTTCGCACCTTGACAGCTCCCACGCCTACTTCAACGGAGCCAGCATTTTCATGTATGTCAAAGGCGCGGTTGAGCAACCTTTGAAGCTGAAAATTAATGCTCCGAATGGATGGCGCGTGACGTCTCCGCTCGCATTGAATCCTGACGGCGATGGTTATTTTTCGGCTCCGAATTATGACGTGCTGGTGGATTCGCCAGCTGAAATTGGCACGCATAATTTGATCGAATTTGATGTACTCGGCAAACGTCATCGCATTGCAATTTGGGGTGAAGGGAATTACGACGCAGAAATTTTGAAGCGTGATTTTACAAAAATTATCGAACAGGGCGCAGCGATTTTCAGAGGCACTTTGCCTTACGAACATTACACCTTCTTCATCCATCTTCAGCCCAACATCGGTGGCGGATTGGAGCATTTAAATTCGACGACGTGTCAATCAAGCCCCAATGTTTTCAAGTCTCCCGGACGCTATAATGGTTTTCTCGGTTTGATCTCGCACGAATATTTTCATCTGTGGAATGTGAAGCGGATTCGTCCGAAGGCTTTGGGACCATTCGATTATCAAGCCGAAAATTACACGAAGAATTTGTGGGTCAGTGAAGGCATCACTAGCTATTACGGCGATCAACTTCTCCTGCGTGCCGGACTCACCAAAGCTGGCGCGTATGTCGGCGCGATTGGCTTACAGCTTCAGCGATACGATATGACGCCGGGGCGTTTGGTGCAAAGCGCAGAGGCAGGAAGTTTTGATGCGTGGATTAAATATTATCGCCCCGATGAAAACTCGGCGAATACTGCCATGTCGTATTATGACAAAGGCGAAATTATTGGAATGATGTTCGATCTGGAAATTCGCAAAGCGACGAATAATGCGAAATCGTTGGATGAAGTAATGCGGTTGCTTTACGAAAATCATGCGTTGCCGAAACCAGGTTTTACCGATGCCGAATTGAAAGCGGCTTTCGAAAAAATTGCTGGAACGGACTTCACAGATTTTTATGCGAAGTACATCAGCGGCACGGCGGAAATTGATTGGAATCGTTTTTTGCGTCACGCCGGATTGCAGTTAACGAAAGGCTACAGCAATGATGTTCAGGGACAGGAAACTCTACCGCGGGGATTTATTGGCGTGCGATTGAAACCTGGCGGAACGGCAGTTGCCACGGTTTATGCTGACACTCCGGCGTATAACGATGGACTCAACGTCAATGACGAAATCGTAGCGGTGAATGGACAGCGCGTAGACAACGCAGGATTCAACGAATTCATTGCGTCGCTGCCCGTTGGAAAGCCAGCGACGTTCACCTTATTTCGTCGTGAGAAATTGATCACGTTGCCGATTACAATTGCGAAGCAACCGCCGGATCGTTACGTGATAACAGCAATGAAAGAAGCGGACGCTTCACGGTTAGCGATTCGTAAAAGCTGGCTCAGTGAAAAATAGGCGACCTGTAGGGTAGGTTCTTAACCTGCCCTAGTTAATAAAAGTGGGCAGGTTAAGAACCTACCCTACAAATTTAAGGCGTATACATTTGAAATTCGCTATATGAAAAAAATATTTCTCTTCTCAATTTTGTTGTTGTCATTCGCAGGCGTCACACATGCACAACCGCGTGCGGCACAACCAACTAAAACTCTCACTACCGAAGAATACGATCCGAAATCTTCGCTCGTGACCAAAGAAACAAAGGTTGATCGGGCGAAATTTCCCTTCGTAGACGTTCACAGCCATCACGGAAATCTTGCGCCGGAATACGTGGATAAGCTCGTCACGGAAATGGATTCGATGAACATGAAAGTGATGGTGAATTTAAGTGGTGGCTCCGGCGAACGCCTGCAAAAATTGATCGCGGCGATGAAAGGTCGTCACCCAGATCGCTTCATTGTGTTTGCGAATATGACCTTCGATGACATAAACGAACCGGGCTATGGCGAACGTCAGGCGAAGCGGTTGGAAGAGGATGTGAAGAACGGTGCGCAGGGGCTGAAGGTCTTTAAGAACTTCGGCATGGACATGAAATATAAAAACGGCGAACGGGTGAAAGTGGACGATCCGAACTGGGATCCCGTCTGGGCGATGTGCGCGAAATTGAAAATCCCGATCCTGATTCACATCGCGGAACCCAATGTATTTTTTGACCCGATTGATAATCACAACGAACGCTGGTTGGAGCTGAATCAATTCCCGCAACGGGCACGTCCACCGGAAAAATATCCGACGTTCGAGACCTTGATGACCGAACGCAATCACATGATTCAAAAGAATCCCAAAACAAATTTCATCCTTGCGCATCTCGGCTATCACGGAAATGATCTGGCGCGTTTGGGAAAATTATTTGATACCTATCCGAACGTGTATGTAGACAATGCCGCGATTCTGGCAGAGCTGGGAAGACAGCCGTATGCCTCGTACGATTTTCATGTGAAGTATCAGGATCGGATTTTGTTCGGCAAAGATATTTATAACGTAGATGAGTATCGCGCCTATTTTCGAG
>JAYTCQ010000222.1:0-3883 GCA_043736395.1 Blastocatellia bacterium | reverse complement strand
CAACCTGCCCGCTTTTTATCAATTCGGGCAGGTTGAGAACCTACCCTACAAATTCTCGTCGCATTGGTAAACTGCTATATGAAAAATATTATTTTTACTTTCTTATTTCTTTCTACACTCTCGATCACGGCAACGGCTCAAAACTGGGAAGCTGTCACCACTACGAACAACTGCACCAACCGTCACGAAAATTCTTTTGTCGCTGTTGGCGATGAACTTGTGTTAGTCGGAGGCCGCGGAATCAAACCAGTTGAGGTCTTGAATCCGACAACCAAGAGCTGGACACAAAAAGCAGTGACGCCGGTTGAGATGCATCATTTTCAGGCAATCGCTTACCAAAATGAATTATGGGTAGTCGGTGCATTTACGGGGAAGTATCCGCACGAAACTCCGATCCCCAATGTGTATATTTTCAACCTGCAAAAAAACGAATGGCGCGTCGGTCCTGAAATTCCAAAAGATCGGCAACGAGGATCGGCGGCGGTCTTCGTGTACAAAAATAAAATCTACCTGCTGTGCGGAATTCTGGACGGTCACTGGGAAGGTGATGTCGCGTGGTTTGATGAATACGATCCACGCACCAACGTCTGGCGCAGGTTGCCGGATGCGCCGCGCGTCCGCGATCACGCCCAAGCTGTAGAGACGGGGAACAAAGTTTATCTCGCAGGCGGCAGGCGTACGTCGGGCAAGACGAAAGAAGTATTTTCCCTGACCGAAAGTGCGGTAGATATTTTCGATTTCAAAACGAATGCGTGGAAGACCTTGCCAACCGCGCAAAACCTGCCGACGCCACGAGCCGGGACTTCGTCAGTGGTGTTTCAAAATAAAGTGTTAGTCATCGGCGGCGAAAGCGCGCAGGCGACTTCGCATAATGAAGTCGAAGCGTTGGACACCAAAACACTGACGTGGGAAAAATGGTCGAAGTTGAATCAAGGCAGGCACGGAACTGGAGTCGGTAAACTAAAACAAAAAGTGTATATAGCGGCAGGCTCAGGCAATCGCGGCGGCGGGCCGGAATTAAATACTGTCGAAGTTTTAGGAATAGAAATTAAATAGCGATGCGAGAGTAAACCACGGAGGACACGGAGGACACGGAGTTTTTCGACAGGATTGACAGGATTTAAAGGCAGGTGTCGGGTTTCAGGTGTAAGGGATCAGTCTCAACAACTAACAGCTGACACTTGTTACCTAAAGATATCCTGTCAAAAAACTCCGTGCCCTCCGTGTTCTCCGTGGTTCATACAATGGCGGCTTTAATTAATTCAAAAATAACAAAGGATAAAAATTGTGCGTAGTGCAGAACTGGAAAAAGTACTCGAATATTTAGCGGCGGATATTGAAGTTAAGAAATTGCCTATTGCCGAACGTCGTCTCGCGGATGATAAAAACGCGAGCAATTTTCCTGTGCCGGAAGGCACGGAAATTGAAGCGGTCACTCCGGGAAAATTCAAAGGTGAATGGGTGCGAACTCCCGGTGTCCGAAGCGATGCGGCGATGCTGTATTTGCACGGCGGTGCTTACGTTTTTTGTTCGCCGCTCACGCATCGCCATTTAGTGGCGGGGTTGAGTGCGGCGACGAATTTGCCAGCCTTCGCGGTGGATTATCGGCTGGCTCCTGAAGCTCCATTTCCGGCGGCGGTGGATGACACACTCGCGGCTTATCATTGGTTGATTGAGCAGGGATTTTCACCGGATAAAATTGTCGTAGCAGGAGATTCAGCCGGAGGCGGATTGACGCTGGCATTAATGATTTCACTGCGTGATGCGGGGCTGCCATTGCCTGCTGCCGGAGTTTTAATTTGCCCGTGGGTAGATTTGACGTTGTCGGGCGCAAGTTATTCAGCGACACCGGAAGCGTTGGGTACCCGGGAACGACTGGTTAATTTAGTGCAGTTATATTTGGGCGGCGCAGAGATAAAAAATCCATTGGCTTCGCCGTTGTATGCGGACTTGCACGGGCTGGCTCCGTTGTTGATACACTGCGGAACCGCTGATCCATTTTTTTCTGATTCGATTAGTTTGGAACCTGTCGCAAAGGCTGCTGGAGTTGATACGACATTGGAGGTCTGGGAAGACATGGTGCACATCTGGCATTTCTACCATCCGATGCTGAGAGAAGGAAGGGAAGCGATTGGGAAGATTGGGGAATTTGTGAAAGGGAGGATAGAATGATGTCAGTACCACCTGCGGTAGCGGGTGGCAGAGTCGTCGCATCACTTCCACCCGCTACCGCAGGTGGTACTGACATTGGTATCAACCTATGTTCCAAATCAACGAACCAGCAAAACCATTCACATTAACCAATCTCAACGGCAGCCCCTATGCACAAAGCTCCAACGCGGTTCTCTTAATTTTCTTCGAGACAGATTGCCCGACGTGTCAGCTCACGTTTCCTTATCTTGAAAAGCTGGCAAAGCATTTCGAAAATTTCAAAATCATCGGCATTTCACAAGACAACGAAATCGCTACACGGCAATTTGTGGAGCGGAATGAAATCAGTTTTCCGATTTTATTGGATCACGATTTGAGCGTGACTCGTGCGTACGATCCGGTAGCCGTGCCGACTTTATTTTTGCTTGATGCCACAGGTAAAATTGTCTTCACACAAATCGCGTTTGATAAAAATGATTTGAATACCATCGCGGCGAAAATTGCGGAGATGCTGAGACAATCAACTATCATTATCGCGGAAAAATTTGATGGAAATCCTGACAGTAAACCGGGATGCACTTCGCGGCATTTAGAAGGTGATGATGCCGGAGCTTCCGGCGTCACTGTGGATGTTTATAAAAATCGTGGCGAACGCGCTACACGCTTTGAACTGGCTGACAACATTGATCCCTTTGAATACTGCTTGAAATTTGATCCGTTGCCGGTGATTCCTCCGACAGTTGAACGCGTCGAAAAAATGTTGCTCGCAACGACGCTTGCGCCGGAAGAACTAGTGGGATTAATTCCGCCGAACTACGGCGCAGCGACAGTCGAAAAAATTGCGGCAAATGCAGTGATGGCGGGGTGCGCACCTGAAATGATGCGTGTCTTAATTCCATTGATTCGCGCCGCTTGTGACGAAAGATTTAATTTGCACGGAGCACAGGCAACTACACATTTTGCGGCGCCGCTGATCATCATCAACGGGCCGATTCGAAGCGAACTCGGCTTCGCTTCGGGCAGCAATGTTTTCAGTAATGTCGCCCGCGCGAACAGTACGCTGGGACGTGCGTTTCAATTAATCCTGACGAATATTGGAGGCGCAAAGCCGGGCGAAATTGACATGTCTACGCTGGGGAATCCCGGAAAATTTTCGTCCTGCATTGCTGAAAACGAAGAAGAAAATCCGTGGGAATCTTTTCACGTGGAATCAGGATTTTCGAAAGAGGAAAGCACCGTCACGCTATTCACGGCTGAGCCTTTGCGCGGGATCAGCGAACATTTTGCCCGCGATGGGCGTACAATTTTGCAGACCATTGCTTACACGCTGGCTACGTCGTGGAGCTATCGTGTTTGTTCGATGGTGGATGCTTTTGTTGTGCTGTGCCCTGAGCATGTGAAGACATTGCATCGTGACGGCTTCACAAAAGAAACTATTCGTGATTTCTTATACGAGAACACGGGAATTCCGATCAGGTATTATTCAGAAAATGGCGGCGGTGAAGGAACGCATCAGACCTCGCATTACACGAAAGTTTTGATCAATGGTGAAGAATGCTATCGCAAATTCTCCCGTCCTGAAGCAATAAAAATTATTGTCGCAGGGGGAACCGCCGGGAAGTTTTCAGCGGTCATCAATAGTTGGGTCACAGGACCGCGTGGCAGTCAAATCGTGACTTATCCAATTTAACTCCCCCCGAAAAAAAGTTTTGAGTACAGGCTTGAGCCTGCC
>JAYTCQ010000221.1:0-30344 GCA_043736395.1 Blastocatellia bacterium | reverse complement strand
ACGCAGTTCTTTTTTTGACCATGACGTTCTTTTAACCCATAGACCCGCTTGTGTCTATGGGTTTGGAAGCCTAACTTAACCTCATTGGCCTTCAGGCGGGGCTACGAACTATTTAAGGATTCGCCTGCATGAAAATTCATTGGTCGGAAAATCCCGGCACCTCACTTCGTTTTTGGTTGTTGAGCAGTCTCCTAATAGCACTGTATTTATGGCTGACCTGTGCCAATTTGTCATTGCCCGGCTTGAACTATGACGAAGTGCTTCAAGGGAATCCTGCCCTTCGATTGGTCGTTGGACAAATCAACGGAAACTACAATATCGTCTGGGAACAACCTCTTCTCGGACGACGATTTCCAATCATGAATATGGAGTACATGGGTGCTCTAAAAACGTGGATGCTGGCGGCAGGATTTAAACTCTTCGGCGTAAATCTTACCGTCCATCGAGGTTTTGGGATTTCGTGTTCAGCCATCGGATTACTTTTTCTTTTACAATTTGCCAGAAGGCTGTGGGGGAGCTGGGTTGCGCTTACCGCCGTTGCCTTACTCGCGACTGATGTTACTTTTATTTTTTGTACCCGCCTGGATTGGGGGCCTGTCGCAATCGCTTTTTTGATGCGCTGCATTACATTTTGGGCTTTAGCAAAATGGTATGAAGGTGACAAAGCTGATGGAGCGTTTCAGTCTATACATTGGTTCTGGCTCGCCAGCGCAGCCGTTGGAATTGGCCTTTTTGATAAGACCAATTTTCTCTGGTTTATCCTCGCACTGGTGCCAATTGTAGCCGCGCTGTGGTGGACGAATCGCAAGCGCCTCGTGATTACATTTCGCGATTTCTTAATTGCAACTGGCTTCGGATTTGTTTGTAGCCTGCCATTATGGGTCTTCAATCTGGTCACGGGATTTCGGACGTTTCGGATGGCGAAAATGCCAGGCGAGGCGCTTTCCTTGTCGGGATTGTTAGCGCTGGTTCCTGAACGTTTCAGCGTGCTGGTGGCAATGCTCAATGGTCATAATCTTGACTATGCCTGGTTCGGTCAATCATTGGGTGAGCGTCCATTAGGGCAAAATAGTTGGTTGACGGTTCTTTCAAGTGTTGCGCTCGGTGGCCTCATCATTCTTGCTCAACTGAAACGTCGCTCGGACTTATTGATTATTCCCGCACTGATTTTATTAATGCTAGTGCAGATTTTTCTGATTCCGCGTCCGGTTTGGGTGCATCATTGGATCGGAATTTATCCATTACCACATCTTGCCGTCGCGGTATTTTTTCACACCCTGGGTTCAGTTATTTCGCGCGAGCGTGCCGTAAAAATATTAGCATCAATGATCATTGTCGGAGCAGTTTGCGTCAATCTGAGTTTGTGGCAAGGCTATCAACAACAACTTCTAAAAACAGGAGGAATCGGGGTTTGGACTGATGCAATTTATAGGCTGAACGAAACCCTGCACGACGATTATCCCTCAAATCCGATTTGTGTCATGGATTGGGGCATAAGCAATCAGTTGCTTTTTCTTTCAAAAGGTCAGTTGCACCTCCAGGAACCATTCTGGAACTACCTGGAAAGTACGACTCCGCAAGAACCTTTGTTAAGTCTCGTCCGGGATCCAAAAAATATATTTCTCTTGCACACGGACTCGAGAGAATCATTTGCAAAACCACGCGAGGCTTTATTTGAGGCAGCCCGTCAGGGGGGATTGCAAGCTCACATCGAAAAGACATTTCAGGAACGGACCGGGAAAGATATTTTTGAGATTGTGACGTTTCGGCCAGAGTAAAGTCAATTAGTTCTCTTTCACTTCAGCTTCCCACGCTTCAAATTTACGGCGTAATTCCTTAGCTTTTGGTTGGTTTTGGTAGAAAAGATTTTTACGTTCACCGATGTCAGCATCAAGATCAAACAACAATTGATTCTCGCCTTCGGCAAAATATTTCCACTTGCCAGAGCGTACCGCCCGCTGAGCCATGTGCGCCTGATTGCTCCGCCAAAATAAATCCCGTGTGATGGCCGCCGCCTTTGTTTGCAAGTGCGGAATCAAATTTATTCCATCTAATTTGCGCGGATGATTCGCTCCGGCGATGGCAATCGCAGTCGCGGTTAAATCCATGGAGATGCCAATTTGATCAGAGACTTTTCCAGCGGGAAGCTTGCCTCTCCATCGCATCAAACACGGGACGCGGATGCCGCCTTCCCACAACGTACTCTTATGATGAAACAGCGGTGCGTTATTTGACAGCCGTTCGCCTCCATTGTCGTTCGTGAAAATTACCAGCGTATCGTTCGCTAATTTATTCTTATCCAGCGCCTGCAAAATTTGCCCGATGCCGTAATCCATCCGCTCCAGCATTCTGGCGTATTCCTCACGCGTACCATCAAAATAATTGTCCATCGTCCGAATATCTTTGGAATTTCCGGGCGCCTGAAACGGCCAATGAACGGCGTTGTAGGGAACGTATAGAAAAAATGGCTTTGCTGCATTTCGATCAATAAAATTAACGGCTTTGTCGCTGAGCAGGTCTGTCAGATAACCTTCTTTTTTGACTTCTTTTCCGCCTTCATAAAGATCGTATAAAGTTGTGCGATAGAAATGTGAATACATATCTACATTACCAGCGAGAATGCCAAAAAACTCATCAAAGCCGTGCTGTAAAGGGCCTCGCTTGATGTCATAACCTAAGTGCCATTTCCCAAAAATCGCAGTCGCATACCCGGATTTTTGCAAGGTCTCGGCAACCGTTTCTTCTGATAAAGGTAATTCAGATTTTGGAGATTTCGGGCTGGTTGCCCATTCCAGTCCGACACGTTGCTGCCAGCGCCCCGTCATTAAGGCAGCCCGAGTCGGCGTACAGTTCGGGCCATTGGAATAAAAATTTGTCAGCTTCACACCTTCACGCGCCAGACGATTTAAATTCGGCGTTCGAATATCCTTCGCCCCATAAGGTTCAATATCGGCATAGCCCATATCATCGGCGAGAATAACGATGATATTAGGCTTGGTCTGTGCGTGAATTGAAAGAAAGCTGAAGAAAACTGCGCAGGCGGCGCAAATCGCGGGTATTAAACCAAAGCGTTTGGTTGTCATGAAATTTTCACGCGAAAATAGAATTTCGCCTTTCAGTCAATTAAATTATTCCTGGGCTTTAATAAAATCTTCATACTCGGCTGATGAAAGCAGCGCATCAACTTCCGATGAATCCAGAATTTTAATCTTGATCATCCAACCGTCTTTGTAGGAATCCGTATTGACGAGTTCCGGAGCGTCAACCAGCGTTTCGTTAATTTCGATCACTTCACCGCCCACCGGCATAAATAATTCATTCACGGATTTCACAGATTCGACGGAGCCGAAGGGATCACTAACTTCAAAGGTATCGCCGACTTTTGGAAGTTCGACATACACAATATCGCCCAGCGATTCCTGCGCGAAATCACTGATGCCGATGACGCCTTCGCCACCATCAACCCGCAGCCATTCATGATCTTTAGAATAAGAAAGTGTATCAGGGTAATTTGCCATATAATATTCCTTAATTTATTAAAAAATGGCGCACCAAAAATTATTTCATTGATTCGCCATTTTGCAGTTTGCTTACGCCGCAGTTAAATCCTTCACTGCCGCATCAGGCGCATTGGTTTTGACGGAAGCGATACCGTTATCACGACCTTCAACAGCGCCATACATTTCACTCTTGCCGATAATTTGACCATTGCCCGCCACTAACGAAAAAAACGGCGAACCATCGCTCGAAACTTTTCGATCAAATTGTTCATCTATTTGAGAATTTTTTCTGACGGATTCGATCCCATTGGTGGCCCCGTCGATTGATTCATATTGCTGGCTCGTCAGGATAACTTGTCCATTTCCAGCCTTGAGATTGAACATAAATTTCCCGGCTTCTGTTTTCTTGATTTCAAATGTACCTGCCACGTTCTTACTCCTTTTGGGTTTATACTTCGTTTGCTCAAGTTGAGCGCTTATAAAATGGTGTTGGCACTAATTTTGCCTCAACCATTTTTCCACGGACATCAATGTGAACTATAAATTCGGCCTGAGTGTGAGAAATTGGAAGATAAACTAATCCGATGTTCTTTTTCAAGTAAGGAGCGGGACTTCCCGAAGTCACCTGTCCAACTTGGACTCCATCAATCAAGACAGGGTAATGATCGCGTCCGATGCCTCGCCCGACCATTTCAAAGCCAACCAACTTACGCTGAATCCCTTCTTCTTTCTGATGCACCAGGAAGTCGCGTCCAATGAAATCACCTTTATTCAATTTCACCGTCCAACCAAGATTCGCTTCGTAAGGCGTAGTGGTTTCGTCAATATCGTTTCCATATAACGCCATTCCAGCTTCCAGCCGTAACGTATTGCGCGCTGCTAAACCGCATGGGATCAAACCGTGTTCGCTGCCGTTGGAGAGCAATAAATTCCAAATCTTTTCAGATTCATTTTCGTCGAAATATAACTCGAAGCCATCCTCACCTGTGTATCCGGTACGAGCAATGATGACTGGCACTCCGTTAATTTCTGAGTTGATAAACCAGTAATATCTCAGCCCTGCCAAATCCTCTTTCACCAAAGGTTGCAGGATGGATAAAGACAGCGGGCCTTGCAAAGCTAATTGCGCGTAACGGCTGCCTACATTTTCAACTTCAGCATCAAAATGTCGTGTATGGTCAACGATCCATTTAAAATCTTTTTCAGCATTCGAAGCGTTCACGCATAACAAATAATGATCCTGCGCCAGGCGATGTACGAGCAGGTCATCAACAAAGGTTCCGAGTGGAGTCATTAACCCACTATATTGCGCCTGCCCGTCCACCAATTTGGAAGCATCATTTGAAATTACGTGCTGTACGAGCGCCAAAGCCTCTGCTCCGCGAACTTCAATTTCTCCCATATGAGATACGTCAAAAAGTCCGGCTTTCGTGCGCACCGCCAGATGTTCTTCAATCGTGCCCGAATATTGCACGGGCATGTCCCATCCACCAAAATCAATCATCCGCGCACCCAGGCGGCGATGCGTATCATTAAGGGCAGTTTTGTTTAAGATAATTTCTTCCACAGATGACCTGAATTTAGTTGATGAAAATGTATGTTTATCTAACGCGCAAAACCTAACATGCCGTTGACAGCACAGTCAAACGATTGAGGAATTCAGCAAAGTTGCGTAGTATGCTGAGGGCTTGAATTAGACAAGGATTGTTTTTCGTTGGAGTCTTTGGTCTTGGAGTTTTGGGTCTTTGATTTGTCGAGAAAATATCCAGTTACTTTTTGAATTTCACCTCATTCTCCGTGCCAAAATACTTGCCCAACTCGCAAGAAATACAAAGACCTAAGTCCAAAGTACACAGCCCGTTTTTTAATTTATGTCTGAAGAAACACTCATCATCGAAACCCCTGAGCACGTCGAATTAAATTTCGCGTTGGCTTCGCTGGGCAATCGCTTTCTGGCCTGTGCGATTGATCATGCGTTGCAAATATTTTCGGTGTTAGGAGTATATTTAATTTTCTACGTCGCCAGCTCTACGTTTAATGGATTTACCAAAGTAGTTTTTAATAAAGCCTCTTCAGGAGACGCCTGGACGATAGCATTTCTGACCATCGCGGTGTTCCTGGTTTTCTTCGGTTACTTCACTTTTTTCGAAACCATCTGGAGCGGTCAGACACCCGGGAAACGCCTGTTACATCTTCGCGTCATTAAAGAAGACGGCAGACCCATAGGTTTTTTTGAGGCCTTTTCGCGCAACCTGATTCGCTTCGCTGATTCCATGATTACGCCGTATTATTCGATTGGCATCATCACGCTGGTAGCCAATGAACGCAGCAAACGCCTCGGAGATTTTGTGGCAGGAACCGTAGTGATTAAGGAACGGCGCGGCGAAGCCCCTTCCTTTGCGGATATTTTTGAGAGCGATGATGCGAGTGATCGCGGCTTTGATGTCGCCCGGCGACGCATCGCAAAAGCCGTTGATTTCACCGGAGAAATCCGCAGCATCACCAAAACTGAAATTGAGGTCATTGAAGCTTTTTTGCGAAGACGTTACGATTTACCCGAGCTGCCCAGGCAATGGATGGCGTGGCGCATCTCGATGCCGATCCTCGAAAAAATCCGCCCGTCATTCGATCATACGACTTTCAGTTATGAAGGTTTTTTAGAAGAACTTTTGTCGCGTTATCGCAGACATTAATTTATCGCTAGCCAGTTATCGAAACACCTTACAGACATGAAATTTTTTGATGAAACCTCACTGATCGAACCGCAGCGACTAGTCCCGCCGAGTGCCTGGGTTGGTCATATTCCATTCGCCTCCTGGCTGGTTTCCTTACTCAAGCCGCAGGTACTGGTCGAACTTGGCACGCATTCCGGGAATTCGTATTGCGCATTTTGCCAGTCCATTACGCAAAACAATTTATCTACAAAAGCTTATGCTGTTGACACTTGGGAAGGCGACGAACATGCAGGAATTTATGAGAAATCCATCTACCCGACGTTGATGGAATATCATGATTTGCGCTACCAACATTTCTCGACACTGCTGCGCATGACGTTTGACGAAGCACTGGAACAATTTCCAGACGGTTCAGTGGATTTATTGCACATTGACGGACTTCACACATACGACGCCGTGAAACACGACTTCGAAACCTGGTTGCCAAAATTGTCAAAGCGAGGTGTCGCCTTATTTCACGATACCAACGTCTACGAACGCGATTTCGGCGTACATCAACTGTGGGATGAATTAAGTCAGCGCTACCCCGGTTTTAACTTCAAACATAGTCACGGACTCGGTGTCTTATTAGTAGGCGAAGAAAGAGAGCCAGAGTTGCTGGCGCTTGATGAAGCCACCCATCCTGACGCCTGGCAGCGGTGTGAAAATTACTTTCGCGTGCTTGGCAGCGGCATCGAACATAAAAGCCAACTGACGGAACTCAAGCAGGTTCTAACCGACCGCGATTTAAAGATCGCCCACCTCAACACTGAACTTGTAAAGATCAGCGATAGCAAAATGCTCAAGCTCAGGAACGCATTTATTGCGGGTAATTGGGGAGCCAAAAAAATCGCAAAAATTGCTTATTATTCAGCCGCGCTGGTGACGCCAGAATCCATTCGACAATCCATTCGTCCGACCATCATAAAGCTTAGACGCAGGGACGACATCACAACGGCGACTGAGATTATAAATACGCACGCAGATTTCTACCTGCGACATTTCTCAAATATAGAAGCCTCTGGAATTAATCAATCTCAAAATGATCATCAAGGAAAACCTCAATCGGCTGATTCAACAAAAGAAAACGTCCTCGTTGTCACTCACAACGCATCCCGGACAGAAGCCCCGATTATCAGTCTGAATCTGGTTCACGAACTACAGCGCAAATATAATGTTATCTCGCTGGTACTTGGAGACGGTCAGATGATGGAGGCTTTTCGACAAGTCGGCGCTTTTTTTGTCGGACCTATAATTTTCAGGGACAATGCAGATTTAGCGAACACTGTTATTGATCAATTGGTTAACCTATTTCAGTTCAAGTTTGCAATTGTGAACAGCATCGAATCCCGTGAGGCGCTTCCCACCCTCGCCGAACGGCTTATTCCAACGATTACCTTAATTCACGAATTTGCTACTTACCCGAAACCTGTTGAAGCAATTTCACAAACGTTACTATGGTCGGATGAAGTAGTTTTCTCTTCGCATCAGACCTTTGAAAATTTTGTTTCGACCTTTCCAGAGCTGGGGAATCGTCCTTTCCAAATCATTCCACCAAGTCGCTGCAATTTATTTTTAGACGAAGCCAGGAGCGCCCCCCAAGGAAATGAAAATGTCAGAATCCAAAAATTAATTCGCCCAGATAATCTTTCGAAAGAGACAGTCGTGGTGCTAGGCGCCGGATCAATTCAGATGAAGAAAGGCGTAGACCTTTTCATTGAATGTGCCGCCAGAGTCAAGCGAGCAAATCCTGAAAATAACTTTAGGTTTGTCTGGCTGGGTGATGACTCTCACGAGACTGACTATTCATTTCTTCTGGCCGATCAAATTCTCCGCTCTGGACTCCAACAACATGTTTTCATCGAAGCCGAAACTTTTAACCTGGAAGCAGCCTGCCAATCGGCAGATATTTTTCTTTGCTGCTCGCGCTTAGACACCTTACCCCTTGATGCAATAGAGGCCATTTCTCAAGGAATTCCTGTCGTCTGTTTTGAGAAAACTTCCAGTCTCGCAGACATCCTGATGACGTCCGATCTGGGTAAAGATTGTGTAGCCCCGTATCTGGACATGAGCGAAATGACGGCTAAAGTTCTGGCATTGATTGAGTCAAAAGCCCGACGGATGGAAATCGGAGCAGCCTCACGACAATTAGCGATCGAACGATTTGACCTAACCTGTTACGCCGAGAAAATTGAAAAACTCGCTGATACCGTCAGTCAGACTATCGCCCGGCAAGCCACGAGTATTGATGAAATTTCTAAGTTATCGCGTCCACAACTTGATTATTTCTTTCCTGCAAGTTTGAAAAAAAAATCACTTGATGAAGCCATTCGGATCTATGTTAAGAACTGGTCAAAAGGTGTGGGCAATAGAAAATTGTTTCCTGGCTTTCATCCGGGAATATATCTTGAACAACACGGTCTCTCACAACCCGGAGCTGATCCACTGGCTGATTATTTACGTGAAGGTCAGCCTGACGGCCCTTGGAAATATGAAGTCATAACTCCAAACGACAATTCGAACGATACCGCAAGTTCGATGCGCATTGCTCTCCATATTCATGTGTACTACCCAGACTTATTGCCCGAAATTTTGAATAGGCTGAGCAAAAATGAAATTCGCCCCGACCTGTTCATGACTGTCCCGACAGAACAAGTTCGCTTAGAGGTGACACAGGTCGTTAAAGAATATTCTGGAAAAATTATTGAGATAAAGATAGTCCCAAATTGCGGACGCGATGTTGGTCCATTTCTGACAGCTTTCGGAATGGCGCTCGTCGATGGATATGACATTATTGGTCATCTCCACACTAAGAAAACACTCCACTACGAATTAATTAGCAGGGATTGGCGGCAATTTTTACTTGAAAACCTTGTCGGCGGCAAACACCGCATGGCGGATTTAATTCTTACTCGGATGGCGAACGATAATACGATTGGAATGGTCTTCCCGGATGATCCAAACGTGATTGGATGGGGACAGAATAGATCGTATGCAAAAAATCTGGCGGCGCAATTTGGATTAGATTCGCTGCCGGAATATTTTTTATTCCCCGTTGGGACGATGTTCTGGGCAAGAACGGCAGCGATTCGCCCCCTGTTTGAAATAGGTTTCAAATGGGAAGATTATCCCCGGGAACCAGTGTCTCCCGATGGTTCAATTCTCCACGCTCTGGAAAGATTTTTTCCAATTATCGTGATGAAACAAGGCTATCGGCTTGCCTGCACCAACGTGCCTGGAATCACCAGATAATCTGCACTTATTAGAGAAAGAGGATTTCAAAGGTTCCTCGACTCTCAACACTATGAAAATCATAAAATTAATATTTACGTTGATCACAGTTAGCCTACTTTTGAACACTAGTACACCAATTGTTGAGACGCAAAGAAGGATTGGAAATAATTGGCCAATATGAGAGTTATATGGGGAAATCCAAACGTCGATCACAAAGAATTGGAAAATGAATAACCAGAACTGATATACCATTTGCTCCTCGGATGTTTATGAAACAACTTGGAGGATTGCCTACACATGTTCAATTTTGACAATAATCAAAATCAACTAAAGCGTGACGATCAGCTAGAGTTGCCAGTAAATTATAAGCAGCAGATTTATGTCGTTTTTTAGCAAAAATAGCCCATGGCTTTGCGATTAGCCGAAGAGGAGTTAATACCTGTCAAGAATTTTTCCTCGTCCCCTAATACTTGGCAAAAAGGATGGGGCTAATACTTATATTAGTGGGAATTGCAGTCCATTTGTTGGATCTCGTTTGCCTGGACATGGCTTGCGCTCATTGGTTGAAAGAATTAATGACAGGTTCCTAACTGTTTATATCCAACTTTTTCGTGATAACGGACACCCACCGCCAATTTATGAAGTAGTTGTGGGAGTGATCTAATCGGTAGACTCTTTCCCTGTTTCGAGAATGGGTTCACTATCCTTAGACTCAGAGACAACTTGTTTAGAACAGGTCACCTTGTTTTTATTTGCCGTCCGGCATTAACGAATTCCGTTTCGATAATTTCTTATAATATTCATCCACCAAACGGCGATAGCGTTCCGGTGCTGCACCTTCATCAGCTAACCGTAAATTTCCCGCGCCTTGTTTCAGTTGCAGACGCTTGCTGAGTTCAACTTCGATTTGACGTAGCGGTTCGATGACTTCAGCCTTTAACCGCTGTGCTGTAGCGTTGTCATCACCCAAAGATTGGTTCATCATTTGCTGCATTTCACGAATGGCTTTGTCGAGTCCGGCGGTGAGTTCTCCGCCTTTGCCCTGACGCGCTAATTGTTGGCGCAAGTCCTGAGCTTCTCGCATCCGTTCGCGGAGTTCTGCGCCGGTTTGGCGATCACCACCCATCGGTACTCCACCACCTCCGGGCATTCCGCTCGGGTTGTATTGTCCACCTTGTCGCTGACCTCCTCCTCCGCTCTGACCACCGTTTTGCTGTCCCTGCCCTTGTCCCTGACCGCGCTGACCTTGTTGCCCCTGACCTTGGCCTTGTCCCTGCTGCCCTTGCCCCTGTTGTCCTTGACCTTGTTGACCCTGGCCTTGCTGACCCTGTTGCTGGCCTTGACCTTGTTGTCCTTGACCTTGTTGCCCCGGCTGCTGCCCCTGCCCCTGTTGTCCGCGCTGACCAGACTGATTATTGCGGGCTTGCTGTTGACCCTGACCTTGACCTGGTTGTTGTCCTTGACCCTGCTGACCCTGTTGTTGTCCGCGTTGATTTTGCTGACCGGATTGTTGTCCAGGTTGCTGGCCTGGCTGTTGCCCTTGCCCTGGTTGACCATTGCGAGCCTGTTGCTGCCCTTGTCCCGGCTCTCTTTCCTGATTCCCTTGTCCCTGTCCTTTATTCTGTAAACGCTTGCGCAGCGATTCAAGGTTGTCGGCTAACTGTCGCGTTTTCTCCAACGTAGCTTCTGCGTCTCCACCTTTTCCGGTTTGCGCCTTTGCACCCTGTTTGGCGGATTGTTCAGCGGATTGCAATTGATTCACTAAGTCATTCAGATTTTGCTGAATGACTTTTTCGCCTTCGCGGGCGGCCTCCATTTGATTACCGGCGATATTTTGATTGTTGCGGCGAATGCGATTCGTTACCTGATTACGGCGTAACCCCGAAGCGGCTTCGCGTAATTGATCGGCGGCTTTTTGCTGTTCGCCGCTCATGCCACGCGCTGTCTGATCTAATTCGCGTTCAATATTTCCGACCTGATTCGCCAGTTCATTTTTCTTGTCCATCAAATTCTGGCGCGATTCCTGAGCTGATGGATCATTGCCTTTGCGCTGCAAATCATCCAGTTTTTTCTGAATGTCTTGTTGTTGTTGCGCGGCATTCGAAGCGCGATTTTTTAAATCCTGGACTGAATTTCCGCTCTGTCCTTTTTGATTATTGTTGACCTGCTGCGAAGCCTGTTGCAGTTTTTCCATTGCGCGTTGCATTTGCGATTGCGCTTCTTGCGAATTGCCATTTTGCTGAGCATTTTGCGCTTTCTGCATTTCTTCGGCAGCTTGTTTTAACTGGTCGGCAGCGCGTTGCATTTGCGGATCGCGACGTTCACGTGAAAGTTTTTCAAGTTCACGAGCCTGCTTCTTCGCTTCTTCAATTAATTCCTGTTGCTGCCGCGAGCCTCCGCCGCCTCCACCTTGTTGATTACGGGCTTGTTGACCACGTCGTTGTTGCTGTTCTAATTCTTTTTGTTGGCGACGAGCCAGTTCTTCCAATTTATTTTTTGTTTGATCGTCTTGTTGCTGGCCCTGCTGTTTTTGTTCGCGGTTGAGCGTCTCGTACTGGTTCTTCATTTTGTCCAGTTCCAGCTCAAACAAATCAGCTAATTCTTCCGATTGCTGTTGCTGCCCTTGTCCCTGTCCTTGCGACTGACTCATGTTGACTTGAATCTCGCGGAAGATCGCATCTGCCCTTAACAACTGTTGCAAAGCGCGTTGCTCAAATGGCAGAGCCAAATTTGCATGCTGCGCTTTTAATTCTTTCGCCGCGCCCTCCATTTCTTTAGTCGCTTGCGAGATATTACCAATTAATTCATTGAATTTTTCGGCGCCCTGGGTCATTCCGACAATTCGTCGCTTGATGCGTTCGATCAATCCCAGCGCGTCCTCGCGTAATTTCTCCTGTGCCAAAGTCACCGTATTATAGTTCTCAGCTTTGTCTGCCGCAGAATATTTTGGCTCTTCACGAACAATTCTAAACGTCGCAGCAATGATGTCCTTTTGACGCTTCGGCAAAGCCTGTTCCTGTTCGCCCTGACCTTGTCCCTGACCGCCTGCCTGTTGGCTCTGACGAAATTCTTTTTCGAACGGTTTGATTTCGATAAAGTAAATATCACTTGTTGTTTCATGCTGCGCGTCACGAGCTTTGGCGTAGTACGAAACAAAATCTCCCGGCTTCAAACCATATTCTTCGAGAAAGAAAGTATGCGCTCCGGTCAATGTTTTCGCGGTCTCGCGTTGCAAATTTTGTAGAGGAACTTTTTTCTCTTCGCCGCCATTAACAGAATATACCAGTTCCATCGAAGCCACACCGTAATCATCTTCGGCTTTGGCGGAGGTGAAAATTTCTTCGATGCTGGTGGCTTTCGTGTCACGTCCGGGCTTCTCAAACGTCACGGTCGGAGGTTCATCTTCGAGCACCGTAATATCGTGTTCGTTCGATCCGTTGTAGGTTTCACCCTCCACGCTGACAAGTTCGATGTGGTAGCTGCTGTTTCCTGCGACCGTTAATCCACCTGTAAAATAATGCTCTACCGAACCATCTTCAATTTTTTGTTCGCCGGGCGTCATCGCAATTTTGCGCCCGTCTTTCATCACGATAAATGCGGCTTTGGCTTGCTTGCTGACGAAAGCTTTTATTGAAGCAACCGTTCCGGCAAGCGCGGCAATATCGCCACTGTCTTCTTCAGTTTTTGTGGGCATTCCGGTGTACGCCGGATAATTTAAGGTAATGTCGAGGCGACTGACGTACGGCAAATCTACGACATCCATTTTGAACGTTTCAGATTTGACGGTTTCGGATTCGACAAAATATTCAATAGTGTCCTGAATATTGAAAATGAAATATTGGAATTCGTTTTTGTTCTTGGCGGCTTCCATCGGCTGCCCGATCCACTGATCTTCGGTTCCGGCTTTGCGATAATAAAAAGTGACGGGCTTTTCTTCAGTGAAGTTAATCAGCTTCGCTGTAAATTTCTGATCAGAGCCTTTCGGCACACGCGCAGTTCCAGGTTTGACTTCAATACGTGGCGCAGTCGGATTCAATAAACTCGCAGCACTGACAGGCTTCACGAGATTTGTTAAGCCGCTCGTCAATTCTTTTGGCCCAAACAAAATTGCGCCAACAAATAATGCGACCGCCGCCGCTGCCAGTCCGCCGTAGCCAAATAATCTTTTACGCGGCACAATTTCATCAGCATTAACTTCACCGACTTTTTGATTCGCGTCTTCGAGCAAACGCGCAATGACAGGCTGATGTTTGCGGTCTTCAAATTCTACGGCAGTCGCCAGACGGTCTTGCAATCCTTCGTGTTTCTCTTCGATGAGGCGGGCAATTTTCAAATCAGAGAGTTTTTGCCGCAGTGGACGAACGAGGAAGAAATACGCTGAAGCCAATAATCCCGCGATCGCCGCAAAGCGCAATCCGATCAGCGTTCCGTTGTGGTAGCGATAGCGATACGCTGCAAATGCAATCAGCAACAGCATCCCTGCTGCAAATGCGATTGTCACTGCTGTACCTTTAAAAATTGCTAACGTCCGACGACGCAAACGGACAGTATTAATAATATTTGATAACTGGCTATTGTCAGACATGACTGCCTCCAAATCCGAAAAAAGAATTTGACAAAAGAATGAGGGAACCGAACAGCGAACTCTCCGATTATAACTGCTGGTAGCTTTGAAGACCAACAACTTAATCAGAATATCAAGAATTCTCTCCCGAAGCGACCAGACTCTGATTTTTCTATGTTGCGAATCCATTCGAAGCTTACCAAATGACACTCAAGAACCGTTTACCCTCGTTACCCCCTGTCAAACCAATAAAAAAGAAAAATTATTACTTTGCTGCAAATTGTAAATGGTTTACAATTTTTATTGTAAGTACATTTGAAATTGTACTTATCCCCAATAAAATCCCCTGTTTATTCCGGCATTCTGCAACTATTTAGCCAGCCCCTCTATCTTGAGCAGTTCAATTTTCTCACTCTAAATTTTATCGATAAATCAAGGCAGATTTTGCTTGATCTATCGATATTGATTTCAAGGACTGGTGTATTTCATGGAGACTTTTATTGGGCGACATCTTTCAAAAATATCAAATATTTATGAGCCAGAGCATTCAGCAACAACTCCCAGAATTCTAGCGATGGAAGGCTTGCGAGGTTTAGCAGTAGGACTTGTTTTCCTTGTGCATTTCGGTGCGATTTTCAGTGATTATCTTGCTGGCTCGTCGGTGCTTTTCAATATCGTGAGTTACGCGGCGGTAGCAGGAAATTGTGGAGTAGATTTATTTTTTGCACTGAGTGGATATTTGATTTATGGAGCTGTGCTTTCAAAATCAGTAGACTATCGCAAGTTTATTAAGAGACGAGTTCAACGTATTTACCCAACCTTTTTATTTGTCCTGACAATTTACCTGATTTTCAGCAAAGTCTTTCCATTGGAAAGTAAAATTCCATCCGGGTTCTGGAATGGATTTACATATATTGTTGCCAATGTTTTATTGCTTCCCGGCGTGTTCCCGATTAACCCGATCATTACTGTTTCCTGGTCGTTGAGTTACGAACTTTTCTTTTATTTGGTGATTCCGTTTATCGTTGGATTTACCGGGATGCGCAACTGGCAAAGCAGTCGTCGAATAGTTTTCTTTTTGGGTGTCGCAGCTCTCATTCTATTTTGTTGCCAATGGTATGTTCATCCGAGATTAGTAATGTTTGTGGCGGGTATTATGGTCTACGAGATTGTAAAATTTCAAAACTTATCCGTCCTAAAATATCCTGGGATAGAAGTGTTTTTCACTGTCCTCGTTTTATTGAGCTTTCCAGCCTATAAATTCTTTCTTGACCATAACTGGTATGCCAAGATACCAACGTTATTTATTGGATTTGGTCTCTTACTTTTGATCGCTTTTCAAGCTGGTACAGTTGCGCAGAAGGTCTTCTCCTGGAGCCTGATTCGATGGCCGGGTAACATTAGTTATTCCTATTATTTAATTCATGGCCTGACGCTCAAAGCGATGGTTAAATTTTTAAGTGTCGCGTGCCCATCGTGGCTGACGCCTCAATTTTGTTTCTGGGTTTGGTTACCACTGGCTTTTCTTTTGACGTTTGTTTCATCTACTATTCTATTCGTCTTAGTTGAAAAGCCGTTTTCACTAACGCTTCGCCCCTCGGAAATAAACTTGGACCGAACAGCCCCTCTCGCAGGGTTAATGTGGCGCTTTGTATTCCAACGAAAATGATGACCTGAACGACTAAAGGTTTTAGCAATCTATTCCTGAATCAAACCAATCAGGACGCCTTCCGGACCACAAACACAGCCACATAATCTTTTTTCTTGATGCTCACATCTTGCTTTGGATAGGGAGTCAGACGGACGAGAATGAGCTTATATGCCCCAATGGCGTACTCCTTCGGTTCCACATCCGTATTAAGTTTGACAGTAGAAGAATCCCCTTTGGCTTTTCTTAATTTTACAATGACTGCCGCATTCCCTGACCAGATACAACTTACGCCTAGTGGACATCGTGAGTCTTCCGCTACCGAATCAAAACTAATAGTCAGGTCTGCGTCTGGAACCGATAGCTCCTGCCCGATCTTGAGATCGAATTCCTGATCCATTGCCAGACTTCGTGCCACACCGGATCGTTGTGAACAACTGAATATTGCCATCATCACAACAAGAAATATTTTAATGCTCATACTCGATATGCCTCCGAGACAAACCATCGTATCTTACAACTCATGTTACGCGGTGAAAAAATAAGCTTTTCATTTGATTTTTTCAAGTGCCTGCAAAATCAGGGCTTGCGCGCTTGACAATTTGGTAAGTCGTTAGTCACGAAAAAGTTATGCCAAATGGGTGATCTTCAAAACCCTTATTAAAAGCGTGTATTTTTAATGTCAAGCGTAAATCCAAGATTTCGACCGCGTAACATGAGTTACAATTCGGTTAGCTAATACTATAGCGTTTTTGGATTTGAATTTTCATCTCCCCAACATAGGACTAGATTATGATCGAGCAGCAATTCTCTGAAAGCTTAATGAAAGTCCGAAAAAATGGGGAAGTCAGTCAGTCCCTGGTAATTCTTCCAAACCTGACGAGACTTCCCCGTATTTCTTTTGATTTGTTTAGTTTTTCGGTACTTGAATATTACCTCCGGTTAAGGTGATGGGGAGGAACGTCAGATCCGAGACAGCACTTCCACCTGGGGACGTAAGCTGAAGTCCAAATTGATCGTTTATGCCCGGCTCGCCGTTGTCTACGACTGTGGCGCGGAAACTGTAATTTCCAACCCCATTAAGCGTCGCTTTGCCTAAGGCGATTCCGGTGTTACCCGCAATCGAAAGCGTTTGCAACGCATTGCTCTTCACCTTCACGTCCCCCGTGGGACGGTGCTCGATATAAAGCAGCGATCCTTGCGCATTTCCATTCTTGAGGTATTTGATGTTGAGGCCAAAATTAGCCAAGTACCCATTATGGATAATCGTACCGCCACCAGTAACGAAACCAAGTGAAGGGTCATACACCGCCAGCACTGTATTCCCCGATCCTGTGTAATAATTTCCGCCGATGGAAATCGTCACGTCGTAAACGTTTACTGCTACGTTCGTGAACGTGGCACTGACATTCAGCGTCCCGCCTACACCACCGCCACTGCCACTCGGCACGGTTTGTGTGTAAGAAGAACCTGGTCCCACGGGGGACAACGTAATCGTAACGGGAACAGCATTGGAGATATTGCCCGGACTGCCATCACTCTCTTCGACGATTGCCGCCGCGATTGTGATGGGGCCAGCCGTGCCTCCTGCCGTGTTGACTTTGACTGCCGTTGGATTTGATGCGGATGGCGTTACCACCGCATTTTCCCTACTCACAAGTAATGTCCCTGCACCAGAGCTATTCTGATAGTACGGATTTGAGCTGACAAACGAGGCAGCGACAGCATAGCTGCCTGCTGGCAGGTTAATCGTAACTGCTAATGAGGCAATACCACTGCTGTTCACTGACGCGGAGCCTACCGGGCTACCGTTGACGCTGAACTGGACTGATCCGGTTGGCGTAGTGCAGCCCGCGCTGACTGTCGCACTCAGGGTTGTCTGATCGCTATACTGGGTTGGCGTCGCGGTGACACTCGAAGTAGTCGTCGGGATGGAGGCGCACTGGAATTGATTCAGCACAATGCTGTCAACGCGCCAATGCGAATTCGTCACCGTGGTACTGCTATCCGATCCGGCACGGAACCGCAATTGGATGTTCTGCCCTGCCGCCGCTGCGGGCAGGTTTGCTGTCGTCGTGATGAAGCCGCCGGAATTTCCAGTCCAGGCCGCGCGGCTCTGTAGTGCGTTCGTGTTTCCGTCCGCCGTACGATTCAAGGCCCAATTGTATCCGCCGGTCTCAAAGCTTCCGCCCGCATCTACAATGTCCGTGAACGCGCCGCCGTTGATGCTGATCTCAAGCACACCGCCGTCCCACGCAAATTCTGAATTGTAGCTGTGACGGAAGGTCAGTTGAGCGTTTCCGCTAGTCAGGGCAATACTGGGAGTGAGCAGTTGGTTAATCCCTGTCGTGGCCGCAAAGGTCGTAGACGCCACATTCGGGGCAGTATCGCTGGCCGTCGTTGATGTCACCCATAAAGGCTGTGAACCGGTTGTGCTGGTTGTCCATCCGGCGGGCAGCGCGGGCGCGGTCACGCCGTCAAAATTCTGGGCGAAGATTGAGGTAGGAGTGCCAAGCTGTAACGGGAAAGTCTTGGTTTCTACACCAAGATTGCTGGTGACGATTACGCTCACTGTCAATTTGCTGCCGCAAACAGAGCCGGTTGGAATGCGGTAGCTGATGTTTTGCGAAACGGTCGCGCCAGATGCGATAGTTCCGTAGCTGGCTGTGCCGCCGCCGACTACTTGCGCCGAGACACCTGTCAGGTCTTGTGTGAGTGGATTGGTGAGCGGTATCGAAAGCGACATAACTTCGCCCACATCCGGAGTATTATTCGCATCGCACGTGGAATCGGTTGCAGTCACCGCGCCCATCCCTGGAATCGGATAATCAAAGGATTCTTTTGTGTTATGGTTCGTGGCGGAAACAATGCTTGCGCCCAAGCCCATGCCACGAGTGGCAAAGCCCGCCCAAATGTCCAGCGCGTCTTCGCTACCAAATGCCACATCCGCTGTTAACAGTGAGTTACGACCATCGAGCAGGTTTGGACTTACCGGATCAAGTTTCATCGCGTCGGTCACAAGTTGCATCATCCGCTGATTGCCTGCCACGTAACCCATTCGATGAATGATACGCGCGCGCACTTCCAGCAATGACATACACCAGAGTTCGCCGATGTTATGCACGGCAACGGCTCCCAAACGTCCGCCAAGTCCGAACGGGCCACGCGCGTAAGCGCCGTCCGTCAGATCAATTTTGTTCGGGTCAATGTCAGCAAAGGTTAAGGGGTTATGCGGCTTGCCGTTTGGCCCCACATTTGTTTTTACAGCATAGGGGAAGCGTCGGATGCCGTAATAATAGTTGTCTGTGTAGCCCGCAATTGCCAGGTTGGTGGCATAACCGCCCATGGTGAAAATCCCATCAACATTTTCATCCGCCGAAGATAGAATCGCGCGGGCGTAAAAATCGGACCAGCCTTCGCCCATCCCACCGCTGATTGTCACGTTCAAGCCACTGGCATTGCTGTGCAAGCGATTCGATGTGCCGTGCGTTAGTTCGTGGATAACGATTTCTATATCCAGATCACCATCACGATCAGGATTCGGGCCAGGCCAGAGGTACATCTGCATGCGGGGCAGCGTACCATCTGGAGGCGTTGAGAAATTGGCGTTGTTGGTGCCATTAAAATCCTGCGCTTCAGCGCGCACAAAGTCGTTACCAGCACCGCCCCGCCCAAAGTTGTTCCCTTGAAAGTTTCTTGATGCTTCGGTGAATCCCACTTCATAAAGGCGGTCGTGATAACGATTTGACCAGAAGAACAGATTCGTGACAGCGCCTGCCCGATAATTCGCTCCGTTGGGAGCATCACCGCCAAGCGGCCCAGGATTATAGGGGAAATCGAAGACGCGGGCAGGTGAACCAGTAGGCCGACCTGCTGCATCAATCCCGTTAGGTGTAACAACGTCCAATCCGGCATCAACGTTGTTGCCAGTGGTCGTGTTGCCGCCATCAGTGATCCAACCCAAATTATTAAAAGCTGGCAATTCACTGACGAGGGTAAAATTTGTGCGCGCAATCCCCGCACCCTGAATCCCTGAGCCTGGAAAGGCATTGGTCGGAGACAGTGGTGACGGACTGTCTCCGTCATAGACTGAGAACGTCGCCGGTTGGGTCTGTTCGTTGGTAATGTTCTTGCGCCAAAGCAGGTCACCACTTTCTGCGTCAACGATGGTGTAATAAGCTGGGGTTTCCTGCCACAACACCATTGACCACGCTTTAGCGACAAGGCCTTCCTCCAGCGGAAAATACACTGTCTCTACTTTGATCTCATCGGCAAAGGGGCCAGGCTCAAAAATAAAACTTGTGCCATCGGGTAATGATTCTTTGAGAACCAGGTCTGCCGAGTTGATGGTCATGCCAATTGTGGCAGCGGCTTTGACCACAGCAGCGGCGGCTTCGGTGGAATTGCTAGTAACTGTACTGCTATCTACAACCGAGGAAGCCAATCTACCTGCCGTCCGAAGCAATTCGCCATTTCTTGTCATCGCGCCTAACATTCCACCCTGAAAAACCGGGACTCCATTGATCTCTTGTCGCAGTTCCACCCACGACATGTTTCCGTTCGGATTTGTGTACGCCGAAATCTTTTTTAGCTGCGCGGCTTGCTGTGCGGTCAACCCGTACAAGTCCGCATTCTTACTGACAAAGTCACGAACGATCTTTTCGTGATCCTCGGCTGATCCCCGCGTCAAAGTTTTTCTGGGGCCGTTCTCAACCCCAACAATTTCTGCTGATCCGGTTTTACTGAGCTGCACTTCAAGTCCGGGAATCTGTCCTGACAAATTGGTTTTGGCCCTTTGCCGCGCGGACGCAAGCTGCGCCTTTCGCTGTTTTTGAGATGCATTGAGTTTTTGGTTGTGGCGGTTCTTCACGGTTTGCGCCTCATCACTCAACTCTTCACGAATATCGTAATTACTGTCAGACGATTTTGTCTTGGTTGCTGTTGCTGCTTGCGACGCTTGGGCAGATCGGAGGCGATCCTGCACAAAGATTATCGCTAAAACTGCTAGCACGACACAGGCAATTCCCCATGTCATTTTCTTAAGCTGCTTGAGCTTAGTTTTCATTTGCACACTCTCCTGAAATAAATCTACTGTTGTGAAAGTAGAAAAGAAATAAATTGGGGCACCAATGGTCAGGTATTGGCCCTGGCACAGCTTTGCCCATTGAGGTAGTAATTATTGACAACAGGTCAACTTTGTAAGTGGAACAAAGGTTTTCTGTATTAAATTAGGGGAAGTGGTGAATCTAAAAGTCTGGAAAAGCGCTACGCTGTAAAAAACAGTTTACTCATCTTAACGTTCTATGCGATCAAGATAGCAAATGTACTGGAAAATCGCCTTTTCTAGTAATGAATGAGTTCAATCTAGTTTCGTTCGCTTTCCTGTCAATCTATCCTTGAGTCAATCGCATGTCAGCGTATCCTTGTATTTCAAAGTTTTCTGAAAGGAACGCAAATCAGGATATTTCGTTTTCCATTATTAAAAGAGAATTGTCCATCTTTCGAACACGGAATAACATGGGAACGCTGTACCATTTCGGCGTTGCCGCGTGAGGAGAGCGCATCAGAAAGAGGACGCTATTCCAGTAGCACGTGGGATTTAATTTCCTGTGAATTAAAATTACTATTAGTCTAAGGTTGCGTCAATGGTCACAACAATTTTAATTTTGGGAATAAATATTTTTCAAGACTTTTCTTTGCTTCGAATTTATCATTCTCGCTTTCCGAAACATCTTTCGCTACACTTCGCTACAGAGTTTCGAGGTTGAAGTTTCATGTTTTGAGAAACTGATTCCTTCATTCCTCCTCGGAACTCAAAACCCGAAACTAATAAGGAGAATTTATGAAATTGAACAAACCCACGATTTTCATTGCTTGCATCATCATAGCTGCATTCGGCATCGTAGCGATTAGCCAGGAACTTAAGCCATTTGACCCGCCCAAAAAAGAACCTGTTGTCATTACTCCCGCAGCTAAAGTCGGCGATCCACCATCTGATGCGATTGTCCTTTTTGACGGCAAAGATTTATCCGGATGGAAAACTTTAAAAGACGGCAGCGACGCCAAATGGAATGTCAAAGATGGCTTTATGGAAGTCGCTCCGAAATCCGGCGACATTGCTACGAAGCAGGAATTTGGTGATTGCCAGTTGCACATCGAATTCGCTACGCCTGCCGAAGTTAAAGGCGAGAGTCAGGGGCGCGGCAACAGTGGCGTTTTTTTGATGGGACATTATGAATTGCAGGTGCTTGATTCCTATCAAAATCCGACGTATTTTCACGGTCAAGCCGGATCAATATACAAACAACATGCACCGCTCGTGAACGTATGCCGCAAGCCGGGTGAGTGGCAAACGTATGATGTAATTTTCACGGCTCCGAAGTTTGATGAAATGGGCAAAGCTACGAAAAAAGCCAGGATGACCGTGCTGCAAAATGGAGTCCTCGTTCAGAATAATTCTGAAATTTACGGCGAGACTTTCAATGATAAACCGGCAGTGTACATTGCCCATGCCGCGAAAGGCCCGATCAAATTACAGGATCACAACAACCCGACCAGATTTCGAAATGTTTGGGTGAGACCGCTTTAGTACGTGACAGGGGACAGGTGTCGGGTGTCAGGGAAGTATCCCACGAACATCTGACGCCTAACTCCCGACAACTGACACCTGCTCTTATGACTTCTACAATTTCAGTCCGTAACGTTAGCAAATATTTCGGCAATTTCATGGCAGTGGATGGAATGTCACTCGAAGTCGAACCTGGATCAATTTTTGGATTGCTCGGCCCGAATGGCGCAGGCAAAACGACTACGATTCGGATGATCGTGAACATCACCGTGCCTGACAAAGGCGAAGTATTTTTGTTCGGCGAAAAGATGAGCGCGGAGCTGCAAAACCGCGTCGGATATTTGCCGGAAGATCGCGGACTTTATAAAAAAATGAAGGTTGGCGAGCAACTGGAATTTTTCGCCTTATTAAAAGGAGTCCCGAAAACAAAGGTCAAAAGCGTTGTTGACCAATGGTTGGAGCGCGTCGAATTATCCGAATGGAAAAATCGCAAGTGGGAAGAACTCTCAAAAGGAATGCAGCAAAAAGTGCAATTCATTTCGACGATCATGCACGATCCTGATCTGGTAATTTTAGATGAACCATTTTCCGGACTTGATCCGATCAATGCGAATTTGCTGAAAGAAATTGTGCAGGAAATGAAGGCGCGAGGAAAGACAATTATTTTCTCCACGCATTTGATGGAACAGGCGGAACAGATGTGCGATTCGATTTGCCTCGTCAATCGCGGACGGAGCATCGTGAGTGGAAAACTCCGTGCCGTCAAACGTGAATTTTTGCTGAAGCAGAGTGAGCAAAAAGTTGCGCTTGAAGCTGAAAACTACGGCGAGATTTTAGCTGATACTTTCTTGATAAAAAATATCGCGCCGCTCAATCATCAACTGCAAATCACCATGCAAAATGGAGCAAATCCACAGGATTTACTCCATCGTTTGGTCAATGCCGGAGCCAGCATCAGCCGTTTTGAATTAGTTGAACCGTCTCTGAATCAAATTTTTATTGAGAGCGTGAATAGCACGAATAATCTCAGTCGCGTCGCTACCGAGTTCTAGTTTCTTCGCGTTTTTGTTTTTCTTCAATTTTTTCTGCCATCACCTTAATCCGCGTATTTAGTTCGACACCTTTGACATCGGATTCTCTTCCATTTACAACTAAGGCCTTGAGCAATAATTGATAGGCGGCGGCGAAATCCTTTCGTTCAGTTTCTAGCTCCGCGAGGGCTAATAATTGCTCACGATCAACCTCAACAAGTGGTTGGCGATTTTCGAGTAATGCTTTTACTTCGCTGATTTGCTGCGTTGTTTCCTTTTCATTTGAGACGATCAAAGCCTTGAGCAGAAGTTGATACGCAGAGGTTAAATTATCCCGTCGCGCTTCGATCATCGCCAATGAAATCAGGTGTTCGCCTTCTTTTTTGGGGTCTTGATTCAATTTGGCAATTCCAGCCAGTTGCTCTGATGCGTAAGCCGCTGCATCGTATTTTCCAAGAATCAAATTAATACGCATTGATTCCATTAACGAAAATTGTTCGTCTTTAGTGTTGTGGCGGAGACGATTAATTTTGACGGCGAGTTCATCAGCTTCGGCGGCTCGTTCGAGATCGCCTTTGCGCTCAAAAAATCTGGCTAGATTATTTAAGCTCATTGCTTCGCCGTCAAAATCTTTCGCGCTACGCCAAAGCTCCAGAGAATTCGCCGTCATTTGAATCGCTATATCCAATTCTCCGGCTTGTGCGGCTAATAACCCAATCGCCACATGGGCGGCAGCGGCTTCTCGCGAAAGTCTCGCTTCCAAAGCTAAGCCGAGTCCGTCGTAATACGATTTTAAGGATTGTTGGGCATCACCTGTTTCCAGATAAATTCTTCCGAGCGTCAATTGCGCGCGCGCCGCCTGCGCTTTGCCAATCGCAGAGATTGCCGATGAAGATGGCAGGGTTCTGACACGCAAAATCATCAACGCTTTTTCGGCAGCGGCTTTCGCGTTGTAAGAAAATCCAAGCGTAGTGGAAAGCTGTGAAATTCGATGCCAAGCTAGAGCTTCAGCTTCAAATTCGCCCGTCTGATGAAAATCCGAAGCGGCAATTTGGAATAGTAAGATTCCCTTTTCGACACTGCCTGGAAGTTTGCTCAGCACAGTCAATTCAGCTTGTTTGACGATGGCGCTTCCCTTTTCAAATAAACTTTTGGAAGCCGAAATATTTTCGATTGTTTTGGTTGGCTGCAACGTCTGAGCGAATCCGACCACCAACACCAGTCCCATCCCGACAACGAAAAACCCCGCTCGACAGGAGGAGGGAAGCCTGTAACAAGCGGGTCTTTTTAAATTCATATTCGATCAAACTCAGGGGCAATTATTGAAATACCAATCCGGTAGATAACCGGAAGTTATGAATATTACGCCTCTTCAGCGGGACTGTAAACGGATCCTGATAACGAGCCAAAAGATAATCCGCCTGGAACATTCGCCACGAAACAGAATCGTTTAATCTAATATCCAAACCTCCGCCTAACGCCATTCCAAATCCGGTTTGCTTACTGGAAATTTTAGTCAAAGCAGTTTTGGCGGTCACGTTTTGATGAGCCACTCCAAACAAAGCATGGACAAACGGATTTACTTTTTCCGAAGCTCGAAAATTTACCTGAGGGCCAAACAGGAAGGTGTGAATTGACGTATTAACATTCGCGCCATTTTTGCTGTACCGATCATAATGTCCGGCGAAATCGGCAGCGATGGCAAAATGCTTGCTTGCATTGATGGAAATCGCGGTGTTCCAGCCGTGACTATCCTGATCATAAGTTCCAGTTCGGAGGTATGAATATCCACCGAAAACTTCAACGGCGGAGACATCATCCTGAGCCAAAACGAAGGCGGGGCAAAGTGAGATGAACGCAAGTACTAATAATATTTTTTGCATTGATGAGGATCCTTTCACATACAGTTATAGTTGATAAAAGCATTCGGGAAGAAGTGAAGTTGCTTTTACAATTAAGCGAATAAAGGGGGGAATAAAACTGGCAAGAGAAATATATCATTTCGATAAAAGTATTGCGAGCATAAATTTTACGTTAACCGTTGTCTTATAAATCATTGCAGGTAGTACCAATTTTTTCGCCTGTGAATTAGAATGTCCCACGTCAGAAGTGACAAACAAAATTTCCCATCCAATCAACTAGGTAAAATATGAACCCTGAAGCGAGTAACCTGGACACTCTGTCAGACAACACTGGAATTGGCGGACATCCGCGCGGATTAACAACTCTGTTTTTCACGGAAATGTGGGAACGGTTTAGTTATTACGGGATGCGAGCACTATTAATGCTATTCATGACAGCTCCAATTGCAAGTGGCGGACTTGGGTTTAGCAACACTAAAGCTGGACCAATTTATGGTGCTTATACAGGCTCTGTTTATTTAATGTCACTTCCAGGTGGATGGATTGCAGATAATGTTCTCGGTAGCAGAAATGCTGTTTTTTGGGGAGGCTGCATTATCGCCCTCGGACATTTCTCAATTGCGTTTCCATCACTCCCGACTTTCTATTTGGGACTCGTATTAATCGTACTGGGTACTGGATTACTCAAGCCAAATGTCAGCGCATTGGTTGGTGGTCTTTATAGTCCCACTGATCAACGAAGGGATGCCGGATTCTCGATTTTTTATATGGGAATAAATACTGGCGCGTTTCTGGCTCCGTTAGTATGCAGTTTTTTAGGAGAAAAAATTAGCTGGCACCTCGGATTCGGAACAGCAGGTGTATTCATGGTGCTGGGATTAATTCAGTACAAATTAAGCGGTGATCGCCTTGCGCATATCGGAAATCCTCCGAATTTTCCGGCAGAACAAATCCGAAAAAATGCTTTATTCGGAGCAGGATTAATGTTTTCTATTGTTGCGGTAGTAGTGCTGCTATATTTCGGCCCAGATGTTATTCAGAAAAATCGCGGATACATCATGCTGACAATTTTATTGGTCTTCTTAGGTTGGTTGTTCACTAGCTTTCTAAAAACCGAAGAAAAAAAACCTGTCGCTGTGATCGTTTTATTGTTTTTATTTGCTGTGATTTTTTGGGCGGTCTTCGAACAGGCGGGTTCCAGTTTTAATCTTTTCGCGCGTGACTTTACAGATCGAAGCATCTCACGAGAATGGTTACTTAATTCGTTCCGAGCTGTAAAAATTTTAAACCCAAATGATAATGAATTCCCAACGGGCTGGTTTCAGTCTGTGAATTCGATGTACCTGATTCTATTGGCTCCAGTAATGTCCTGGCTGTGGTTGAAGCTGGCGAATAAACAGCCTTCGAGTCCAATGAAATTTTCCATCGGATTATTTCTCGCCGGAGCTGGCGCATTGATTTTGATGCTTGCTTCGTTGCAATTATCGAGCAGTAGCAAAGTTGGTACTTCGTGGTTGATGGGAGTTTTTCTTTGTCACACCATTGGTGAATTGTGCATCAGCCCAATTGGAATGAGCGCGACTACAAAGCTGGCTCCGCCCAGATTAACCGGATTAATGATGGGAGTTTGGTTTCTTTCAATTTCCTTCGGAAATTTTTTGGCAGGTGAAGCGGCAGGATTTTTTAGTGGCGAATCCGCCGATAAATTGGTTTCGCTTTTCAGCAAGGTAGCTGCTGTTCCTGTGTTGGCAGCAGTAATTTTATTTTTCCTAACACCTTCCATTAAAAAATTAATGGGAAGCGTACGATGATTTTGGCTCCAACCATTCCTTGCCTTTCTGCGCGCAAAGGATAATTATATCGCTATGGACGAAAGAGATTTATACACAGAGAAGCAGGAACTCAAAAGCGCGAACTATACTTGTCCGAAATGTCGGCAGAATTCTGAATTTAAAATTCGTTGGCTGCGACGTTCGAAAAAACCTACCTTGCCGCGTGGGGCGGATGAATATCTCCGTGCAAAATATAATAATGCTCGTGATTATATGGTGCGCGTTGACGACATGTTGAATTGTCCGAATACTCGCTGTCGTGGAAGATTCGAGATTCCAAATTCTCAAACTGTAGTTTTTATTTAAGAAACTTCATTTCAAAAAAATCAAAGCCGCCAATTGTCACTAGCAGTGCAACAATTGGCGGCTTTTTCATTCTTATCAATTCGACTTAATTCTTAACTTTTTTTTATCATTTCGCGCACTTTCTTGCGTCCCATTAACGCAATCCCGGCACTCATCAAAGCAATCGTCGCTGGTTCTGGAACAGGCTGCGGCTGACCAGGATTTGAAGGATCTGAAGGAGTCGTTGGCGTATTGGGATCATTTGGCACGACCGGAGTATCAGGGCCTTTCGTCACCCCATCAACATTCGTGCGTGGCAACGCGGCGTCTTTGCTGCCTAAGTAGACACCAACAACTGCGATGCCCGCGATAACAGGGACAGCGTACAACCATTTTTTATTAAAGCCTTCTTTCTCAAGAATATCTGCTCCCACACAGGAATCAGAACACGAAACGCCCGGGCCGTAAGGAATAATTCTGCCATCTGCCAACTTTACAAATTCGGGATGTTCCAGACTTTCGACCGTAATTTGATCTGTCGAAGTTGATGGAACTGAAGCTGAAGTCTGTGTTTGCCCCGCATTCTGCGATGCTTGAATTTGATCGTAGCTAACTGAACCTGCCTGTGCCGCGAATGTCATTGCACCACAAAGAATAATTGTCATTACTGGTCTAAATCTCATAATCCTGTACCTTTCTATTTTGCAACTCTCAAATTCAATAAACTAACTTTGTAATTGCTAGTTTCAGATAATTCTCATAGCTCTCGCTGAATATAAACGACGAATAGGCGGAACCTCCCGCAAGTCACATTTATGTAAGAAAGTTGCTAGAATTGTGAAATTTAGTCTGGGATTCTTTAGGGATTAACCATTTATAGGTAGGGCAACCGACAACGGGGCAGTCGGCTGACAACACAAAAAAATTAAATTAAGGAGAATCCCCATCAATGGAATCGTGCCCTGTGATCCTCACTAAACAGGTGTGCATGAAGTATCAGTTTCAGGAAGTGACAAGCATTACGAAAGCTGCAACCCAATTAGCGCCTTATGAGCTTAGTGAATTTAACCATTATTACCGCATTGATTGTTTTTCTATTGTTAATCGCGGTTGGCGTTGCGCCTTTATTATTGCTAAAGATGAATCTTCACCTGAAAACTTAGTACTTGATGCCATCGAATATCTTCCCAGTCTACACTTTCACGCCGTGCTCGCATCGCTGGGACAGCTCGAAACCTTTGGACTTAATCGCCTGAAATATGGATTGTAGGAAAGTTCGCAGCAGGAAAGTTCGCAGTTCGCAGTAAAGACAGTTCACAGTAACCTGCGAATTATCGCTTCTGTAAACTGCGAACTTTTGCCTACTGCGAACCGCGAACTTTCTTACCGGTGGTTTTCGTTGTACGATCATGCCCCTCACAACGAAAATTTATTTATCAGGACAACCGATTTTATGTCTGAATTATCTGCTCAAACCTGTGAACCGTGCCGTGGTGGAATTCCACCGCTGGGAAGCGCTGCGATTGCCGAATTAATGACGCAACTTGGCAATCACTGGCAAGTCATCGCCGAACATCATCTGCAAAAGGAATTCAAATTTCCTGATTTTAAATCCGCGCTGGCTTTTACGAATCTGGTCGGAGAACTGGCTGAAAAACAAGGCCATCATCCCGACATTTTCCTCGCCTGGGGCAAAGTCGAAATCACAATTTGGACGCATAAAATTGACGGCCTTCATCAAAGCGATTTTATCCTCGCCGCAAAAATTGATAAGCTGTAGGTCAAGTGATTAACGAACCAACCGAAGAACAATTCGCTCAATGGAAATTTGTCGAAGCCTTTCAGGCGCGTCGCGTCTGGCTGACCTATGTCATTTTTGGATTTAACATTCTGATTTTTGCCTTAATGGTAATGGTGAGTGCCAGACCTAGTGTCATGCTGTCATCAGGAAACGATTTTCCAGTCCTGCTAAATTTTGGCGCAAAAATTAATGCGCTCATGCTTCAGCAAGGCCAATGGTTTCGTTTCATCACTCCAATTTTCATCCATATTGGTATTTTACATTTAGCCGTCAATTCCTATACGCTGTGGAACGTCGGCCCCACGATTGAGAAATTATTTGGCCCGGCGCGCTTCTTTATTCTTTATTTAATCACTGGAATTTTCGGCGTCATCGGCAGTGTGGTGAGTGATCTGTATTATAAAAATAATGCCATCGGAGCTGGAGCCTCCGGCGCATTGTTCGGTTTAGTAGGTGTTTCGCTCGCCGTCAGTTATAAATATCGCCGCCAATTACCGGAAGGGTTTCGCAAAGCGCTGGGGCCGGGAATGATTCAAGTTGTCGCCATAAATTTGATCTACGGATTTATGAGTAATTCAACAGGCGGTGGGCATAGAATTGATAATTCAGCGCATATTTTCGGACTGGTCAGTGGTGGCTTACTCGGCTTCGCTGTTCCAATGCTCGTTCCCGGTGAAGAAGAGAAACCGCAGAACAAAAAATTCATCATCATCCTCTGTACGTTGATCGTTGTGTCTTGCTTTGTCCGCGCCTTTCTTGTTCGCCCATTTCCAACCAGGTAGGTAAATCCAATGTCCATCAAATCAATCGGAGTCCTCGGCGCAGGCCTCATGGGATCAGGTATTGCGCAGATTGCCGCCGTTTCCAATCATCAGGTCACGCTCGTCGAAATCAATCAGGAAGCTTTGCATAAAGGCCTCAAAAGCATTGAGTCGTCATTGGCAAAATTCGTCGAACGCGGTTCCATGACGGCTGATCAACAAACGACCGCACTGGCAAATCTGTCTAGTTCGAAGCAACTCGAGGCCTTAGCCGACTGCGACATTATCATCGAAGCAATCATCGAAAATCTCGACATCAAACGCGAAACGTACGCGAAACTTGATGCGCTGTGTAAACCGGAAACGATTTTCGCTTCTAATACTTCATCACTTTCCATCACCGAAATGATGACCGCGACCAGCCACGAACGACAACGCCGATTTGTCGGCATGCATTTTTTCAATCCAGTGCCGATGATGAAATTAGTGGAAGTAATTCGCACCATTCTCACAGACGACGAAGCCTACGTTGAGGCCTGTTTGC